>JAIVJJ010000300.1:0-3131 GCA_020200095.1 Acidobacteriota bacterium | reverse complement strand
CATTCAAAAGCGTGAAAAGACGCGTCGAAATTCGCGGCGTCGAAAAAGGCGTAACTGTAATTGACGATTTCGCGCACCACCCGACGGCTGTCGAAGAAACTCTGAAAGCGTTAAAACAAAAATACAAAGACAAACGTCTCATCGCCGTTTTTGAGCCGCGTTCGTGGTCTTCGCGGCTTGCCGTTTTTCAAGAACCTTACACAAAAGCCTTTGCTTACGCCGATTACGTTATAATCGCCGGAGTTTACAACACATCGAAGGCAAGCGAACTCGGTAAAGTTCTGGATACGCAGGAACTCGTCAAAGATATTGCTCTGCAAGGAAAACCTTCGTTTAGCTTTCCCGACGCTGATACGATTGTCGAGCATCTCGCGCCCCAATTAAAAGAAGGTGATGTAGTGGCGATTATGTCAAACGGCGGTTTCGGCGGCATTCACGATAAAATTTTAGATACCTTAAAAAGTAAGCAGTAAGCCATGAGCGGTTTTTGAGTAATAAAGAATAAAGTTTTTTCTGCTTACTTCTTACTGTTTACATCAAAGTTTGTCTTGCCTAAATTCTAAAAAATGTGCATACTTACTCCACAGTTTTTGCTCTCAAGCTATCTCTGGTAGATGCGCCCGTTCAAGATAAGATAAGCGACGGCTTTGATTCGGATAAAGAGAGTTTGGTTAAGTTTAGAAGCAGGTTCGTTTTAAGTTATCGAAAAAGTTGGGCGCGTCGCAGTAAGGTAGACAAAACATTTAAGAGATGTTCCTTCCTGAAAGTTTTAATAGCCTGCCTTTGCTTCATTAAAATTAAGAAAAGTAGAGAATAAAAATGAGTACAAAACTATATGTTGGAAACTTGTCCTTTGGCGTGACAAGCGAAGATCTACAAGAGCATTTCGCTCAAGCGGGAACAGTTGAATCAGCTAAGATCGTCGAAGACCGCGACACGGGTCGCTCGCGCGGTTTCGGATTTGTCGAAATGTCTTCAGCGGAAGAAGCTCAAGCGGCAATCGAACAATTTAACAATCAAGACTTTGACGGTCGCAATTTAGTTGTCAACGAAGCTCGCCCGCGTGAAGAAGGCGGTGGCGGCGGTCGCGGCGGAAATCGCGGCGGCGGCGGCGGAAACTATTCGCGCTGGTAATCTAAGAGTAAGAGAAGAGGAGATGGGAAGACTTTTCTTTTGCAATCTTTATCCTGATACTTTCAGTATCGAGATAACAAAGAATAATATTCTCCTTTTCTCTCCTTCTGTCCTAATTTGTTTTTCCGTTAAAATTTGCGAGCGCAACGACAATCTCGTCAATCACGGCTTGGCGCAATCGCACGTCATTCACGCCGTTGATAATAATTGAAAAGACAATTCTTTCGCCCGATGCGGTTGTAACATAACCGGATAGCGCCGAAACTTGGTCAATTGTTCCCGTTTTTCCGCGCACGTTTGCGGCAGCGGCGGTTCCCTTAAAACGATTCTGCAAAGTTCCGTCAACTCCTCCGATAGTCAAAGATTCCCGCCAAACCTGTGCATAACGGCTTCGCGCCATATAAATGTAAAGCTGAACTGCGGACGCAGGCGTTACCAGATTGTGACGCGAAAGTCCTGAACCGTCCCATTGAATCACGCTGTCGGGCGCAATACCGATTTCTTTCAAAAAATTCTGCACTACAAACACACCACGCTCGGCGCTGGTTGATTTCGGATTGGTAAACGGATTTGGTCCGGCTAAGCTCGATGCAACGCCCGGAATTGTTCTGCCTTGCTCGCCGAGCGTCCATAAAATCGTTTCCGTGTAAAGATTTTGGCTTGGTTTCATCGTTTTCGCGGCGATTACGCTGAAAGGCGGCGATTCAAGTTTTGTAATTTCAACCGCCGGAACAATCGAAGCAACTGTCGAAATAACTTTGTCTTTTGTTCCGATTACCCGATTTTGTCCCGTAATTACAACACCTTTTTGAACTAAAAGTCCGCGCAGCATTTCAACGAAAAGGTCAGCCGGATGCGAAACCGTAATCGTTCCGTCAAAACCTTTATCGCCCGGCGGCATTGTGCCCGATACTTCCAGAACATTGAGGTCAAGTTTCTTGGTAATTTTAATATCGCTTTTTTTGCTCGCATTGCTTGTCGAGCATTGATTCAAAGTTCTATAAATGGCATTTGGCGGCTGAATCTGCACCACGCACGGCATGTTAATCGCGCCCGGCTTAACGCTTAATTTGACCGTGTTGTTGTTAATACTCAGAGCAGAAATTTCCGCTCCCGAATTCCATTGCAAATCGTCCCATTCCCAAGTGTACGGAATCGGATTTCCCGAAAAATAACTTTCGTCGCCGACCAGATTTCCTTCAATGCGTTTCACGCCTGCCTGCGCGATTTTTGACGCCAGCGCGTCTAACCCTTTATAAAAATCACTGTCGTTAAACGAGCCTGAAAGCGAAATATCGCCGCGCCCGAAAACTGTTAAATCGCCGCGAATAGTGCCGCTTGCGTCGGGCAGTCCGGGCGCGAAAACGCTGGTTACAAAACGAAAATCAGGCGAAAGTTTTTCGAGCGCCGCCGCAACCGTGTAGCTTTTCATATTTGAGGCTGGCATAAAATACTTTTCGGCATTCATTTCAAAAACACTTCTGTTTGTGTCAAGCGAAACGATTTTTACTCCGATTTGCCCGCGCCGGAGTTCAGGACGCGCTAAAATCGAGTTAATCCGCGATTGTAAATCCGGGATTGTTTGAATCTGAACAGGCGTCGGAGTCGCGGTTGGTGTCGAAAAGGGAGTTGGCGAAACGGTCGGGAGCGGTGTTTGTTTTGGTGTCGCCGTTGGTTTCGGAGTGGGTATTAATGTCAGAGTCGGTTTTTCGACTGTTCTTTGGCGATTGGTTTCCTGCGCCGCAGTTGAAATACCAAAATTAAAATTGAAACAAACAAGTGCGAAAGTTAAAAATCCGACAACTTTTATTTGGTTTATTTTTCTTTTCATCAATTTAATTTTACGGAAATTTTGTAACTTTAAAGTATAAGGTTTTCTCGTTTCAAAGAAATTTTAACGCAAAGACGTAAAGGCGCAAAGATTTTTGAACAGAAGTAGAATACTAATTTCACAGATTTATGCGAATTATCACGAATTGCTATTTAAAGAATTAATT
>JAIVJJ010000182.1 GCA_020200095.1 Acidobacteriota bacterium | reverse complement strand
TGGTTAGGGAGGCCGGGACAAAAGCGTTGACTGATGCCGGGCTAATTTACGACTCCATCGAGCAGGCATGCGTTGGCTACTGTTATGGCGATTCAACTAGCGGCCAGCGCGCTGTCTATGAACTGGGCCTCACGGGCATTCCGATCTAATCTACAACGTTGGGCGGCTTCGCATCGGAACGTCCAACGCTCGATAGCCAGTTCTTAAGCAGAACAGCGGCTTGACCTGTTTGTATTATCAAACATCTCGTAGTGTTTTACATTTGGTTCAAATTCAAGCAAGAATTCTTTGTCTTGCGGATAGTAACGCGCTTTTTCATAATCTTCGCCCGCGAAAGTTTTAATCGCTTCGAGCGATTCCCAGAACGAGAGCGTTAGGAAATGCGCCGTCTCGTTTTCCATCCGGCGCAAAATATATGCGCCCAAATTCCCTCTTGTTTGGCGATAGTCGGAAATCCCGGTTTTGTTCAAATAATCCAGATACTCGTCCGCTTTTTCAATTTTGGTCATGCCGTGCCAGATTCTCGCAATCATTTGCCTCACTCCTTTAACATCGAAAAGTTTTTAATCAGAAAAATCACGCCCACGCCGATGGTCATCGCCAGCAACAAACTTTTTGTTTTGACCATTGTTAAGATGACGGCGACGGCGGCAATCATTTCCGCCGAGCCGCCGCGCAAAACGGTCGGCGTAACAATTGCCGTAAGCAGTGCGCCCGGCAAAGATTTGAACCACTTTTCGACGAATGGCGACATTTTTATTCGGCCCATTAACCATAAACCGCCGAGCCGCGTCGTGATTGTCGCCGCCGCCATCAAGCCGATTGTCAAAATAGTTTCATATGTCATCAGTCGCTTCCTGACTGTCGAGCAACGCGCCCGTCAAACTGCCCGTCAAACCGCCGACTAAAATAAACCAATTGCCGCCAATGAATGTGCTTGTCAGCAAAGCCCCGACTGCCGCGACGAACCAAGGCAAAATGTCCGATTTGCCACGCCACATTCCGACCAGCAGTGCGAGAAAACTTGCGGGAACGATAAAAGTCAACCCCCATTTTTCCGGCTCGCTGATTGCCGCGCCGAGAGTAAAACCCAAAATGGTCGAACCGACCCAAACGAGATATTGTGCGATGCCGTTGCCAACAAGAAAAGCTCTGTCTGGTCTGCCCTCGTTGAATTCCTGCAACTGCATTGCCCAACCGCCGTCCGACAGAACAAGTGCCGAACCGTAAGATTTCCACAGGCTTAGATTACTGAAAAATGGACGAAGCGCCGCCCCCATTAAAACGTATCTGAGATTAACCAAAAAAGCCGTGAACGCAATCGTCCATATCGGCAAAGGTTCTTGCCAAAGTCCGAGCGCGACGAATTGAGCGGCTCCGGCGAAAACGGTTGCGCTCATCAAAACCGCTTCCGCGAAACCGAGTTCGGTCTGCCGGGCCATCACGCCGAAAACCATTCCGAACGGAATAACGCCAATCGCCATCGGCAGACTTCGTCGCGCTCCCGTGACTGCGCCCGAAAAAGTGAATGGTGCTGTGTTTTGCACTCGCATGAATTTTATTCCTCAATCAGGTTGCGCCCGCGAATAGGCGCGTCCCTTTTCCCACACTTGAACGTTTCCGGGTATTTAAGTGCGTAACTGTCTATCTTGCTGATAGCAGTTACAAATATAAAACCCTAAATGGTAACCTGTCAAATGAGATTTGCAAGTTACATGAGATAGTTTATAATTGTTGCGGACAAAAATGTTTTTCGGGAGACGTGAAAATGAAGAAGTTCAAACTAATCGGTGGCGAGCCGGGTCTGGAT
>JAIVJJ010000299.1:7777-16061 GCA_020200095.1 Acidobacteriota bacterium | reverse complement strand
TGAAGAAGGTTTTCATAAATTTAATTTTTGTTGCGTTTGTTTTAGCCCAGCTAAATTGCACGAAATTATCTACTGCGGATAACTCAAATGAAACGAGCGCTAATATTCCAGCGGCAAATAACCCAATTGCCGAAATTAGTCAAACAAACGACACAAAACCGCAGGAAACGCCTCTGCCGACTTTCACTGATGCGAACGAGGCTCTCACGGAAGCCGACAAACTTTTTGACGTAAATAAAAATGAAGAGGCGATTGACGCTTATAAGCAAGCCGTTAAGCTAAATCCGGATTTAGCCGAAGCGTATTTTAAGTTAGGCATTGCCTATGCGCTTGTTGAAAGCCAAGAAGCAACGACTGAAACGACGGATGAAACACCGAGCAAAACGTCCGTTTCGTCAAAAAAACGCAAAAAAGATGCTCCGCTAATTAGAACCGATTCGGATAAGGCATTTGATAATGCCGTTAAAGCCTACAAAAGGATTTTAGCGAAAGATCCGAAAGATGATGTTGCGCAATATAATTTAGGGCGTTCTTACAACAAACTCAACCAAGATCAAGAAGCCGAAAAAGCCCTACGTGAAGCGGTAAAACTCAAACCTGAAGACAGCGAATATCAAACCGAATTCGGCGCAATCTTGGTAAAACTTGCTCATTACGAAGAGGCAGTCGGAGCTTTGAAAAAGGCTCTGAAAATTGACCCGAATAACTCGCAGGCTCAGGAACTTCTCGAAAAAGCCGAAGCCGGACGCAAACGTGTGGATTTCGGAGTAAATAAACTCAAACAACAGAAGCAACAACAGTTGCAACAGCAGCAACTGCAAAATAAACCCGAATAAAAGTTGATTCTACCTATATCCTACTAATGTATCAATACGTTACGCGGAAGTGATCTGCCGAAAAAAAAAAATTATTTTATAAGCCCCTAAATTTATACTTTTCACTTGTTTCTAAAAATTAGATTGTCAAGCGGCACGATTTTTGCTGCATACAACAGATGGTAAGCAAGAAGCATCCTAGCCACTCTCCTTTAATCTTGCGAAATTTCTTAGACAGATGGAGGATAACAATGAAAAAGCAAATACTTAAATCATTTATTTTTAGTTTATTTGCGATTTGCCTTACAGCAACCGTAAACACTAATGCACAAAACCGAGATTACACGGCGACAGACAGACAAGTGCAGTTTTTGTTGAATCGAATACAAACCGCCACCGATACATACAAACGCGATGTTGACACGGCACTTGACCGAAGCACCTTAAATAATACCGCCAGCGAAAACGAGATTACCGGTTACATTACCGACTATGAAACGGCGGTGGACTCACTCAAACAAAAATTCGATGCGCGTCAATCAACTGACGCCGACGTTGAAGATGTTTTAAATCGTGCCACGGACATTGACCAGTTTATGAAGAAAAACCGTTTGACGGCTACTACTCAAAGAAATTGGACAAGTATTCGCACGGACTTAAATACGTTGGCGCGATATTACGCCGTTAGTTGGAATTGGAACAACGCTCAAACGAATAGCAATAGGGCTAATATTAATAGAAATAACGATAATAGAAATAATGATAGTGCAGTGGATGTCGTTACCAACCGCCCGTACCGTGTTTCGGAAGGTAACGTGCAAAGTCTTTTAACAAGACTCGAATCGCGCACCGACGTTTACAAACGTGAAATTAACACCTCGCTTGACCGAAGCGTTTTGAACAATACGAGAAGTGAAGAAGCGATTTTTTCTTATATTACCGAGTTTGAAAATGCGACCGACAAGTTAAAGCAGAACTTTGACGCCCGCCGTTCGACTGCGGCGGATATTGAAGAAGTTTTGAACCGCGCATATTTTATTGACGGTTTTATGCGCGATTATCGGATGACAGCCACTGCGGAAAATCAGTGGAAACTTATACGCACAGATTTAGACACGCTGGCAAATAACTACAATGTCAGTTGGAATTGGAATCGGCAATACGTTCCAACCAGCAAATTTGATACGATGTTGAGCGGAACCTACCGCTTAAACGCGGCTCAGAGCGACAATGTCAGCGAAGTGGTTGACCGAGCAATTGGCAGTTTTTACAGAGCTAACCAAGGCAATCAAGGCGATCGGGTCAGAAGAAACTTAGAAAGACGATTGTCTTCGCCGGATATGTTGGCGATTGAAAAAAGAGATAAACAAGTAACAATTGCTTCAAGTATGTCCCCGCAAATTTCTTTCGACGCCGACGGCGTAGCGCAAACCGAAACGACGCCGAACGGACGAGCAATTAAAGTTACGGCTCAAACTTATTACGATGGCGTTGCTCTGAATTATGAAGGCGATAGAATGAACGATTTTTACGTTAATTTTATTCCTTTGAGCAACGGTCAATTAAAGGTTATTCGCCGCGTTTATTTGGAAAACAGAAACGATACGGTAACGGTTGCCAGCGTTTATGACAAAGTAAATAACACGGCTAACTGGTCAATGGTTACTAATCAGAACGTCGGAAACATTAATCAAAATAACCAAAATAACCAAAGTAATCAAAGCAACCAAGATTTTGTTGTTCCTAATAATACAAGATTGACAGCTGTCTTAAACACGCCGATTTCGACTAAAACAAGTCGGGACGGCGACAGGTTTACAATGGAAGTTACTTCGCCTTCGCAATTTAACGGAGCGGTAATCGAAGGTCGAGTCGCTAAAGCGCAACGCTCGGGAACGGTTTCGGGCAGAGCAAATGTCTCGCTTGAATTCGATACGATTCGTCTTCGCAATGGTCAAACATATCGTTTTGCCGGTATTGTCGACCAGGTAACATCGGCAACTGGCGAAAAGGTTACAGTTAATAATGAAGGAACCGTCCGCGATAATAATCAAACGACGAAAACTGTTACGCGAGCCGGAATCGGCGCGGCACTTGGAGCATTAATCGGTGCAATTGCCGGCGGCGGACAAGGCGCGGCAATAGGCGCGGTAGTTGGAGCCGGAGCCGGAGCCGGAACGGTTATAGCGCAAGGAAAAGATGATGTTGAACTCGGTCAGGGAACTCAGATTATGATTACCGCTTCAGCGCCGAACAATGTTACAAATATCAATCCCTAATCGAATTTATCAATTTGAAAAAAGGCGAGTCTTTGATAACTCGCCTTTTTTTTCAACATACCAAAATTTATATGCAAAAGCAGAAAAAAGAGAACGAAGAAATTAAAGACATACAACACGACAAATGGAACGCGCAAGATTTAGCCAACGAAGCGACAAATATGCCTTCGGACGAAATTATGCGCGAGATGTTGCGCGGTGACGAAACAAAAGGAAGTCCTGATGATCGAGATGTTGTGGGAAACGTTGACACAAATGAAACTCCCCATGGGCGCAAAGAAGCAAAGAAAGATGATGAAACTTAAAAGAGAGTTTTGCAAAAATGCTTGACAATAAACTTACCGGAAACAAAACTCAAAAAACTGCTATTTACGAAGCGATAAAAACCGATGTAAAATCGGAAGTCAAAACGGAAATTGCGGTTAAAGCCGTTAAAAAGGCTTTTCCTTTTGATAAAAGGAAAAGCCTTATCGAATTAAAAATGTTCGGTTGATTTACCTACAGGACGGGCATCCGCAATCGCATCTGATCTCGGTTATATCCTGGTCTGCTGCATCTTCACAGTGCCAGCTGCAATACTCAGAATCTGGTCTTCGCGGGCAGCGACATATATCGTGCGCGCATTTTCTGTTATCCTCATCCATAAATAAAAGACCTCCCTTAGTAATTGAAATTATTCGATTGTCGGGCGACAAAACAATTCTAGATTATTAAATTTGTTAAAGCAATAATTTTTTGAGCGTAGCGCGTAACCTTTGCCGGGTCAATCACGCCAGCCGCAACCAAATCTTCAAATTTTTCGGTTGCCGCGTTAAAGCCGAAGTTTTCGCTTTCGTCTTCGCGGACTTTACCGACGATAACCGCGCCTTCCGCACCGGCGTTTTGAGCGATTTGTCGAAGTGGTTCTTCGAGAGCGCGTTTGACAATCGTAACACCGATTTGCTCATCCGCATCTTCAGCATCGGTTTTGAAATCGTCGAGAACACGCGAAGCGCGAACTAAAGCGACACCGCCGCCAGCAACGATTCCTTCTTCGACTGCCGCGCGTGTCGCATGCATTGCATCTTCAACGCGGGCTTTCTTTTCCTTCATTTCGGTTTCGGTCGCCGCGCCGACTTTGATAACGGCAACGCCGCCGACCAATTTAGCAAGGCGTTCCTGCAATTTTTCTTTGTCGTAATCTGAAGATGTTTCGTCGATTTGATTGCGAATGAGCTTAACGCGCCCTTCGATTGCTTCACCTGCGCCTCCACCGTCAACCACTGTCGTATTATCTTTGTCAATCGTGATTTTCGCTGCTTGTCCGAGGTCATCAACGGTGATTGATTCGAGCTTGACGCCCATATCTTCCGAGATAACTTGCCCACCTGTCATTGTTGCGATGTCTTCAAGCATCGCTTTTCTTCTATCACCAAATCCGGGAGCCTTAACAGCTGCTACATTCAATGTACCTCGAAGTTTATTGACAACCAGTGTGGCAAGAGCTTCGCCCTCAACATCTTCAGCAATAATCAGAAGAGGTTTGCCGAGTTTCGCAACCTGTTCGAGAATCGGAAGCAAATCCTTCATCGAAGAAACTTTCTTTTCGTTGATGAGAATATAGGGATTTTCTAAAACAGCTTCCATTCTTTCCGGGTCAGTGACGAAATACGGTGAGAGATAACCTCTATCAAACTGCATACCTTCGACGACTTCCAAAGTCGTGTCCATCGTTTTCGATTCTTCAACCGTGATAACGCCGTCTTTGCCGACTTTTTCCATCGCTTGCGCAATGATTGTTCCGATAGTTTTGTCGCCGTTAGCTGAAACTGTTCCGACTTGGGCGATTGAATCGCCGGAAACGGGTTTTGCAAAACTGTGAATTTCTTCGATAACTCTTTCAACCGCTTTATCAATGCCGCGTTTGAGAGCCATCGGGTTTGCGCCTGCCGCAACTGTACGCACGCCTTCTTTGAAAATTGATTGTGCCAAAACCGTCGCGGTTGTTGTTCCGTCACCGGCAACATCACTGGTTTTACTCGCAACTTCGCGCACCATTTGGGCGCCCATATTTTCTAATGAATCTTTTAATTCGATTTCTTTCGCAACGGTTACGCCGTCTTTGGTAATCGTCGGCGAGCCGAATTTTTTGTCAATAACGACATTGCGCCCTTTCGGACCTAATGTAACTTTAACTGCATCAGCGAGTTGATTGACCCCGCGCAAAATTGCCGCGCGTGAATCTTCGCCGTGAATAACTTGTTTAGCCATAGTTTTATAAATCTCCTGTTAAAAATTTTTTGAATAGTTTTCCGAGTTAAATGAGTTTGACGAGTTTCAAAGTGTAGCAAACTCGATGGACTTTGCGAACCAGCTAAACTCGGAAAACTTAGCTTGCGTTTGCGCCTGCGCGTTCAATAATTCCGAGAATTTCATCTTCGCGCATCATTAATAATTCTTCGTTATCAATTTTGATTTCCGAGCCGCTGTATTTTCCGAACAAAACTCGGTCGCCGACTTTTACGTCCAGCGTTTGACGGCTCCCGTCTTCTTTATATTTGCCTTCGCCGACAGCGATAACTTCGCCTTCCTGCGGTTTTTCTTTCGCGGTATCAGGAATAATAATTCCACCGCGAACTTGTTCGCCTTCTTCGATGCGGCGAATAATTACACGATCATGTAACGGTTTAATTGTTGTAGCCATTTCTGTTTTTTCTCCTTTTAGGATATTTTTATCTGAATTAATATATCTTTGTGCTATTTTGTTAGCACTCCAGATTTATGAGTGCTAATATACAAATAAAGTTTAACTTTGTCAAGCTACAGTTTTAATGAAATCTTTTAGAAAATCTGATAATGACATTATCAAATTTTGATTATGTACCTTTCGGAAATAAATATTTATCCAATCAAATCTTTAGCAGGAATCTCTCTCTATGATTCAACGGTTAAACAACGTGGTTTGCAATTTGACCGTCGTTGGATGTTAATTAATGAGAAAAATGAATTTTTAACGCAGCGGGAATTTCCGTTAATGGCAACTGTTAATGTAACAATAAGAGCAGAAAGTTTAATTGTTTCATACGCAGGAAGCGAAAAGCAGATTGCCTTTCAGCCTCAGAGGGAAGAAACCGTAAGTGTAAAGATTTGGAGCAGCAAATGTCGTGCGAAAGTTTATGAAAATGAAACAAACGAATGGTTCAGCAACATTTTGCAAACCAATTGCCGACTTGTTTTAATGCCTTCGGAGACGCGGCGGAAAGTAAATTATTTTTACGCTGTTCACAGAGACGACCACGTAAGCTTTGCCGACGGGTATCCCTTTCTTTTGATCGGCGAAAATTCTCTGAATGATTTAAATTCAAAGCTCGAAAATCCTGTGCCGATGAACCGCTTTCGACCGAATTTCGTTGTCAAAGATTCCGATGCCTTTGCTGAAGATACGTGGAAGAAAATCAAAATTGGAAATACGCTTTTTCACATCGTAAAACCTTGCGGACGCTGCATAATTACGACAATCGAGCAAAGAACAGGTGTTTCCGACGGAAAAGAGCCGCTCAAGACTTTGGCAACTTACCGAATTCCGAAGAAAAGCGTTAAGAAAAAAATTCTTTTCGGACAAAATCTAATTGCTGAAAACGCAGGCGGAATTTTGAGAATCGGAGATAAAGTTGAAGTAATCGAAAAGAAAAATCAACCGAAATTCTGACAATATAGTTTTCACTACAGATACACAGAACACAAGGAAATGTAAAATGGATAATGTAAAACGGAAAATTTAAGAATCAGGATTTTCCATTTTCCACTTTGCATTTTCCATTACTTTTCTATGTGTTCTCTGTACCTCTGTTGTGAAAATTTCTTTACTTAGCGCGTCTGGCAAGCAAGCGTTTCGGAGTTTTCGCAGGAGTTTCGTATGTCGCCACCCGTTTGGAAAGCGTATTTCGATGAATGCCGAGCGCGTCCGCGGTTTTGGAAAGGTGTGTTTCATAACGCAGCAAAGCCTTTTGAATATAAAGTTTTTCAAATTCAAAGATGGCTTCATTAAGCAATATGTGCCCGTCAAGCATTTCTTCAATTAAGATTTCCATTCGGTCGCGTATTTGCATAAATTATTCAATTATGAATTAACGATTACGAATTAAAGCAAAATCTCTGACATTCGTAATTTGAAACTCTTAATTGTTATAGTTCTTTTCCGTCAAAATTCGATGAGCCTCTAAATACCGTAAAGTTGTCGCTTCAATAATTTCAGTTGGCAAAGCGGGCGCAGGCGGCTGTTTGTTCCAATCCAGAGTTTCCAGATATTCACGAACATATTGTTTATCGAAAGATAGCTGTGACTTACCCGGCGCGTAAGTTTCAATTGACCAAAAACGCGAAGAATCGGGCGTTAAAACTTCGTCAATCAGTAAAATATCGCCGTTTTCTGCTAAGCCGAATTCAAATTTTGTATCGGCAATAATAATGCCGCGCGTTAAAGCATATTCGCTGGCTTCTCTATAAATTTCAAGGGAAAGCAGACGAAGTTTCGCCGCAACTTCCGCCCCCACAATTTTGCTGAATTCAATCTCGTTTATATTTTCATCATGTCCGCTTTGCGCTTTGGTTGCGGGCGTAAAAATTGGTTCGGGCAGTTTTTCGCATTGACGCAAACCGGCAGGCAAACGATGCCCGCAAATCTCGCCAGTTTTTTGATAATCCTTCCAGCCCGAACCTTCCAAATATCCGCGCACGACGCATTCAACCGGAAAAACTCGCGTCTTTTTAACCAGCATTGAACGCCCGCGTAAGTATTCGGTTTGCCGAACAATATCAGGCATTTTTTCAAACTCGGCGGTTATCAAATGATGTTCGGTTAAATGCTGTAAACGATCAAACCAAAACGCGGAAAGCGCAGTTAAAACCGCTCCTTTATGCGGAATTGGGTTTGGCATTACGCAATCGAAAGCGGAAATTCTATCGGTTGCGACAAGAAGAAGCTGTTTTTCATTCACTTGATAAACATCGCGTACTTTGCCGCGATGAATTAGCGACAAGCCAGCGACATTAGTCTGCGAAACTGTTTTAACAGCCGACATATTTTATCTTTTTAGTTTGAAAAACGAAGGAATCGGATAAATAACTTTATTATGAAAATTAAAAATGGTAAAGGTTTCAAGTAAAAATTTTTCCAATTGAAAAATAAATTTGCAGAAATGACATGGTGAA
>JAIVJJ010000299.1:0-7728 GCA_020200095.1 Acidobacteriota bacterium | reverse complement strand
GTAGCTCTTTTTTCTATTAAATGCAATTTAAATTAGTTTCAGAGAACGTGCCGAAAGGCGACCAGCCGCAAGCGATTGGACATATTGTCAGAGAATTAAACGACGGCACGAAAGACCAAGTTTTATTGGGAATTACGGGAAGCGGGAAAACTTTCACGATTGCCAACGTGATTCAAGAAGTTCAGCGTCCGACGCTCGTTCTGGCGCACAACAAAACACTTGCCGCACAGCTTTATCAGGAATTCAAAACTTTCTTTCCCGAAAACGCCGTCGAGTATTTTGTTTCTTACTATGATTATTATCAACCAGAAGCGTACGTTCCCGCCTCAGATATTTACATCGAAAAAGAAGCGACGATAAACGATGAAATTGACCGGCTTCGTTTGAGCGCAACACGCGCTTTGTTTGAACGCCGCGATGTTATTGTCGTCGCGTCTGTTTCGTGTATTTACGGTCTCGGCGACCCAGACGCTTATTTCGGAATGATTGTTTTTTTAGAGCCGGGACAAAAATTAAAGCGCGAAGAATTTTTGCAAAAACTTGTCGAACTGCAATACGAGCGTTCGCATATCGAATTTGAACGCGGCTCATTTAGAGTGCGCGGCGACATTGTTGAAGTTTATCCAAGCTATCAGGAAAGAGCGTATCGTATCGAATTTTGGGGTGATGAAATAGATTCGATTTACACGATTGACCCGCTGCTCGGCGAAGTTTTACACAAACACGATTCACGGTTACCGATTTATCCGAAATCGCATTACGTGATGTCGAAGCCGACCGTTAAAAAGGCTATTAAAACTATCAAGGACGAACTCGTTTTTTGGGAAGAAGAATTGATAAAACAGGGAAAAATCGTCGAATCGCAACGCCTGCATCAGCGCACGATGTATGACCTCGAAATGATAAAGGAAATGGGTTTTTGTCGCGGCATCGAAAATTACTCACGGCATTTGACGGGAAAACCCGCGGGCGCACCACCACCGACACTTTTAGATTATTTGCCGCGCGATTCGATGATGGTTATTGATGAATCGCACCAGACAGTTCCGCAGCTTGGCGCGATGTATAAAGGCGACCGTTCCAGAAAAGGAACGCTGGTCGAATACGGGTTTCGGCTGCCGAGCGCAATGGACAATCGCCCTTTAAGTTTTGAAGAATTTGAACAGCGAATCGGTCAAACGATTTACGTTTCCGCCACGCCCGGACCCTATGAATTAACCAAATCCGGCGGTGAAGTCGTTGAGCAAATTATCCGACCGACCGGACTTCTCGATCCGGTTGTCGAGGTTCGTCCCGTGCGCGGTCAAATTGATGATTTATTGGAAGAATGCCGCAAACGCGCCGAACGCAACGAGAGAGTTCTGGTAACGACTTTGACGAAAAAAATGTCTGAAAATTTAACCGAGTATTTCTCGGAAGTCGGCGTCAAGGTTAACTATTTGCATTCGGATATTGTCACGCTCGAACGTATTAAAATTTTGCGCGATTTGCGGCGCGGCGAGTTTGACGTTTTAGTCGGAATCAATCTTCTGCGCGAAGGCTTGGATTTACCGGAAGTCTCGCTCGTCGCAATTCTCGATGCTGACAAAGAAGGTTTTCTTCGTTCCGAGCGTTCGTTAATTCAAACAATGGGACGCGCCGCGCGTAATGCTAACGGCATCGCCATTCTCTACGCCGACCGCGTTACCGATTCGATGAAAAGAGCAATTGATGAAACCGTGCGTCGCCGTAAAGTGCAGGAACAATACAACACGGAAAACGGGATTACACCAACGACAATCGTCAAATCAATCGAATCAACTCTGGTCACGGCTTACGAAGCCGACTATTTCAAAATTCCGCTCGAGCTTGACGCTTTTGCAGAGTATTCGCCAGCTAAATTAAAGGAAACAATTGCCAATCTCGAACAGGAAATGCGGCAGGCGGCAAAAAATATGCAGTTTGAGCAAGCGGCGGAGATTCGAGACCGCATAAAATATCTGCGCGAAAGACAAATAAGCGTAATTTGATTTCAGAAAATTTATGATAATTAAAACTCAAGCGGACAAACTGCTAAATTATTTAACCGACGCCAGCAATCTTCCCGGCGGACACGCCGAAAAACTTTTCGTTCCTGAGAGCGCGGCTGAAATCGCGGAGATTCTAAAAGAAGCGAATGAGAAAAAATTTTCCGTAACTGTTTCCGGCGCACGAACTGGAACAGTCGGTGGTGCGATTCCTTTCGGCGGGGTTTTGATTTCTATGGATAAACTCAATCGAATAAAAGAAATAAACAATGATTTTGCCGTGGTCGAAAGCGGCGTTCTTTTAACCGATTTTCAAAAAGCGGTTGACGCGAAAAATCTATTTTATCCGCCCGACCCGACCGAGTGGAGTTGTCAAATTGGCGGAACCGTTGCGACAAATGCAAGCGGCGCCAGAAGTTTTAAATACGGCGCGACGAGAAAATATGTCGAAAGATTGGAGGTTGTTTTGTCGAGCGGAGAATTGTTGAATTTAAGGCGCGGCGAAAATTTTGCGAAAGACGGCTTCGTTGAACTCGAAACCAAAAACGGCAACAAAATAAAAGCTAAAGTTCCGACATATTTGCAGCCCAAAACGCGCAAAAACACAAGTGGTTATTTTTCGACTGAAAATTTAGATGCGATTGATTTATTCATCGGAAGTGAAGGAACTTTGGGCGTCATAACTGAAATTGAATTGACACTTTTGCCGAAACCGCAAGGGTTTTTAAGCGGAATTGTTTTTTTCGAAGACGAAAAAGATTTATTGAATTTTGTAAATAAAGCAAGAGAAATTTCGTTTGAAACAAGACAGAATCAAAGTGCAAAGTTAATTGATGCGTCTTTGCTTGAATACTTTGACGAAAATTCATTGAAATTTATCTCCGAGAAGTTTCCCGAAACGCCGGAAAATATGGCAGGCGCGATTTTCTTTGAACAGGAAACGACTGAAGAAAACGAGGATGTGCTTTTTGAACAATGGAATAATCTTTTGGAAAAATACAATGCTGATGTAGAACAATCTTGGTTTACAACCACTGAACAGGATTTAATAAAAATGCGCGATTTTCGCCACGCTTTGCCCGTTTCCGTTAACGAACGAATTGTGCGCTACAAGCAAAAAAAGGTCGGAACGGATATGGCTGTTCCTGATGAAAAATTCGCTTCATTCTTAAAATTTTACAAACAAAAATTAAACACGAGCGGGCTTGATTACGTCATTTTCGGACACATTGGCGACAATCATTTGCACGCGAATATTTTGCCGAAAGACGAAACGGAAGCGCGAAAGGCAAAACATCTTTACGGTAGATTTATCGCGCAGGCAGTTATGCTCGGCGGTACAATCAGCGCCGAACACGGCATCGGCAAACTCAAGCGACATTATCTTTATGTTATGTACGGCGAGAGATTTTTAAGCGAAATGATACGGCTCAAACGAGCTTTTGACCCGAACGGAATTTTAGGACGAGGAAATATGTTCGACGAAAGATTTTTATAGTTTGCGGCTGTGATTTTCTAAGACTAAAATACAATTTTCAAAAAACCAAAAGGGAAACAATCCAAAAAATGATAAAAGCAATTTTATTCGATTTCAACGGCGTAATTATTAACGATGAGCCTTTGCATATGAAGGCGTATCAGGAAATTTTATCCGAAGAAGGCATCGCGCTTTCTGATGAACATTATTATTCGTGTATGGGAATGGACGACAAAACGTTTATCAATGCTCAGTATAAACGCGCCGAAAAAGAAATCACATCCGAAAAGATTGATGAAATAATGAATGCGAAAACCATGCGCTGGCGCGAACTCGTTGCCGAAGAAATTCCGATTTTTCACGGAATGGAAAATTTTATCAGAAAAATGGAAAAAGATTTTGCGCTCGGACTTGTCAGTATGGCGCGGCGTGAAGAAATCGAATTTGTTTTGGAAACTTTGAACTTGCGAGGTTGTTTTTCGGCAATCGTCAGCGCCGAAGACATTACCGAATGCAAGCCGAATCCCGAAAGTTACCGAAAGGGCTTTATCCGGCTAGATGCGGCGCGAACGGCACAAGGACATAATCCGATTGTTCAGGGCGAATGCCTCGTCATTGAAGACGCGCCGCAGGGAATCATTGCCGGAAAACGCGCCGGAATGAAAACGTTGGGCGTTCCGAATACGGTTGACGCCGCGCAGTTGCGCGAAGCAGGCGCCGATTGTGTTACCGACAAATTACCCGAGTGGATGCCGGGCGCGATTCGGCGAGTTTTTGTTTAATACATTTCACCTTAAAATTTTTCTCTGTGCCTCTGTATTGAAAAAATAAATTATGGCAGAACATCTTATTCCAATCGAAGAAGCGCGTGAAAATCTTCTCGCGTGCGCCGCCTTTTTAGCCGAAGATATCAAAAGCAGCGACGGACACGCCGAAGCGATGAAAACAATCGTGCCATATTATCTAGCTAAATCGGACGTTGACCTTGCCGCCGAATTTGCCGATACCGTTGACGACCCGTTTGTTCGTGATAAACTTTTGACGCTCGTTGCGGAAAAATGCGCCGCGACCGGCGACGACGAATACGCTTTTCAATTAGTTGAAGCAATCGAAGATACCAGCTCGCAACGCACGGCTCGTGAACGCATAGCTTTGCAAAAATCAACTAGAGGCGAATTTGAAAAGGCTTTGGAAATTGCCCAAACGCTCGACCACGCCGACGACGCTTTCGCCGATATTGCTGCGCACCAAGTCGCTTCGGGCGACGAAGCGAGCGCTTTGCAGACAATCGAAAAAATTGATTTTCCAAATGCAAAAGTTAATGCGCTGCTCGCCATCGCTTCGCTAAATCTGCAAAAAGGCGAAACTCAAAAAGCCTTTGAGTTTCTCGAAAAGGCATTTGACGCGGCAAACGAGATCGAATTCAACGAAGAAAAAATCCGCGCCTTTTTGGACATCGCGCGGATGTTTGCTCAAGCAAAAAGAAACGACAAAACTATCGAAACGCTCGACAAAGCGCGTGCGTCAGCCGAAACAATAGAAGGCATTCACCGAGATTCTTTTTTTACCGAAATCGCCCTGGAGTTTTTACGCGCCGGAACGATTGATTTAGCCGACCGAACACTTGATTTAGTGGCGGATAAAACGCAAATAGCTTCGTGTCTGACAGGGTTTTCGCAGCAATTTTTTGTGAAAGGCGAGCGCGAAGAAGCACTCGAAACGCTCGAAGAAGCCTATGCCATTTTGAAATCGCAGCGCGATGCGGAAACACGCGACAGTCGCGCTCGTTTCAGTTTGTTCAGTACAATTGCCGTGCAGTTCGCAAATTTTGAAAAAGCCGAACGCGCCATCGAAATCGCTCAAAATATTAATAACGAAAATGAGCAAACGTCGGCGCTCGCGCAAATCGCGCAAGTTTGCACATTGCAGGGAAAAGACGAATTCGCCCGCCAAGCAGTTCAAGCAATCGAGGACGACGCGCAAAAAATGTTTGCTTTAATTGCCGTGTCAGACGCAAAAAATCGTGCGGGCAAAAGAGAAGAAGCGCTTGACATCTTGCGTGAAGCGGCAGCTTTAGCCGAAACCGTACCGCAGCTTGCCTCGCGCTCGTTGGCTTTTAACGACCTCGCCAAACGATTTCGCGAATACAATGAAACGGAAAAAGCGCGTGAAATTTTGTATGAAAACTTAGAAACAATCGCACAAATCCGCGATGAGAGCAGTCGCGCAGTAACGCTTGCACAACTTGCTGAAATTTACGACCAAGCAAATTTTGCGCTGACCGATTCGGAAAAGCAAACTCTTCTGACAATGATTCGCCGGGCGGAATGGTAAATTTATTAATTCGGCATAAATTTTTAGAGGGAATTTTGATTTTGCCAAGAAGATAAAACAAAATGCCTGTAAAATCCAACTTTTTATTGACTTCAAATAAAAAAGAGATTACAAAAATTCTGTAGAAGAAAATTATAATTCGGTAGAATATAAAGTTGGGCATCTTCGCGTTATAATTGGTGATGGTGAATTATGAAAAGTTATTTCCTTACACTTTGCGCTTTTATTATATTGCTATCTTTTCAAAAAGTTGCTTTCGCGTCGTGCGGGGTAAAACCTTCGATTGTGGACGCAACAAAACAAGCGAGTGTGATTTTCGTCGGAACTGTAACCAAAATCGTGCCAGCCCAAACTGCCAGCGCATCTTATCCACTTTATCCACCTAGCAGCAGAAAAAAGGCTGGATGGCAAAAAACTCTATGGAATGTTGATGGTGTAACTTTTTCTGTAAGCGAAGCATTCAAAGGCGTAGAGTCTGAAACGATTGACGTTGCCACAGGCGCAGACGGTTTTGCTGGATACAAGTTTGAAGGTGGAACTTGGCTCAAAGAAGGACAAACTTATCTTGTTTATGCCTACAAACGTGAAGCAGCGAGCAAAGAAATCCCGAAAAAACTAGCCGAAGAAATCAACGAGTTCAACAGCAAAGTCAGCCCGATTGAATCAAGCGTCTGCACGCGAACGATTAATATTGACTATGCGGCGGAAGAACTTGCTCAAGTTCGCAAGATTTTTCCAAACGCAAAACGCTTTTCTACTCAAGCCGATGCCCAACAATTCAATGGACGTGAGGGCGAAACAGCGACTTTGTTATTAACGTCTTTGGTGAACTCGGAGTTGCGTGGTGGCGGTTTCGCCCCACGTCATCTCAAGTGTTATACGCCTAAGGGTAAGTGGAGGAGAAATGGATCAAAGACATCAATCAATCGGCTACGATCAGTATATGCCTCAGCCGTTTAATGAGCGCCTTAAAATCTTCAACGAGATTTCAGCCGAAAATCGCGCTCTGCTTGTTAAGACCCATGTTGAGCGGTGGCTGGCAACTAATCGCCACCGACTCACTCAAGAGCAGGTCTCCGTGATTGAGGAAATAATCCCGTCCATTTCACCTGAGAAGTACCGAGTTGAGCGAGACGATGAGAAGTTCATGCGAGAAATCGAAGCGTGGCAGGAAAAGGCGGAAGCCATTTTTTCACGTGAGGAGTTGAGGCAGATTGTGTCGGAGCGCGCTGACTATGTGCCTCCAATCGAAGCTAAAAAGGGTTGAATCTAAAATGCATAAAACAAATCATTGGGCGTGAGAGCAAAACAGGTACTTTCTAAAACACGTCGCTTCCTTTCCCTGACGCTACTTATTGGCGTTTTCCGCCTGCTTTAATTTGGACGTTAAACTTCCTTCACCTGTCCAGCTAAAAATAGATAGGAATACATTGCAATTCCCGTTAAAATTCCGGTGACAAATTTAACGAACGGCGGAAGGGCGGAAGGCGACAGAAAACCTTCGATAATTCCCGCTGTCACGAGCAAGCAAGCGCAGCCGACGGCAAGGCGCACGGCTTCGAGTCCGTTGCGTTTTAAAGCGTCGGCTCTGGTCGAATCGCCCGGATTTATCATCGAATAACCGATAAGCATTCCCGCGCCGCCTGCCAGATAAATACAAGACATTTCGATAACGCCGTGACCGACAACGAACGTCAACAGTTCATTTCCGAATCCCGAATCAATTTTGTAACAAATTCCCAAAGCTCCCCCGAAGTGAAGTCCGTTAAATGCTAAAACGTACAAACTGCCGATGCCGAAAAATGCACCGAAAGCAAACGCCCGGAAAGAAACTAAGATGTTATTGGTCAAAATGAAACTTGAGCCGATTTGATTAGCTTCGTTCAGATTTAGCCACCAGCGATTCTTCGA
>JAIVJJ010000181.1 GCA_020200095.1 Acidobacteriota bacterium | reverse complement strand
GCATGCAGTTGTTAGGCGGCAGGCGAGGCATTGAACGGGCGCAGATTGTCCGGTTGAGGTAGCGTCTTCGGAGCATCGCCCGCCAGGCCATAAACCTCGATGCCAGCCAACACACCATCACGCTCAAAGATGAACGCGCCGCTTAGATCATTCTCGCCGCCATAGATGAAGTCACCGAGGACACGTAGCCCGCCGGCAGGACGCGGATAACCGGCGACCTCGAAATCAATGCTGGCACACCCGCAGGGACATCGTGAGACCACGTGGGCAAGATCGAGCTGTGGCAGGAAGCCCTGCGCTTCCGGTCCGCCATGCTCAAGCATCCACCGGGCGAGCTGATACTCCGCCGCCGTCAGCGGGCGTTCGTCAGGGATGGGCTTTGCCTCAACGTCCATGATTACTGCGCGACTCAATTCTGCCGCCTAACGCCCGAATTAACCGGGCGCGGGCGAAAACATTCAATCTGAACGCGAGGAAGAATGATGAAAGCCACGCTATCCCGCGCTCCGGTTGAATGAGTTGTTGGACGCGGCGTTAGGTTAATCTACGCAACTTGATTTTAGCCTGCACTACCTTTCCATCACGTTTAAGATTTAACAGATATTCTCGCCCGTCCTGCCTGAACATTTGGCGAATTTGCTCTAGCGTAAACTCCTTAACTGGACGATTATCAATCGCCGTAATAACGTCTCCGCCAAGCACTCCGGCTTCTGCTGCCGGACTTTTTGGCTTCACTTCGTCAATCAACACGATGGAAAGATCGTCGCCGTCGGCGAGCAATTCCATTCCGCTCATATCAATTTCGTAAGGCTCGGAAAATTGCGCGTTTGGCTCAAGAATCATTCTCCGGCGCGAGTAATCGAAAATCGTTTTGAAACGCCGCAAGATTTCGCCGCCAATCAGCCCGTCGTATTTCGCGCTGGCATAATCTCCGCGTGTTGCTTGCGAAAAGCTGGCGACTATATTCTCAAGCGTCAAACGTCCCAAAGCTATACTTTTGATGCGCCCAAGAAAAGCCTGCGCCGTGCCGCCGACACCGCCCGCGCGGACTTCATTTGTTCGAGAAACTGTTTTTAGAAGTTGATGTTTTTTGACGAAAGGCGTATTGAACAAGACTGCGCCCGTTGAGCCTGAATCAATTTCAAATTTGCCGTCAATCGCCGCTCGCTCCTCAAATGCGATACGCGCCTGAACAAACGGCATATTCTCCTCAAACGTTAGAGGAAATATCTCGCCTGCTCCTGAATACTGATAGCTTTCGGGTTTGTATAAATTGATTTTGTGAGCGGCGTAATCAATCTCGACGACAAACTCTTTGATAATGTCGTAGCCGATAACACCGCCGATTTTCTTGCCGAGCGGCGATGAAAGAAAATCGAGTGGAAGCCCGTAAATCGTCAGATTGGAAATTTCTATGTTCGGAAGCTGCATAGAAACTGCCTTAAATCTCACGGCTTCAGCCGTTCCTGCTCCGCCTGTCCCGACAGTTTTACCGTGCGCTTTCAAACGGAGCGTCTTTGCTAGTTCAGTATCAATGACAGTGCTTTCCGCGCCCGTGTCGAAAATGAACCAAACAGTCGCAGAATCATTTACTTTAGCTTGTACTAAGACAAGATTACTGGATAACTCGAACGGTATTCCGAGCGCAGTCGTGCCGGAGATGAATCGAACCTGCGGAGTAGGTAAAGAAGGTATTTGAGCAACTTTGTTCTTCTTTGATTGGGCATCCGCTTGCACAAAGAGCGAGAGGAGCAAAACAAGCAGGCTTAAACTAAGCGATTGAGTATGAAAATTCATCTTGTAATCCCACTTCAGATTATTCGGACTTGGAA
>JAIVJJ010000180.1 GCA_020200095.1 Acidobacteriota bacterium | reverse complement strand
CTGCCTTCCTGATACTTCTTGAGCATTTCGGTGTAGAGCGTGAAGTGAAAAATCGGCTGCTTGTCCTTCGGCAGTAATTCCTTCGTCGTGCGAACCTGCGTTTCGATGACATCTTGAAAGATTTTCGATTTATCCGCCTCGCTCATATCCTTCGGAAACGTATAACTGCGGTCATCCGTGCCGCGCAGACCGACGGGATAAATTGCGTTAATCTCGCGGTTCTCCGACACGCCGCCGCGCCAGTAATTGAGCATTCCTTCTTTATTCATCAGCCAATCCCAGGTCGTCCCCGCATTGCGGGCTTTACCCAAACCGAAGCGTTCAATGCCGAACAAATTTGAGAGCAAAATGTCGTAGTGATGCGAGGTGTAGAAAAGTCCCCAATCGCTGGCGATCTTTTGCACTTCAAAGCGACGGTGCGCCCGCGTGTAAGGCGCGACCATATTAAATCGCAAGCGCAAAGCAGTTTCAAAAAAGCGTTGATACCATTCAGTCGGAACGTCGCCGATACGCAAAGGGTAGCCGCTATACTCGAACGGACGCGGCAAAATATCCTCGTCATCATGGAAAAAACCGCGATATTTGACGGTCGGAGAATTTGCAAAATGGTCGGTCTTTTTTAGAATTAATTTCGCGTGTTTTTCCGGCGTGTAGCCCGTCCAAAGATAAAGCGGGTCAATGCCCAAACGCTCGCTCAACGTATAAGCGGCGAACGCCGTCCCGCGCGCATTTGCCCCGACGAGCCAGACTGCGTTTTGCGTGGTAAGAATATGGTGCGCTTCCCATTGATTGCGGAGTTTGTCCTGCACAATCTGCCTGGGAATCTCGTCGTTGCTCAGCGTTGCGAGATGAATAGCAACGCGCCGTCCGCTCGGCGTTGAAATGATTGGCGGTTTGTAGCCGGTGATTTTCTCGATGTCGCCCGCCAGAAAGTTCACCGCCTGTCGAACGGCTGAATGTTCCCTTTCCGAAACGACAATTTCACATCCCGCGTTTCCGCCAGCCAAAACCGTGTCGCCTTCGCGCAATGCGCCGTCTTGTATCCAGGTGCCGCGCACCGCCTGCGACCAGTCTTGCGCGGCTGCGCCAACGGACAGAATAGTAACCAACAGCGAACAGACGACCGCAATCAGAATCCGATTTTTCATACTTCTCAATAATCCGCACCGCCGCACGGTTGATTTATCGTCAACCCTGCTTACTTTTTAACCTGCGGAATAAAACCCATTTCAACGAGCCACATTTCGCACAGATTCGTCCACATTTCGGTTGAGCCGGGATTATTTCGCATTGCAATCGCGTGTCCGCCATGCGGAAAAATATGCAGGCTCGCCGAGATATTTTTGTCCAGCAGCGCGTTGTAAAACAGCAAACTGTTGCGCGGACTGACCGCTTTGTCGTCAGCCGCGTGGACGATGAACGCCGTCGGAGTCGTCGCCCACACCTGTTTTTCGAGCGAGTATTTTTCAATCAGCTCTTTTGAAGGATTTGCGCCTAAAAGATTCTTTTTGCTTCCGGCGTGCACGTATTCGTTCATTGAAATGACGGGTGAAATCAAAACCATAAAGTTCGGCGCAAAAGATAATTTGTCGAAATCATCGCCGATTTTCGCCGCGTCTTCCGTCGCCGTTCCGAGATTAGCGGCGAGATGTCCGCCCGCCGAAGTTCCTAACACGCCGATTTTGTCCGGTTTTATTTTCCATTTCTCGGCGTTGGCTCGAATAATTTTTACGGCTCTCTGTGCGTCCTGAAGCGGCGCGATTTCTCGCTGTTTTAAATCCGGCGAATTCGGCAGACGGTAATTTAAAACAAACGCGCTGATGCCGATTGAAT
>JAIVJJ010000179.1 GCA_020200095.1 Acidobacteriota bacterium | reverse complement strand
TCTGTAATGGGAACGCTTGATACTCTATCGAAATTGTAGAATTTTGCCTGTAATTCATTTGTTGGAGCATTGAGAGGTTTGCTCGGAAGGAAAACTTTCAAATAACGCTTCGACATATTCAGGTTCATTGTAAAGTCCTTAAAAGAACAGTTCTGAAACATTACTTCAACGTTCTCTCCTTTAGATTTGGCGGTTTTATAAGGTGTGCCATTATCTGACTTTATCGAGAACATATCATCAACAGTAGCTACTAAGCTGTAATCGTCTGCCGTACATACATTATATTGTGCAAATGCGTTGTTAGAAAACAAGACGCATAATGCAAAACTTGCTAAAAACAATAGTTTCTTTTTCATAGATGTCTCTCCTGTATTGAGTTAAAATTAGAAGGGATAAATCTCCTTCTACCTACTAACGCGCGAAAAAAGTAGAAACCTTATATGTGATTCTTAAAATAATTATCTTTTTATCGTTAAGAAACTGATTTGACTACGTAATGATGGTTTTATTCTGAACGCTTTTTTAGAAAGAATAGATTCTAAGAGGGTTAGATTAGTAATGTAACCCTCCAAAAGGAGAGTGTTTCTAAAAAAATAAAGCCGCGCGTTTTGACGCTCACGGCTTTTCTTTTTTTGCAACTTTTTATTTCTAAGGGCGTGTATTTAATTGGAATGGAATCTTGCCATTCCTTTCCTTAAACAAAACACTTAAGCCTGCCCAAAGCAATGGACAGGCTTTTTATTACATCCAATTCAGAATTTACTACGCTACGCTTTTAACAAGTAGCTATTTCCGCCTCACGTCCAATGACTTGTTCGGCGGCGCGTCTCGGAAACGAGATGTTTTCTTCCTTCGGTTTGTTGAATCTCAAGAGTTCAAGGACGTAAAAATATCGAGTTTATTTCCATCTGGGTCAACTACGCGAAAATCTCTCATTTTGCCCTCAAAATCTTCTGGCGGAGATTCAGCTTTGATACCTTTGCCGGTAATTTCTGCATAAAAAGCATCCACGTCAGGGACATTGAGAAAAACCAAACCGCCTACCTGACAATCTCCCGTGTGCTGTGAAAGATATAACGAAAGCCCATCGCGGCTAATTGTCATAAAAACAGGGAAATGTGGTTCAAAGCGATGTTCGCCGTCAATTTTGAATCCGAGTCCGTCAACATAAAAAGCCTTGCTCTTTTCATAATCGGTTATCCGAAGGGCTGGAATTACTTT
This sequence comes from Acidobacteriota bacterium, assembly GCA_020200095.1. GTDB lineage: Bacteria > Acidobacteriota > Blastocatellia > Pyrinomonadales > Pyrinomonadaceae. Next base: position 615 of record JAIVJJ010000179.1, on the reverse strand, counting down.
TTGCATCTTTAATCTCCTAATCTTTGCATACAATATGTAGCCGCCGAACGATTGAGTTCACCGGAATTGATGCCTCTGCAATTTGAATAACACGAATCTTAACGGCATCAATTTCCGGTGCAATGATTAGTTGGGCAGAGAGACGATGCTACGAGCGAAAGGCGGAACATAAACGCGCTCTCCGGCGATTTGGATTTCAAAAGTTTCTTCCGCTTCCAAAGCCGCTGCCAAACGCAGCAATTTATTCGCCGTCGCCTTTGTCGAGTATGTTTTCTCAACGTCTGTTTCAGTTTTCATTATTCTTTCTCCTTTTAATTCAAATTGCCGAGCGAGCCGTCCGGCAGCAATTCTTCCGTGTAGTATCCGAATACCTTTATTTGTAATTCGGGGCTAGGTATCTTCATAAAATTTACTGGTAGGCTAATAATATGCACTGAAAACAAAAAAGCCGCAAGGTGTGACGCTCACGGCTTCTTTATTTTGTTTTTTAACTTTTAGCTTTTTCTTCGGCAAGCGTTTTGCCGGTTATCGCGTGCTTTTCGTATTGCCGAAGCTCCTCAATGACAGAATCGGGCGAACCGGATTCAATAATGCTCTGAATCGAGTGCATAATGC
>JAIVJJ010000178.1 GCA_020200095.1 Acidobacteriota bacterium | reverse complement strand
GATTGTAGTTTTTCTAAAGTTTTCAGCCAATCGGACTCATCAAATTTATTAAGAAAATCAAAATAGTTATTCATAAAACCTCGAATATATTTTAGGGGACAACGAAAAAATGAAATTTTACATATAAATCTCAGTTTGCGCTAGGGCAAACGCATCTAAAAGTTAAGAACTTTGAGCAGATAGCCTTCATCCCAACCGGCTTTCTTGCGTTTGCCTTTGATGCCTCTTTTACTGCTCGTTTCTTGTTTCAATAGATTTAATCCCAGATGTCTGATGATTGCCAGATTTTCCGGTGCATTGCCGACTCTGGTGCGACAATCATCTTCCCGAAAGCCAATGTCCAAACACCAATGCAACTCATTTTCAATTGCCCAATGTCCGCGCACACAGCGCAAAGCCCTTGTCGCATCTGCCTCTAAGCTGCTAATGAAATATCGTCTGTCAACCGTTTTCGCGCCGCCCAAAACTTCGCCTTCCGACTCCACCATCATCACACTTTTCAAATTTGACCACTCTGCCCTTTGCGTCAGCCAACCGATTTCTTCCGTCACCCAACACCTTCTGCGCTCAATTCGTCCGTGTCCTTTTTCCAGTGTTTCCGAATAATCAAACTCAATTTCTTTGAACTTTATCCGCTCCGCCCAATCCAGATAATCTTTTACTTCCCGATGCAGAATCCCTTGATTGCCTTTTAGGGAAATGACATAATCCGCCTTTTTCTCCACGATTTCCGCAACTATTTCTTTTTGACACCCAATCGCGTCAATAGTCACGATACAGTCTTGTAGTTCTAATAACTTCAACAACTCCGGTATCGCCTGAATCTCGTTTGATTTCTCTGCACATTTGACTTGCCCTAAGACCACCGACTGCTCCGCCGCCCACGCGCTCACGACATTCAACGCCTTTTTTCCATTGATCCCGCTTTTACTGCCGCGCAAATTCTTCCCGTCAATGTTCACCAAACTGCCGCCGCTCAAACTCACCGCCGACCTGATCCAATCTAAAAATGATACCTTTAACTCGTCCGAGTCCAATAAAATAAATACTCGCCGAAATGTGTCGTGGCTGGGAATCCCGTTCTTTAATTCCAAAAACGTCGCCAACCATTCCCTTTTTGCTTCGCCAAATTCCGCAATATCTTCCCAATCCTCCGCCCCGCAAATCATCGCACATATTGCAATCACCAAAATATCTATCAATGAATGCAGTTTTGTTCTTTCAATTCGCGGGTCTTTGATAATCGTTAAACTTTCAAATAACGGCTGCACTTTTAATTCACTCAAGTCTTTTCCTCCAACTAGATAAATCTAACTGAAAGTTTGACATATCAATCTCTTCTAATAAAATTAGATGCGTTTGCCCTACAGTTTGCGCAAGGTTCACTTGACAAACCCTTTTTCAAATTTTATAGTTTGAAATTTCGGACTTTAACGTCTGAAACAAACTGTGAAGTGATTCAATGGTTTGTTTTGAAAGCGTAAGGCGTTTGATTTACTCAAACGCTCGAACAAATATTGTGGCGTAAAACTGAACGACAACTTTTCAACAGAAGAGTTCCAGCGTTCAGGGCGTAAAAACGCTAATCGAAAGTTTGCTTATCATTAAATATAAGCCACGCCACAGAAAAGTTGAGAAGGGAAATCTGATTTTTACGCTTTCTTTAATAGGAAATTTCCCGATTTAGTTTAATCAGTTTAGTTTGGTTGCAAGGTAGCCACTTGCGCTGACTGCCGGAAAAAGTTTTCGGTAAGAGGCAGGTAACGGCTTACTTTCGCTTTTATTCTAGGAAACGTTTTTAGGTTTATTTAATATAAGGATTAAGAAAAAGTGCCAACGATTAACC
>JAIVJJ010000298.1 GCA_020200095.1 Acidobacteriota bacterium | reverse complement strand
CCTTTACATCTATTATTATCGGCTTTGCGGGTGTAGTTGAGGCATTTGAATTGGTTGGAGAGCCGGTTGATGTTTTATTTGTTTGGTCTGTATTACCTGACAAAATAGGTTTAGTCGGAGTCATTTGCGGGGTCGCCGTGTTATTTTGCCCGACGGTAATGACGGTCGTATCCTGACCGCTATTAACATTTTTGTTCGCCGGCTCCGGGGTTTTGTTTGTCGCTAAGGGCGCCGAGTCCGAATCGAAAACGATTGACTCGACTTCATCAGCTGTAAAAGTCATCTGCCGTTGACGTGTTTCGTCGCTGATAACCACCGTAAATTTCCCGCCGTTAAAATTGATGATTTTTCCTTTGATAATACTTCCGTCCTTAAGACGGATGGTATCGGCAAAAACTACAACGCTCATCGAAAACGCTAAACAAACGGCAAATATAAAACGAAAAAAATTGGAATTAAATATCATACATCCTCCGCGGAAACTCCGGAATCTTTGAATTGTTATCAATAGAAAAATAATTAAATGCAAGTTCAACACCAAAAATGATCGTTTAGTGAAGACTTCACGGGCGAGCCACAAACCTTATAAAATAGATGCACAATCAATTAAAAAGGATTCCATGAACCTGCAGAATTTTTTTCAAGTCGAATTATACACGAGTTCATTAAGGTTGTGAATTTGATTTGTGTACTTTAAAGTACGCTGAATTTTTCTTTTTCCAATGTTCTTCTAACAAAAGAGGCTGTGAAAATTTTACATAAAATTTTCACAGCCTCTTGAAATTTTCGGTTACTAACAAAAATTAGTAACGACGTTTTTTCTTGTTAAGAACATAGGTGTAAAGCGCGCCGCTTCCCGCACCGATCAATGCACCATAACCAGCACCTCTTTTGCCTCTAGCAATACCACCGATTAAAGCACCTGCACCAGTTGCGATACCGACATTAATCAAATTGCGATGCCGACGATAAAAACTCGGACGCTTGTAGGTATAACCTGCCGCACTATAACGCGGGGCTGCGTAGTAACGTGGGGCTGAGGTTCTATAATATCTGGTAGCGGTTGTTCTTTTGGCTTTTCTGTGCCGAGTGCAATGAGCTTCCGCCGTTAGAGGAACGGAAACCATCAACATAAATAAAACTACTAAACTTGCTAAAACTTTCTTCATTTTTTTACTCCTTGTTATTTTTGAAGATTTTATTATCTGCTTTCGCTTTCAAATAGAGCAACGATTGTGCCAAAACAAGAAAAATTTAATTTTTTCAGTAATTTATAGACGGAATGTTTTTCATTGAACATATCATAGGACACCATATCGAATAATGTTCAACGGAATAGTATAAACCCAAGCAATAATACAAAGAGATAACAACAAATTACCTGTTAAGGCAGTATTTAAAAAAATACAAGGTATCGAGAAGTCGGTCGTAATGTTTATTTTTTTAGAGAGAAATATGGTAAGTTTTTGAGTATGCGAATTTATCGGCAGAAAATCTAAATCAACTATAAACGCCTGCGACTCCGACGATAAATTTGTATTATCAAATGCTCAAAGGCAAGGAAATTAACGACGATGAAATTTATTCGTTATTCAAAATTTAAGGGTTTCAATGTTTCTGACCTCAATCTCGGCGATTTGATGAACACGCTTTCCGATTCGCTTTTAGATTCGGGTTTTAATGACAATTATTATTGGACTCGGCAACGAAACGAAATGGATGATTCGCTTGATGCACTTCGCCAAGCATTGCTAAATGCGCTTTTAGAACAAGAAATTTTGTCGCCGCAAGATGTTGAACAAATGCTTGCGGAAAATGACGGCAAATTTAAAGGTTCGCTGCTCGAACACTTGATAAACCAATTGATTGAAAGACTGGTTGAAGAAGGTTATTTAAATCTCAAAGAAATCGAACCGCCGCAAGCGCAACGACAGAATCAAAAAGGTAATGGACAAGGTGAAATCGGAACGCCGCAACAACGTGATGTGCGTTTTGAAGTAACGGAAAAGGGTTTGGATTTTCTGGGCTATAAAACTTTGCAAAAACTTCTCGGTTCAGTTGGAAAATCTTCAATTGGCAGGCATGATACGCATTATCTCGACACAGGAATCGAAGCGGCTTTGAGTTCCAAGCAATATGAATTCGGCGACACGATAAATCTTGATGTCAACACAACTTTACTTTCGGCAATTACACGCGAAGGCGTGGGCGTCCCGTTGAATTTGGAATACAAGGATTTGCACGTTCACCAGCAGGATTATCAATCTTCGTGCGCCACCGTCGTAATGCTTGATTGTTCTCATTCGATGATTCTTTACGGTGAAGATAGATTTACGCCCGCCAAAAAAGTAGCGCTCGCTTTGGCGCATTTAATCAGAACGCAATACGCCGGAGATTCATTAAAAATCGTTTTGTTTCACGACAGCGCGGAAGAATTGCCGCTTGCAAAACTCGCGACTACGCAGGTTGGACCATATCATACCAACACGACGGAAGGCTTGAAACTAGCGAGAAGAATTTTGAACGCGCAGCGTAAAGATATGAAGCTAATCGTGATGGTTACCGACGGAAAACCAACGGCGTGTTTTGTCGAGCCATCAAACGCGGCGTTTTTCAGCCACCGCCGTTATTCTCAACAGGTAAAAGGCGAGAAGAAACTGCTCTACAAAAATTCGATGGGCAATGATCCTTTCGTAATGGCGGAAACTTTCAAGGAAGTTCAGGCGTGTCGCAAATCCGGCATTATGATAAATACGTTTATGCTAGCGAGCGATTATTATCTAGTCGAATTCGTCAAAAAGATGTCGGCAATGACGCGCGGCAAAGCGTATTTTGCCAATCCGAATAATTTGACACAATTTGTTTTGATGGATTTTATGAATCGGCGAACGAGTCGCGTAAAGTAAAAATGTATGACGCTCACGTCTAACAGGATAAAGAATAAAAATGCTTTTCCGTGAACTTTTAACTGAAGAATTACACAATCAACGCGAAGATTTTCAGCGTTTTGCCGAAACGCAGTTCAGCGATCTGACCGAATACCTTGAAAAATTGCAGAACTTATGCCAGACGCCGAGCGCCGAAGTTTGGGCGCGATTGAAGAGTAAAGAAGATGCAGGCGCGTTGCCGTCAGAAGAATTAGACCGACAAAAATCTTTCTCTTTTGATTTCAAACAAAAATGGGATAATCACGAAGAAGCGCGTTGTTGGGCGTTTGATATTTTACAAAGTCGAACCACTTTTGCCGCGGACGGCAGCCAGCTTTACGCCGAAAAGGAAACCTCTTTGCCCGTCGCAGCAATCCAAATTGGCTGGTTTGAAAATCCGCACGACGAAACCGGCAAATACGAAAAAAACGCGCATTTTTTCGTGCTTCCGCCAAATGAGCTTTTGTCGCAGGACGAGCCTGTAATTCCCGAAACGCGCGTCGGGCAAAGGCGTTTCGAGGCGGAAGTTGAAAAGGTCGAAGAGTTTTTGCAAAGAAAAAGTGGCTGGCAGGAACGCGGCGAGCGGATGCCGCTTGCCTTTTATGACGGCACACTTTTGCTTTCAACGCCGCATCCGAAAACCGCACTGCAAACGAGCTTTACAAATAAATTGGTTGAGCTTGTGCGATTTTCGATTGCAACAAAAGTTCCTTTGGTTGGTTATGTTGACCGCAGTTATGCAAGAGATTTATTAACTTTGCTTGATAATTTTGAAACCGGCGCGAACGCAAACGAAAAAACGCTTTATGATGCCACGATTCTACACGCCGAAACTTCAAACTTCGCAAAAGTCTTGAAACTCTGGGGCGACAGAACCTGTTTTTGCTATTCCAAACGGCGCGGTTTGGGCGCGTTCATTGACACGAACACCGAAAAATCAATCGTCGGATTTTCATATTTGCAAACGACAATTGACGGCGCGCCCGCACGACTCGACGTTCCGTCTTGGGTTTATGAAGAAAACCTTTTGGAAGAAGTCATAAACGTTGTTCGCGCCGAATGCGTTATCGGCTTGGGCTATCCTTACGCGCTGGAAACAGCTGACGCAACCGCCATCATTACTTCGCGCGACAGAGAAATTTTTCTTCGCGCTTTACAAGACTTTGCGAGTCGTGAAAAACTAAACTTCAGTGTTTCGCGCAAGAGCGCGAGCAAAGGAAGACGTAGATAATGGAAAACGAAAAGCGGAAAATGGAAAATGAAGAGCGCGAGTCGAATCGCGGACAATTTTCCACTTTCAATTTTCCACTTTCTTTTGAAAAAGTTTGCGCGGCTTGTGGAACGCAAGCGCGGCGTGAGACAGCGAAATTCTGCCTTGTTTGCGGAAAACATCTTCTCGAAGATTACGAACCACTTGATACTATTCGGTCATCTTATCGCTTGCAGGGACAATCCTTTTTAATCGAAAACGCAAAAAAAGTGGAAATTACTAATTTGTTTGAACGCAGCGAAAATTCTGTATCACAAACGGCTTGGGCGTGCGTCGTTTATTCGTTCGTGCCGTATTTGGGAATTTTATTCGTTCCGTTAGCTTTTTTGGTTGGCGGTTTTGGTTATTTTGTTTCTTACCGGCAGCCGCATCTTGGCGGCAGAAAACTCGCGCTCGTTTGCGTCGGATTGAGTTTTGTTGTTTTAATCGTACAGATATTTCTTTGGTGGCTGCTTTATATTATTCCTGAACTCGGAAAACAAATATAGTAGCTAGAAGACAGAAGTCAGAATCCAACATAAATCGGATTATCCTACTGACTACTGACTACTGACTACTGACTACTATCAAATGAAAATCGCGAAAATCGTTTCATCAAATTCTCACATTGATTACGTCGGGCGAGTAATTGATTCTCTTGATGTTGCCGAGCCGCCATCGCCGGAAGATTACGGATTTGCGCAGTTTGTTTCACTTCCGATTGGAGAAAATCAAGAAATTGTCGGTGTTATTTACAACTCAATGCTCGTCAATCCCGAATACGCGAGTTTCGGTCCGCGCCTTTCGCCAAAACCAGAGCTAGGTTCTTTTAGCCCGGATTACCTAAATGAACAAGGGTTTTTGATTGGAATTTTATTGCTTGGCGTAACTGATGAAACAAATAAAAACACGCATGGTGTTCCGCGCCGCGTCGTTCCGCCGGGACAAGGTGTTTTCAGGATTAAAGCAAACGAAATTAGAAAATTTCACACTGACTCCAACGATTGTTTACAAATTCATTATTATTCGCAGGTCGTCGCACACGCTGGACTTTTCGCCGTTCCTCTACTCGAAGCGATTATCGAACAACTCAGCCTAGACTGTTCTGAATCGGATAAACAAAGGCTCGACGTTTTAAAGCAAACTTTGGCGTGGCAACGCGCCTTTGGCGGAATGCGTCTATAACTTAGTAATCAATTGTCAGTATGCGGTAGGAGATTTTATGAAAAAAGTGTTGAGTTTAATTGCAATAAGTTTGTTTGCTTTCACCGCAACAGGTTCAGCCCAGCCGCTTGCGACGGAAAAAAAACAAGATACGAAAACCGGGCAAAAAATCGTAGCTCGAACACAGGCACCAAATTCGTTTGAAGCTAAATATGAAGGCGGAATGTTTGGCTACAGCAAAAGAGAAAAGGGAACTTTGAAGTTTGAAGACGCCAACGAAAGAATTGTTTTCTACGGCAAGGACCAGAAGGAAAAATTTTCAATTCCTTACAAAGCGATAGTAGTTATTTACCCGAATTCAAGATCGCAACGCTCAACTACGGGAACTATCGTCAGCGCGATTCCGCTTCCGGGCGCGGGAATAGCCGGACTTTTTATTCGTGAAAAACTTCGCTATTTGATTATAAATTTTCACGACCCACAGGTTAATGCGAGTGGCACGGCGAACTTTAAACTTGCGAACAAAGAATTGCTCGGTTCGGTCATTCAAACACTCGGCGAAAAAGCGCAAATGACTCAACGCGGCGATGCATATTACCGTCCGAAAGATACGTCGAAAAACGAGCAATAATAAAAAACGGAAGTTTTTTGTTCTTATACAACGGCGGTTTAATTGCTTGTTAAGAATTAAATCGCCGCTATAATTTTCTGTAAATCTTCTTTTACATCATTGCCCAAATGCACGCGCAAAGCGCGACGATTTCTATCCAACAAAACCTGAAAATCGCCTCGAGCCTGCGCCGCTTTCACAACGGCGAATGTAAATTTTTGTTCGGGAACGTCGAAATCAATCGCGTCGTCAGATGTTATTTGCAAAATTACGCCATTGTTCGCGCCGCCTTTGTAGGCTTGTCCGGTCGAATGCAAAAATCGCGGACCGAAACCGAGACATGTGGCAACCTCTTTTTCTGCAAAAACGTGATGACGAATCCTTTGCAACGCTTCTTCGTTTTCTGTGTTTCTTTCAATATAAGCCAAAAGCGCGAAATAATCGTTTTTCTTGATGCGCGAAAAATGCGCTTTCAAATAATTTGACAAAGATTTTTCGCCTTCTAAAAGTTTGTTCAATTCTTTGGCGTTTTTCTCGTCCGTGAAAAGTTTTATTCCGTTTTCCTCATAAAACGGCGTTTCTTCGGGAAGTTCGCCAGTTTTTTCGTATTCTTCGGTTATTTTTTTGGCTTCGATTTTCGCCGCTTCGACGTCGGGTTGATTAAACGTATTGATTTGCATAATCGAACCGGCAACGGCGGTTGCAAATTCCCAACGGAAAAATTCTTGCCCCAAATTCATTCGGTCGGCGAGTTCGATTTTTACCACAACCTGACCGCTTTTTTCGAGTTCGTTGATTTTTTCATCAATTGAATTATCAGTCGAGTCTTTTAATTTTAGATAAGCAAAAATGCGGTCATCGCCATAATCTTCGGGATTTCCAATTTTTTCACGGTCAACCGGAATTATCGCCGCGCCTTCTTTTCCCGTGCTTTCGGCAATCAATTGTTCGAGCCACGCGCCTAAATCGTGAATTTCTGCCGAAGTAAAAATCGTTAATTTATCTTTCCCAAAATTATGGCAGACGCCGAGAATCGTTCCCAAAACTGCGCCCGGATTTTCCTTCGGAACATGCGATTTGCAGGCGTTTACCATTTCTTGCGAGCGTTGGAGAAATTCTTCAACGTCCAAATTCATTGTTGCCGCCGGAATCATTCCGAAAACCGAAAGTGCGGAAAATCGCCCGCCAATTTCCGCGTTTCCGAAAAAGACGTTTCTGAAATTGTCTCTTTCGGCAACCTTTTGCATCTTCGAGTTCGGGTCGGTAATTGCAATGAATTGTTTTCCAGCGTTTTCGCGCCCGACTTTCTCCGAAACCTTTTGAAAAAAATATTGTTTGAAAGTATTCGGCTCTAATGTTGAGCCGCTTTTGCTGGCGACAATAAAAAGCGTTTTTTTCAAATCAATTTGGCTTTCGAGCGTCTTGATTTGCGCTGGAACAGTCGAATCGAGAATGTGAAAATTCTTTTTGTTAAATGTAACAGACAAAACTTCAGGACTTAAAGACGAGCCGCCCATTCCCAGCAATACAACATCGGAAAAATTTTTCGCGGCTTCGGCAAAATCGAGATATTTCTGCACGTCGTACAACTCTTCTTCGACAATTTCAAGAAAGCCGAGCCATTCGCCTTCGTCATCGTTTGTCCAAAGCGTGGCGTCTTTCGACCACAGGCGAAAAATCTTGTCTTCTTTTTTCCACTCATTAAATCTGGTTAGGACGGCTTTTTTTAATTCTTCGGGCAATGAATAAGTTAATTGATTTAGCATAAAAATAATTTATCACAAAAAAACAACGAACGCGGATTTGACGGATAAGGGAAATGTTTGCGAGTAAAATCAAATTTGAAATTTCAAATTGTAATAAAAAT
>JAIVJJ010000177.1 GCA_020200095.1 Acidobacteriota bacterium | reverse complement strand
TACATTACGCGACCACGATAAGGCGGCAAATAAAGTTGATAATTACTACCGTTTTGCTTAATTTGCGGGTTAGCAACGATTGAAGGACTGTCAGGATAAGATATATCGAAAACACGAATGTTTGGCGAAGAAAATCCGCCGAGATTAATCGCCTTGTAATTTTTCGTATAAAAAGAAAGGCTATTTTGTACGGCTTGCAGCCGTCGCGCGTAATTTACCTTTACAGTGTCGAACAAAGATATGTCCGAAGCTCCGTTTAAAGTTGTTAATTGAAGGTCGTTTGTTCCCTCCTTTAAAATTGACGTTTGAATCTCGAAACGCCGACTCATTGAATTTTTCCCGCTTCCGGTTATAACGCCAAGCTCTACACCATTTAAAATTACTTTCGTCTGATGCCCCGTTTCCGTCGAACCTTGAATGGTAATATCAATCGAAGAAACAGCCGCATTAAAATCAACCGCCGACAAGTTAAGCGTAATAGTAACGGTTGTATTACTAATTACTCTGCCAAAGAAATTATCAGTTTCACCATTGAATATAGTTGAAATGTATTGCGTCCGTTCCTTAAAAATAAAGGATTGAGCGTAACTGTCCTGCAATACAGGGCTACCAATCGCACGGCGAAAGGTCGAATTAATTCGTTTTCCGTTTTCCGTACCGACAACTAAAAAATAAATTTGGGTATCCGATTCGCGTGTATCAATTCCTTTACCGTAAAACTCTATATAATCTCCGTTATTGCCAACGATAATAGATTGTTCGACTCCGTCTCGGTAAAGCTGCCAAAAAGCGGTCGAAGCGGTTACGTCAAAACCTGCGGTTTGCAATTCGGTTTTTGTAACGCGGTAGATTCCCTCTTTTTTAACACCGATTTTAACTCCTGGCTGCGCCGCTACCCATCGCTGTTTGTCAGAGTCTGCCTGTAATTTGTTTTCTTCAACTTCCGCTTGTAATGTTTTCGGCAATGATACTTCATTTTTCAAAACGTTTGGGTTTGCCGTCGTAAAACTTTTTCTACCGGCTTCGAACAGTTTGCCAACAGGAGAGGAAAAATCGCTAATAAATTTAGAGGAAAATTGATTGGAAACCTGTGTTTGTCCGTTTAGATTTAAGCTTTCAATATAATAAGTTGAACTCAAATCGCCTTCAATATCAAAAAATGTGTATTTTTTTCCGAAGGTTTGCCCTTCACGCACCTGTAAATGCGCGCCCGGAATTAAAGAAGGATTTACGAGAACTTTTTGATTGCCGTCAATCCGATAAATATAAAAACCTAAATTTTCAGATTCATTCACGGTTTCCCACTCGATTAAAACTCCTCGACCGTCGGAAATCGCCTCGGCACCGGCGTATTTAACGGAGGACTCAACTAAATTAATATCATTTTTCGCGCTTAATCTTTGCGCCGAAACTGATGGATGTAAAAATAAAATCAAATTCAATAATGCAATTAATACAAAGCTCTTTTTCATAGTCGTCACCAAGTCCTCTTGTAAAATAAAATCTTAAATAATCGGAAATGTCGGATTGTTAAATTTAGTGCTAAAACATTTTTTGTGCAGAGATTGATAAAGTATATAACTTTTTTCTTTGTTTGCCAAATTTTTCTTGGCTTTATTAAACATTTACCTTAATCTATTTTTCAAAAAATTAGCATCTTTAAGATATTATCTAGAATAAGAAATATTTATTCCAAAAAATTAAAAAAATTTGCTAAATCGTCAAGACATTTATGAAATCAATGAAAAAATTTATCGTTTTACTTTTTGTTATAACTTCATTTTTTTCGTTTGTTCCGCAAAACGTAAAAATCAAGGCGGCATGGGGCGAACCGGTGCGCGGCAAGCACGCGA
>JAIVJJ010000425.1 GCA_020200095.1 Acidobacteriota bacterium | reverse complement strand
AATCCGCCGAGTACGCTTTCATGCTGCCAGTTGTCGCGTACTCACAGTATCAATGCAAGTGCAAACCGCTATAACTCAAGGTGAATGCTACTCGCATACAAGGCGTCACCGGCTGGCAGATTAACTTGCCAAGATGCTCGTTTACAAGCCAATGCTACTCTGTAATACTTGATGCTAGTGGATGCAAGTTGACGATTGGCAAGGTGAGACACCGCCAAAGGCGAACGTTGCAGCGCAGCGCAAAGTGAAGGCAAAGCAGTGAGGTTAAGGCAATGTCCGTAAGACTAAAAGCAATTTACAGAGACGGCGCAAGCGCGCGCCGAGCTTCTCCGCCGCGCCGGAGCGCAAGGCGTCAAGCCTTTCACTTCGCTTGAAGATTTCGCGGGTGACCGTGAGTTAATCGCCGACTTTGATGTTGATGAGTTTTTGCGCCAAGTCTGCGAAGACCGCGACCGTCCGTGAGGCACAACGTTAGCCCAGAGACGATAATTCTTGACGCCAAAGAAGTTTAAGATTATCTTACCTTCGTTTTAATGTTTCTCACGTTCCGGCTGGTGAGTCATAGTCTTTGGTCTCAGGTTACCTTGCCAGCCTGCAATTGACCTCTTCAGAAAGAATGAACTTTTGAATGAGAGTTCTTCTGGATACAAATATCGTAATCCACCGCGAAGCAGCACGCGTTATTGTCGAAGAGATTGGTGTCTTATTTAAGTGGTTAGACCGGCTACGGTATGAGAAGTATTTGCATCCTGTTACGGCTCAAGAAATCAATAAGATAAAGAACAAAGATACCCGGCAAACATTCAACATCAAGCTTGATTCATACGTGACTTTGAAAGTCCCTGCTACCTTAACGTCAGTTCGACATAAGAATCAGCAAACGACTGCTGGCAATTGCAACTGCTCTTTGACACGAATGTTGAGTGAAGGCTTCTTCTCCCTCCATGTATAGGCGATCAAGCCTGCCGCCACATTGCCGAGAAAGTTCCACAGACTACGATGGCGCGTGTGTTCGATTTGCGAGATGTTCTTCAACTGGTCGTTGACCGTCTCGACCAGCGACCGCTTCCGCAACAGCAGTTTGTCGAAGAACGAAAGGAACTTGTTTTTCATGTTCTTCTTAATCTTGGTGATGAGTTGTAAGTCCTGCCCTGGCAACAGCGCGGTCAAGGCTTGGCTAATGTAACCGCGGTCGCCGAAGAGCTTGCCCCATAAGTCTTCGACCATGCGCGGCACCGGCACCCGGTCATCCGTATTGCCCGGCGTCAGGTAACAGCCTAAGAGTTCACCGCAATCGTTGATGACTAAGTGCAGCTTAAAGCCATAGAACCAGCCCATACTGGACTGGCCCCGCTCGGCGCAGTCTTGGAAGACTTGGTGCTGTGGAATCCGTAAGTTGTGGCAGACGGCTAAAGTCGTCGCGTCCACAAACGACACGGCCGGTGCAGTCGCCGAAGCGTGTATGCAAGTAACACCACAGTGGAATCAAAGCCTCGCGTTGGAGTTCGACGAAGCGGCTATAGCTAGTGAGTTTCGGGAATGCGCCCGCGTAGTGCTTCATCACATATTGGGTGTAGAAGGTCTTGAAATCTCGATACCCGGAGGCGTGAAACAAGAGCAGAATCGTCATCACTTCCGCGCGGGCTAAGGGTCAGAGAAGATGGGTAGAATTTCCATGAGAGAACTCCTTTGCGGTTGAGCGATGTAGTTTTGGTCAACCACATCTTACCGCTTGGAGTTCTCTTTCTCATTTCTTATGTCGAACTGACGTTACGCGGATTCAACTTGGAAGTGCAACACTGCAACTATCACTCAAGGCAGAGGTAAGCGCGTCTGAGTGTTTTGTAAGCGTCACTGCTTGAAACAGTTATGCCTCCGGTGAGAGAGTCTAACGGTCGTCCTTACAGCAGATAACCGTGTTGCACTTCCAAGTTGAATTCACCTTACCTTACATCCCGATGTAATCAAGATATGCACTCCTCTCGATAAAGATCAGAACGATTCAAACGACACCTTGTTAATAAATGAAGTCTATAACGACCGAGTTGACATCCTCATTACTGAAGATAAGAAGATTAAGAAGAAAGCCGAACTCCTAAATATTGCGGACAAAGTTTTCAATATTGATTCATTTTTGACGAAGGCGATTGCAGAGAATCCAGACCTGTCGGACTACAAAACTTTATCAGTCAAGAAAGAGTTCTTCGGAAACATTAATCTTAACGATCAGTTCTTTGATAGCCTCAAGGAAGATTATCCCGGCTTTGAACGGTGGTTTAATAAAAAGAGTCAAGAAACCGCATATATCTGCCAATCTAATCTCATTGGGGTTAGTTCCCCGCAGCTTGCTGCGGCTTTATACTTTGTGAATGAGCCGCATCATTCACAAAGACCATAACGTATCGGTTTTGATGTAGCACATCGTTTGTCCGGCGGAATATCGGCGCGCCGTGTTTAGCGCAGAGGTAGATGCCAAGCTAAAACAGGTGTGCGCTGAAATCGAGAAACGATACGAGATCGAGTTTCTGGAAATCGGGACGGACAACAACCACGTTCATTTTCTGGTGCAAAGCGTGCCGATGTACAGTCCGAAAAAGATCGTGCAAATCAGTAAGAGTCTGACGGCGCGAGAAATCTTCCGCGCGTGTCCGGCGGTGAAAAAGTATTTATGGGGCGGCGAGTTCTGGACGGACGGATATTTCATCACGACGGTCGGCGCACACACGGCAACGAGCAAATGATAAAGAACTATGTTCAGCAACAAGGCAAGATAGAAGGGAACGGTCAACTCGACCTATTTTGATACCGCGCTGCTTGCAGCGCGGTCGTTCATTGTCGCTCTCTTCTGGTTTTTTTCTCAGGCTTGTCTTCTTTGTCTTGAAGAGAGTTTGAGCTAAACATTTTGGCTCATGTAACCCATTGTTGCTAACCAAACAGATCATATTTAACGGCAATTTTGCGACTTTGCACCAATGGGTTGCATGAGCCACATTTTTCGCATACAAAACAGAAAAGGCAACCAATTGGCTGCCCTTAATCATTGATTCTATTAAGGCGGCGGTCGGAATCGAACCGACGAATAAAGGTTTTGCAGTCTTATTCAAGCATTTTGGGTAAGTTTGGTTATGTTC
>JAIVJJ010000057.1 GCA_020200095.1 Acidobacteriota bacterium | reverse complement strand
GAAAAATGTTTGGGCTTTCGTGCATTAAATTCGCAACTTTCAAAGTCAGGCGTTTGCCCAAACGTCCAGCCGGATGATTGGCGGCAAAATCTTCCGTTGTCAAACCTTTCGCTTGCATTAATGTCATCGCCAACGCATCCCCAAGAGCAAGCGAGACCGTAGTTGAGGTCGTCGGCGCAAGATTTAACGGACAGGCTTCCTGGTCAACTGATGCGTCAAGAACAATATCTGACTTTCGTGCTAAAGTTGAATTCGTATTGCCGACAATTGAAACGATACAGATTTTCCGTTTCTGTAAAGCCGGCAAAAGCAGTAAAATCTCGTCGGTTTCGCCCGAATTGCTCAAAGCAATCAGCACATCACCTTTGGTTATGACACCGAGACTTCCGTGAATAGCGTCAGAAGGATGAACAAAGACTGCGACCGTTCCGGTGCTGGTCAAAGTCTGCGCTATCTTTTGCGCGATTATTCCCGACTTCCCGACGCCGGTTACAATAATTTTACCTTCGCACTTTTGCAGAATCTCGATAGTTTTTCCGACGACCGATTTTTCTAGACGGCTCGCTGCCTGTTCAATCGCTTTGGCTTCAAGTTGAAGCAATTCAACAACTTTTTCAAAACTGTGTATCACAATTAAAAATTGTGCGATTTGTAAAAAAATTTGGCAAGTCTGTTTAATTGATATTGATAAACTTTGTATTCGTTGATTGTCTTAATCAAAGACGAATGTAAAAAAATTAAGTGTTTTGAAATAAAACACAAAATCTATTAATTAAAATTAATTGAGGTGGTTCGCAAGACACTATTACCTTTATAACGGTTCAACTTAAATATAATACCTATCTCATGGCACATATATTGCTCAATAGATTTTTAAGCTAAACAGCTAGAAGTTTATAAGAACAGTGAAGGAGATTTATTATTATGAATAACCAAGATAGATATAAAGATGGAACAGTAAGTGAAGAAGCATCGGGAATCGGTGATCGTATTAGCGGTACTGTTAA
This sequence comes from Acidobacteriota bacterium, assembly GCA_020200095.1. Taxonomy (GTDB): domain Bacteria; phylum Acidobacteriota; class Blastocatellia; order Pyrinomonadales; family Pyrinomonadaceae. The sequence goes on along the minus strand of JAIVJJ010000057.1, from coordinate 16,913 downwards.
AGATGCCACCGGTGCAGTTACCGGAAACTCCTCTCTCGAACGCGAGGGTGAAGCGCAAGCTGCGATGGGAAGGCAAAGACAAGGCAGTAATCAAATGTTAACCGGAATGTTCAGAGACCGTGATAGTGCGGAAAAAGCGTATAATTCGGCTATTAGCCGTGGCTATTCAAGAGACGATGTTAATTTGATGATGTCAGACCAAACGCGTGATACGTGGTTTAGCGACAGCGATGCGACTAATACCGGGCTTGGTTTTCCATTTTTCAATTCGGTAATTCGCTGTCGCATTCCAATAAGTTTGTGCTGGAATCATTCCACGCTGACCGTTAGCTGAAGGAATCGTTGAATTCAAATCATCAGAAAATTGACTTCCGATACGATTGCTTTCTACAAAAGTGTCAAAATTTCTGTACGAATAACCGATTGAAGTTGTCAGCAAATTTTTTGGAGCGTAAGGCAAACGGTTTCCGGTAACGGAAATTTTTGTAAAACCTGAAATACTGCTAAATCTATCTCCGCGAAATTCCGCTGTTCCCAGATAAGTGTAAGCTGTGCGGAAATAAACGTTGTAATTTGTATTAAATAAATTTGCCGAGTCAATTTGCCCCGCAAATTCCAAACCCTGATGCAAAGTTCGCCCACCATTTGTAACTGTCGCGCCAATCCCGCCCGCTACCGACGCCGGAACAATCTGGTTTTCATAATCGGTTCGGAAAAAGGTGCTTTCGAGTGAAAGTCCTCTTATTGGAAGACTTCGCACGCCTATTTCATAATTCCAACTTAGTTCGGATTTTAAATCAACGATACCTCCGTTATTTGTAATGATGTCGGCAGTTGTTGGCGGCGCAAACCCACGATGAACGCCGGCAAAAACGGTCGTGTTTTTAAATGCGTTGTATGTAACGCCTAAACCTGGAATTATTTGGGTTAACTCGGTTTCGCCGATTGTATTATTTAATTGATTGATGCGTTTGAACTTGATATTTTCAATGCGTAGACCGGGCGTAAAAGAGAAATTTCTCCAGATGAAACGGTTTTGTATAAAACCCGAAACCGCCAAGTTTCGTCGCACATTACTTTCAACCAAAATGCCGTCGCCCTTGATTGCCGCAAGTTGTTAATAAATCCTGCATTCCGCGACAATCCGGGTCGTTTCCGCGGCGGTTTGGACGCTCGCCCGAATTAGAAGATTGCCGCCACCAATCGCGCGAAAAATATGAAGTGTAAGCATTGGTTGTTAGACTCGTTTTCGGCGTGAAAACAAATATGTGCGAAACGGATAAACCTTCTCTAAAAAGATTGAACGAGTCATTAAGAAAAGGATTTTGACGAGGATTTTCGGCATACTCGGCTTCGGTTAAACCCGAATACGTAATTTGTGAATTTTCGTTATAATGACTGTATTTAAAGGTTAATACGTTTTTATCGTTAATCGGTTGGACAATTTTTGAGCTGAAATCATTCAAACCCGAACGGACATTATCGCGTGCGCCCGCGCCTCGTTTGCGCGTGAAATTAAACAAAACTCCGGTTTTGCCGAAAGTTCCGCCAAAACCGACATTGCCATTGAAATAATCTCGATTTCCCCCAAGAAGTTTGAGCGAAAAACCAGGTTTTTCAGGTGGGTTCGGCGTGATGTAATTAACCACGCCCGCAACCGTAACCGGACCGTATTCGATTTGTCCCGCGCCTTTCAAAACTTCAACTGATTCAAAACGTTCAATCGGCGGGTGATAATAAGAAGCATTGTCGCCATAAGGCGCATATGCAAGCGGAATTCCGTCTTCGAGTAATAAAACTTTGGTCGAGCGAGTCGGATTCGTCCCGCGAATTCCAATATTCGGACGAAGCCCAAAACCTTCTTCATCGCGGATATTAATGCCGGAAACTTTTCGTAAGGCTTCGGAAAAATTAAAAACCCTTGACTTTTCCAACATATCTTTATCAATCGTTTCAATCGAGCCAGCCGTTCTTTCCAACGCTTCCGTTGTTCCCGCCAGATAACTCGAGGTTATCGAAACATACTCAGCTATGTTTTCAGGCTGTAAAGTTATAATCAAAAAATTTGTTCGACCAATATCTATCGTTTGAGTTTGTGCGGTAAAACTTTTTGCGGCGACGGTTAACTGATAAGAAACTTTCTCTAAGCTGTTAAACTCAAATTCTCCGCGTTCATTTGTATTTGCATCTCGCTCGAAATTACTGCCTTGTTGTTTTATTTTTATGTTAGCGCCGACAATTGCTCTACCGTTTATGTCTTTAACGCTTCCTGAAAATTTATAAGTATTGTTTTGAGCATTCGTACCGATTGCTGCATTGAAAAATAAAGCAAATAAAATTGTGCCAAACCGAAAAATTTTATTAAACATAGAAACTGTTCTCTGCTATCGAATATTTATTAGAATTTTGTAAATTTAAAGATTTTTAACGTTCGAGATGAAATTGAAAATCGTTTTCAATAAACGATAGAATGAATAAAATTATATGTCAAACGCGAGGATGATTTTTATTTTCCGCAAAGAATTTGCGCGGCAAGAAGCGGAATGGTTAATTCATGATGACCGGTAATGGAAAATCCGCGTCCCGCACCATTAGCTGTCGGGCGACGAACGACATTTGTATTCGGTCGGTAAGATTGAATGAAATCAAAATTTGCTGTGGTAAAATCTTCGAGCGGAAATCCTAAATTACGCACAACCGTTACAGCTTTGAGGAAAATTTCGGGCAAAATTACAGCCGAACCGATGTTTAGATAAACTCCGCCGCCGTTTAATTCTTTGACGATTGAACAAAAAAGTTTGAAATCGGTATGCGAAGTTGCGCCTAGTGCAGCGCCGTCGCAACTCACGTGAAAATGCCCGATGTCCGCGCCGATTGCCACGTGAACTGTGAAAGGAATTTTGCGTTTGTAAGTTTGGTAAAGCAGAGAGACTTCTTTGTTTGCGAGATTCGATTGTAAAACTTCCCTACCCATCGCCTCGCCTAAACCGATATTATCTTTCATACCGTTTTTAGCCGCTGAATTTAAAATCTCACCCGTCTCTCGCGCCGCGCCGAAATCGCCTTTACCCAAACTCGCGTCAACGTCTTCGGAAGTAAATCCAACCAGCGCAATTTCCGTATCGTGAACCAAAACAGAGCCGTTTGAAGCGATTGCCGAAACAAAGCCTCGTTTCATCAAATCAACAATTACCGGTGCGAGTCCTGTTTTAACGACGTGCCCGCCGATTCCCCAAACGATAGGCTTTCCTAAATCTCGAGCGCGGCGAATTTGTCGGGCAATTTCTCTTAGCGATTGAACGGCAAGAATATCAGGCAATTTTTCGAGAAAATCTTTGAGCGAATCGGCTTCACTCACCGGTTTGGCAAAATCTTTAACGGTAACTTTACTCGGACGAGACGCTAATTCATAGGTGTTTATTTCATCAAAGTTAATCGGATGAAATTTTTCGTAAATGGACATAACGGTTGTCTATATTAAGCAGCGTTTATCTTTTAATAAAAATCTGCGTGATGAAAATGTCGCCGTTGTCCACTCCGAAAATGCCGACGCCGGTTGTCGTCCACTCTTCATCCAAAATGTTTTCTTCGTGAGTTGGAGATTCCATCCAGTATTTGACGACAAAAGCTTCAAATTTGGAAACTCTTTCAATCGTAAAAAGATTTTCGCCTATTTTGCTCCAGTTTTTTATTTTCGCCTTTTTTGCCCTTTTAGCTGCATTTCCACCTTCAGGGTCAAAATGGCTAAAAAAATTTTCTCGTGCCATTTTTTCCGAATATTTTCGCGCCATCTTCGCCAACTGCTCATCCCAATCGAGTTCGTTCAGCCTGCGTTTGCGTCTTTCCAAATTTACCAGACGAAAAATTTCGTCTTCGTCTTCCCAAAAATCTTCAACCGAATTTTTTTCAGAATTTTTTTCAAAAATTGTTTGTTTCGTTGCAGAAGAGGTTTCTTTTTTCTGTGCGAATACAGATGAGCACAATGTGTTGGCTGATAAAAAGAAGGTGGCGATTGTCAGTACTTTCGATAAACAAAAGATTTTATTTTTCATCTGATTTTTCTGTTAAAAACTTTTTCGGAAAAGAAATTTCGCGCTTTTGATGCAACGGGTAAAATTATAGTTTTATATTATTTTACCGATAACGTAATCAGACTTCCGGCAGCTTTGCTTTTTCAGTTTCCGCCCAATCACACAAAATCTTTTTGTCTGCTTCGGAAAGTCTCGCGTCACGGTGAATCCACAAATATTGGTTGTGCGGCATTAAGCCGTCTGTAATCTGTTCACACGTTTCGTCAAGTTTATGGCGTTTTCGTTTATTGGTATAAGTTCCCCAAGCGGAAAAATTCAGTTCGCGGCGACCTTCGTTGATGTGATCGACGAGCATCCAAGAAAACGGAGAAATGTTTGAATACCAGGGATAGACGGTTTTGTTTGAATGACAATCATTACAGCTTCGTTCCAAAATTTTCTGAACATTTTCCGGAACTTGGGTTGATGCTTCCAAAGTTTCGGCTTCGACAATCAGCGGATTTGTGCGGTCGGGACGATAAAATTGAATGGCGAAAAAGGCGACGGCTAAAACGATTGCGATAATTTTAACAGCTTTTTTCATAAAAGTTTATTAAAACTTTGATTGTTTTTGAATTCATCTGTGTTACTCTCATCTGAAAAATGTTGGAAATTTTGTCATTTAATTTTCAGGATAAGCATTCATCTGCCTTAAATACAAGTCAAGTCGGGCAAATCGGCGAAGACCTGGCGGCGCGGTTTCTGCGGCGAAACGGTTATCGTCTTGTTCTGGCAAACTTTAAAGTTCCGATTGGCAGAAATAATCGCGGCGCGCAAGTTACCGGCGAGATTGATTTGATTGCGTTTGACGAAGATGCTTTGTGTTTTATTGAAGTTAAAACTCGTTCATCTGACGAATTTGCTTCGCCTTTAGCGGCAGTTAATTTACGTAAACAAAGACAAATTATCAGAACGGCACGAGCTTATCGAAAAATTTTTCGACTCAACAATATAAAATTTCGCTACGATGTTGTAAGTATAGTTTTGGTTAAAGACGCACGTCCGAAAATCGAGCTTTTCAAAGGTTTCTGGACGGAAAGTAAGTTTCGCAAAAAATTTTGGAAAGATGAGTTTTGAAAAATATATTTTCCGCAAAAGTTGAGCATTTTACAAAAAAGCGCTATTATTTAAGAAAATCAATCTTTGTGTTTAGTCTCATTTTTGAAACTATTTTTCCTAGCTTATCGTAAATTTTTTTTACGGTCTTTCAATCTAAAAAATTCCACAAATAAGGAAAGAAAAAATATGCCAAAAAAATACCTGTTTTTTATAGCTTTAGTTTTATCGGTTATAACATTTTCCATAACGATTTCGGCACAGAACAATTTGCCGCCGCTTATTGACCGCGAATTGCTGTTCGGCAACCCGGAAATTTCCGGCGCGCAGATTTCGCCGGATGGTAAATACATCGCGTTTATAAAACCCTACAAAGACACACGTAACATTTGGGTCAAAAAGGTTGATGAGCCATTTGAAAAAGCGAAACTCATCACCAATCGCACCGACAGACCGATTCCGGGATTTTTCTGGAGCGAGGATGGAAAATACATTCTTTTCACGCAAGATAAAGCCGGTGATGAAAATTTCAATGTTTACGCCGTCAATCCTGCCGAAACGACGGCGAACAGCGCGGAAGTGCCGACGGCGAGAAACATCACCGACGCGCAAAAGATGCGTGCTCAGATTTACGCTGTGCCGGAATCCGATCCCGACGCGATTTATGTCGGGTTAAATGACCGCGACCCGGCTTGGCACGACCTCTACAAAGTCAAAATCTCAACCGGCGAGCGAACTTTAATCAGCAAAAATACCGACCGTTCGCAAGGCGTAATTTTTGATAACGCCGATAAAATGCGGCTTGGAATTCGCGTGCCGCCAAACGGCGATACCGAAATTTTGCGGCTTGACGCAGACGGCAAAGCGACGAAAATTTATTCGTGTAATCTATTTGAAACCTGCTCTCCCGTGCGTTTTCACAAAGATAACAAGCGCGTTTATATTCAAACAAATAAAGGCAATCCGGATTTAACGCAATTGGTTTTGCTCGACGTGGAAACCGGCAAAGAAGAAATGTTGGAGAGCGACCCGATGAATCGCGTTGATTTCGGCGGAGCAAGTTTTTCCGATGTTTCCGACGAACTCATCGCCACGATTTACGTTGACGACAAACAGCGAATTTATTGGAAAGATAAAAAGTTTGAAGCCGACTACAAATCTTTGCAAAGCAAACTACCCAACAAAGAAATCAGCTTTAACTCGTCAACCAGAGATGAACGCTTGTATCTAATTTCGGCTTACAGCGATACCGAACCGGGCGAAGTTTATCTTTACAACCGCGACACAAAAGATTTGAAACTGCAATATAAAGTCAGAGAAAAACTGCCGCGCGGGTCGCTCTCCGAAATGAAAACGATTCGCTATAAATCATCGGACGGCTTGGAGATTCCTGCTTATTTGACTTTGCCGAAAGGCGTTTCGCCGAAGAATCTTCCGCTCATCGTCAATCCGCACGGTGGACCCTGGGCACGAAGCGGTTGGGGCTACAACTCTTACGCGCAATTTTTGGCAAATCGCGGTTATGCAGTTTTGCAGCCGAACTTCCGAGCTTCCACCGGCTTCGGTAAAAAATTCCTGAACGCCGGAAACAACGAATGGGGACAAAAGATGCAGGACGACATCACCTGGGGCGTCAAACATCTTGTCTCTCAAGGCATCGCCGACCCAAAACGGGTTGGAATTATGGGCGGAAGTTATGGCGGTTATGCAACGCTTGCGGGCGTAGCTTACACACCGGATTTATATGCGGCGGCAGTTGCTATTGTTGCGCCTTCAAATTTGAAAACTCTACTCGAAGCAATCCCGCCATATTGGGAAGCCGGACGGGTAATCTTTTACAAACGAATGGGTGATCCGAATACAAAGGAAGGCGCAGCGCAGATGGACCGACAATCGCCTTTAAACTCGGCTGATAAAATCAAAACGCCTTTGATGGTTGTGCAGGGCGCGAACGACCCGCGCGTCAACAAACGTGAATCAGACCAAATCGTAATTGCTTTGCGCGAACGCGGTTTTCCGGTTGAATACATAGTCGCGCCGGACGAAGGTCACGGTTTTGCGCGTCCGGTCAATAATATGGCAATGATCGCCGCCGCCGAAAAATTCATGGCGAAACATCTTGGCGGACGTTTTCAGGAATCAATGACGCCGGAAGTTGCCACGCGCTTGAAAGAAATTACGGTTGACCCGAAAACCGTGACGATTTCAATGCCGAAAAAAGCTGATATGAGCGCCGCGCCAACCGTCAGCGCAGCCGGTAAATGGAGTATGACTGCCGATGCAAACGGGCAGATAATTCCAATCACGCTTGAACTGAAACAAGACGGCGCAACTTTAACCGGCTCGTTGTCTTCGCCAATGGGCGGCGGCGCGATAAAGAGCGGCAAAGTTAGCGGAAATCTATTTACTGGAACGGCTCTGGTTGATGTTCAAGGTCAACAAATGGAAATTACACTGGAAGGAACAATTGAAGGTGATAAAATGACCGGCACAATTTCCGGTCCCGGTTTGCCGCCGATTTCGTTTACGGCAACCAAAGCTAAATAAAAAGCAATTTCCAATCAATAAAAAGGCGGATTTATCAAGTCCGCCTTTTTATTGATTGGAAATTGCCTGTGCGAAGCCTTCTGTCCGCTCCTTCAATCGAAACTAGGTTCTATTAAAACGATGTCTTGCGATATTTCGGTTTGCGACGCAACAATACTTGTCCCATTCGGCGACCATTCAAACCAATTAACATCGCCCTTGCCCAATCCCGAAATTTCCTGTCCTGTGTCGCCGTTTGTCGGTAAAAGAAAAAAATTGGCTTTTTCACCCGTGTAGAAAATCTGTGTTAAAAATCTGCCGCTCGGATGCCAGCGCATCCGCCGTTCGCTTATTTTTGCGGGAAGATTGATTTTACCGACGAACGTTCCTGTCTCGTTTGAGACTAGACCGACGCGCCAGAGATTGTCTGCCTCCCGATCCAGAAAATAATACGCCGTTAGAGCCGCGTCGGGTGAAACCGTCGGATACGAAGCCAGTGTTTCGGTCAATTGCGTAATTTTTCCATCAATTAAATCATAACGCCAGAGCGTTTTATTGTTCAGACCGCGCTGAAAAATTACGGATTGACCATCAGGCGTAAAATTCGGAAAAATATCTTCCGTGCCATCAGTCAGCGGGCGCACGTTTTTGCCTTCGGAATCGGCGATGCGTAGAGCGTGCTTTCCCTCGTCGGTCGAACAAAACACGAGCGAGCCGTCAATCGGTGAAACGGACATACCAAAGCTGACATCAGCATTGACCGTCAGCTGCGTCACGTTTGTTCCGTCCTTTTGCGCGCGCCAGATTTCGCGTTTTCCGCTTGCGCTCGAACTGTAAAGAACACGCTCGTCGGGTGTCCAGGCGACGTTATGGATAATGCCCGATTCATTATAAATTTCGCGGGTTTGCAAGGTTTTTGTTTTTTCATCGAAATCGGCAACGCGAATGTGCGAAATCGCCGTTTTCTGCACGGTAAGGAGTTTTTCGCCGGCGCTTGCCAGCCACGTATAACTGCTCAATTCTTTTGTTACCTGCCGCGTCTCGCCGCTTTTTCGTGAAACAGCCCAGATTTGTCCTTGCCAGGGGTGCGTTTTGTAAGCTGTAAAAGCCAAGGTTTCCGCATCAATCCAGGCGAGATGCGCAACAAAATCCCAGCGTTTTTCGCTGATGAATCTTTCGCTTCCGTCTGATGGATTAATCAGTAGAATTCCCGATTTTTTTGCGCCATCGGAAAGTTTCTCCTCGACAATGCAGGCAATCTCGCTTCCGTCAGTTCATACGCCGCTCGAACCAGAATTTGCTTGTTCGCGCCGTTTGAATCAGCAATTCCGAAATGCGTTTCTTTTAACGCGCCGCGCGATTCGGTGAATGCAAAACGCCTTCCGTCGGGCGATAGACTTACAGCCCCGCCGGTTTTTATTTCCCTTATTTCCTCAATCGCGCCGCCGAGAAGCGGGACGCGCCAAATCTGCGGGTCGCGCATATCGCCGCCGAAAACGGTTGCATAAATCAAATTGCCTTCGGGCGAAACGCTAAGACCGACATATTTCACTGCTCTTACGGGCAAAATCTGCGTTTGGCTTCCCGTTTCGATATGCCTGAGCCGGAGGCTTTCGCCAGCGTCTTCAGTTTGTGAAAAAACAGCGTATTTGCTGTCGGGCGTCAGCGTTGCGTTGGAAACCTTCCCGCTTGATGTTAGTTTGGCGATTGAAAACTGTTTTTTTTCGACGGCTTTTCCACTGTCCCAAAACCAAATTCCCGCAAGAAAAACAGTCAAAATTACTCCAAGACTCGAATAAAAAATAAAAGGCGATATTTTGGAAAACGCTTTTTGCCTTTTGTGTTCTTCCAATCCTCGCCGCGGATTGATTATTTTTTCTGCCGGAATTTCATCCTCGTCTTTCTCTACTATATCTTCCTCAATCAAAACCCGCGAAAATTTGTGGCTTTCAATGACGATTTCTTTTTCGTCCTCCGATGTTTGGACATCGGCAACGAATTTGTAGCCTTTGCCCGGCACGGTAACGATAAATTGATGCTCGCCTTTTTTCTCGCCGAAAATTTTCCGCAGTGCGGAAATTTGCACGGTCAAATTATTTTCTTCGACAAATTGATCAGCCCAGACTTTATTGAGCAAATCTTCTTTGCTTAAAACCTGCCCACGATTTTCCACCAGAGTCAGCAGCAAATCGAAGGTTTTCGGATTCAGAGCGACCGCTTTTCCCTGTTTGAGCAGAAGGAGTTTCGCCGCGTCAAGCTCAAAATCCGCAAACGTAAATATTTGTTTTGCTAGGGTTTCCATCCGTTTACGAAAATTTAGCAATTTTTAGCCGCCGAATTAAAGATTTTTAATAACGCTTTTTGCCAAGATGCACATTCATGCAGTCGTTTGTGCTTTTGAATTTTATCAGGATTCGGTTTTGCCATTAACAAACGAATCGTAGCAGAAACGGATGTTTGAGGCAATAAATTCTAGCTTAAGGAAAACGGATATGTTTTTGACAAACAAAAAGCGGACGGAGATTACCGTCGAAACGCATCAGGTACCGATTATTCGGAGGAGCAGCGCGGCAATGATTTACTGCGAAATCTGTCAGACAAACGTTCAGATTCTCGAGCCGGCGCAGATTATCTCGATTTTCGGTTTCGAACTTGCTGAAATTAAACAGTTTTTCCAAAACAACCAAATTCATCTTGTCTGCTGGACGGAGATGGTGTGCGGCAATTCGTTTGCCGCCTACTTTAACACGAATAAAACAAACAATAAAAAAGGAGAACAAAATAATGAAAATTAGAATGATGTTAATGATGTTTTGTGTGCTGGCAATTACCCCTGCGGTTTTTGCCCAGAGCAATGGTAGCTTCGAAACGGACACTAATCCTGGCGGCTTTACCACCGTATATATGGGTAACACCAATATTGACGATTGGTCAGTCGACTTTGGAAGTATTGATTATATCGGTTCCTACTGGCAAGCTTCAGAAGGCGTTCGAAGTATAGATATGAGTGGAAGGAATGAAGCAGGACAAATCAGTCAAACTCTAACGACCGTGGCTGGCTGGACATATCAGGTTACGTTTGACATGTCCGGTAATCCAGACGGCGGTTGCGGCGTGAAAGAAATGTCCGTGAGTGTAGATGGGTTATCATCGCAAAGCTATACTTACGACACATGCCTTTCTGGTAACACCAGAGAAGATATGAAATGGGCGCCCAATACCTACTACTTTACGGCGACTAGTTCCGAAACAGTATTAACTTTTACCAGCTTGATTGCAGGATTCTTTGGTCCGGCATTAGACAATGTGAACATAGAAATAGTAACCCAAATCTGCCATCGAAATTCCGGTAAAAAGGGATCAAAAACTTTGACTGTCGGTGCATCAGCAGTAGCTGCTCATTTGGCTCACGGTGACTCTGTAGGTCCGTGTCAGGCGGGGGATCAGTAATTAAGGTAAAACGCTTTACTTTATCTGCAACTTTTCACCTTTCAAAGAAAAGCCGTACGCGTTAAAACTTGCGGCTTTTTTCCTTTCTCCATTTATAAACAGTCATTCTAGCAACTTTGAGGTTTGATTTTTAGGATTAATTTTTCCGTTTAGCAATATTTAGGAATATTTAGTAATGCAATTAAGGACTTTTAGCAATTTTTTTGCCTAAACTGGCTTTCAACCGATAAATCGGTGATTAATTTTTAAGTTAAAAACGGAGGAATCTAATGAAAACATTAACGCTTTTTTTCTTGCTAATCGTCGGCATAGTCACAGCCAACGGAGCAACTCTCACAGTCAACTCTAATCTTGATAATGAAACAAATGGATGCAGTGTCGGAGTTTGTACATTACGTGAGGCAATTAGTGCAGCTAACAACAGCGCCGGTGCTGACACGATTAGCTTTAGCGTGACGGGAACAATCGACCTAACAAGCATATTGCCAACTATCTCAGATAGCGTGAGCATTACTGGACCGGGTGCAAGAGTTTTGACCGTGCAACGCAGCACAGCAGGCGGAACTACAGATTTTCGCATCTTTACAATCGGTGGTTCATCTGGAGCGGTCGTCAATATTAGTGGTATTACAATCGCTAATGGGAAAGCAGCTTTAAATTCGTATGCAGCAGGTATTTTCCTTGAGGATGTAGGTAACACGTTGAATTTAATGGATGTAACCGTCAGAGACAACTTTCATCCGGGACCTTTTGGAGGAGGCGTATATTGCAAAGAAGCAATGCTAAACATCACCCGCTCAACATTTACAGGTAACCAATCGGGCGAGGGAATGGCAACAGGAAATGGCGGTGCCGTTAATGTCAATAACGGCTGCACAGCCAACATCAACAACTCAACTTTCTCTGGAAACATTTCCAACACAGTCGGCGGTGCCATTATAAACTTCAGCTCATTGACCTTAAACAATGTAACCGTGACTGAAAATACGGCAATAAATTCTGGGGGTGGCGGCATTATGACTACTAGCAGCGGCACAACAATTGTTCGCAACTCAATTATTGCCAATAATACGGCTCCATTTAATCCTGACGTATCATTTCATCCTGTCGCTCCCAATGTCCCTCCCACGCCACCCGTCTATACATCACAAGGAAACAATCTGATTGGAATCAGTGTCGGCGGAGTAGGATTTACGGATGGAGTAAACGGCGACAAAGTAGGTACTTCTGCTGCTCCTCTCGATCCGATGCTTGGACCGCTGGCAAATAATGGCGGACAAACCGATACTCATTCTCTTGAAAATGGAAGTCCTGCGATTGATGCGGGCAATAACTGTGTTGTTACTGCAACCTGTCCGACAAACAATCCGTCCGAACCTTTAACAACCGACCAGAGAGGAACGGGATTTGACCGTTTAAGAGGAGCAGCAGTAGATATTGGAGCATTTGAAGCGCAAATCGTTGATACTGATAACGACGGTATTCCTGATAGCTGTGATATCGATTCAAATCCAGGAGCAACAGATTTTGATAAAGATGGAATTGTTGATAGTTCCGGCTGCGATACACAAATCGGTCCGCCAACCAACAAAGACCAATGCACAAATGGCGGATGGATGCGTTTCAACACACCGGCATTTAAGAACCAAGGCGATTGCATTAAGTACGTCAGAAAAGGAAATTAGTTGAAAGACGTACTAGGAGAGTATTGCTAAAGCGTAAATAACAAAGAAGAAAAGCCGGAAGCGTTAAAACCTTGCGGCTTTCTCTTTTTAAGATAACCAATAAGACTTCAATAATAAAAACGAGCTACAGGGCAAATAAATGGACTTAAGGCATAGCAAAATTAAGAATTTTATTGACTTGTGCGTGAAAAGAAGCGTATATAAAATCCGGTTTAAGGAAACTGTAGTTCAATTAAATACAAATTTAGAGGTTTTAGTTGAGTGTAGAATTCCAAAGTTCGAGAAAGAGCTACCGTAAAGGTTTCATCGGGGCATTGATGAACGAGTATGAGCGCGGGGGCGGAACTCGGACATTTAGTTGAGCAAATTCCTGAGGATGATAACGTACGGGTCGTTGACGGGCAGACAGAAGATGACGCCAACCGCTCGATACAAACCTTTATGTCTCACGATTATGAGGGCATTTGTTTATCAAACGGCGATAATGGACGAGAAATTGCCGCGCAAGACTTTGAAATAAAAAGTAAAAAGGCAAAACTAAGAAGCAATTTTATCTTTGTCTCTTGCTCGCTTAATTTTGCCCTTCTACTTTCTGTTGCTAATCAAAACGACATCACGGATTTCCTGTCCGCGCACAAACGCAAATTGTTTTCCGTCTTTCGACCATGCGAAGTTGTAAAGTTTTTCTTTCGGCAAGCCTTCCATTCGACGCGCTTCAGCGTCAATCGGTTGTAACCAATAGCCGTAATTAGAATCACGATATGCAACTGCTTTGCCGTCAGGCGTCCAGCGTGAACCCATCCACATCGTTCCGCTTTTGGGGAAATCGAATTGTTTGACGATTTGGTGATTTTCGGCGGAAAAAATAGCGAGACGGTTTTTGTCAGTTTTGTAACCGGCGGCAAAATATTTTCCGTCGGGCGAAAAACCTCCCCACGAAGTTTCTTTATCATTTAAAATTTCAGGCTCGCCGCCGTCAATCGAAACGCGGCGCAATTCGCCGACGCCTTTTTCCCAAGATTTGTAATAAACCTGGCGGCTGTCCGCCGACACAAAAGGTTGAAAATTTTTCTTTCCGAAAGTAAGTTGTAGAGGATTTCCGCTGTCAATGTCCGTTCGCCAAATGTCAAAACCGCCGCCGCGATTTGAGTGAAAGATAATATAGCGTCCGTCAGGTGAAACGCTTGACAAATTGAGCGAAGAATCGTAACTGCTGCGGTCGGTTGTAATTTCGCGCGTCTTGCCGCTCGGAATCTCGACGCGCAAAACGTGGAACTGCGGAACTGACGACCACGAAGAGCTTTCGATAGCCGTAACAATCAGTCCGCTATCGTCCTTTAACCAAGCTGTTTTTGCTATTTCGCGCCAGTTTTCGTTGACGATTCGTTTGATTTCGCCGGTTGAAATTTCGGCGGTGAGAATATCATTTCCAATGGTTTCGCCGTCTCCGACGCCGCTCAAAGCCAAACGGTTTCCGTCGTCAGACCAGGAAATTGTATCGAAAATAAAAGACTGAGTTTTCGGAAACGAAGCGACTTCGCGCCGTTCAGAGCCATCCGTGCTAGCAATGATTAAAGAGTCTTTTCCTTCTTCTTCGCTGCGTTGCCCGAAAGCAATCCGCTTTCCGTCGGGCGATAAGCTAAAGCTGCTTATCTCGTCCAGAACCTTTTGCTGCGCGCCGCCAAAAACAGGCATTTTATAAAGCGCGCTTTTCGGATTTTTGTCATCGCGCAGAGAAAAATACAGATGACTGCTGTCGGGCGAAAACGCCAATTCGGAATAAACGGCTTCTGCCGCCGGACGAAGCACAATGTCATTACCGCCTTCGATTTGTCCGAGCCAGAGAGTTCTCGAACCCAAATCATTCGTCACATAAGCGAAAAGTTTTCCGTCGGGCGAAAGCGCGGCGCGGCTGACTTTACCGTTGGTGGTCAATTGACGAATCTGCATTTGCGCGAAAGGAACGCCGGGCGAGAGATTCGATTGTCTTTGTTTTTGCCAGACGTAACCGCCAAAGATTGTTGAAAGCAAGAAAAACGCGACGAGCAAAGTTGCCATAATCGGATTCAGTTTCAACCATTCAATCCACGTTTGTTTTTCTTCTGATGTTTCGACTTCTGCAATCGCTTTCGGCTTATGACCGTTTAACCAGGTAAACAATTTTTCATTTTCCGTAATTTCTTCATCAACCAGGATGCGCGAAAACTTATGGCTTTCAATAACGATTTCATTTTCCGGCTCGTTTAATTCGGCGATGAATTTATAACCGCGTCCGGGAACGGTAATGATAAAACGATGTTCGTTTTTTTTCTCACCGAGAACCTTCCGCAGCGCGGCGACATGAACCGTCAGATTGTTTTCCTCGACAAACTGATTTTCCCAAACCTTATCCAGCAAATCGTTTTTTGAGAGAACCGCGCCGCGATGCTCGACCAAAGTTAAAAGCAAATCAAAAGTTTTCGGATTTAGCGGAACGGCTTGACCTTTTTTCAGCAGAGTGCGCTTGAGTGCGTCAACCTCAAATTCGTCGAAAGAAATTGTAGTGTTTTTTGTCGTTTCCATAACATTAGGAAAATTTAGCAATTATTAGCAGCCGAATTAAGGACTTTTAGGAAGCTAAAAGTTAAAAATTCTCGTGTTCACGACAAATATCAAGGACGCTGCCGATTGTAGCACAGGGCTAAAATGTCGGCAATGAAAATTTGTCGTGAACGCTTAATAAATGAATCCGGTGGACGAATAACAAATGAAAAAAACGACACGACGCACGGAAATTCAAATTGAAAATCATGAAATAACAATTATACGAACGGCGAGCGGCGCAACCTTTGTTTATTGCGAGCAATGCGCCCGGCGCGTCGCCGCGTTCACGCCCGAACAAGTGTCGGCATTTTTGCGAATGACTTTAACAGATGTATGCGGCTTTATCGAAAATGCCAAATTTCATCTGGTCGGAAAAGAACGTGGTGTAGCTTTGGTTTGCAGCGGCTCGCTGAATAGCGAGGACAGCAATCACGATTTATTAAGTTCAGAGTCACGCCTTTAACCGGAATTGCCTTTATGAGCCGGTGGAAACAACGGCGAAGAATTAAACCTAATACAAAAAATAAGGAGAACAAAAAAATGAGAAAAACAATGAAACTACAAAACACAACCAAAAACCTATTTTCAACCGCTTTATTTCTGGCAATGCTGCTGTGCGCCTTACCAATTATTGCTGCCGCGCAGGAAAAGATTGCTTTTACTTCCGAGCGCGACGGAAACCAAGAGATTTATGTGATGAACCCAGACGGCTCGCATCAAACCAAACTAACCAACAATCCGGCGAATGACCGAAGACCATCTTTCTCATCCGACGGCAGCAAGATTGCTTTTTCTTCTGACCGTGACGGCAACCGTGAGATTTACTTGATGAACGCCGACGGCTCAAATCAAACACGCCTGACCAACAATTCGGCGGTTGATGAAGACCCATCCTTTAGCCCTGATGGCAGCAAAATTGCTTTTTCTTCTGACCGTGACGGTAACACTGAGATTTACTTGATGAACGCTGATGGCTCAAATCAAACACGCTTAACTAACAATCCGGCGGAGGATCTAACTCCAGCCTTCAGTCCCGACGGCAGCAAGATTGCTTTTGTTTCCGACCGCGACGGCAACCGTGAGATTTACGTGATGAATGCTGACGGCTCGAATCAAACACGCTTAACTTACAATCCGAGGTTAGATGGAGACCCATCCTTTAGTCCTGATGGCAGCAAGATTGCTTTTTTTTCCTTCCGCGGCGACGACAACGGTCAGATTTACGTGATGAATGCCGACGGCTCGAATCAAACACGCTTAACTAACAATCTGCACTTTGAGTATGCCCCGTCGTTCTCGCCCGACGGCAGCAAGATTGCTTTTACTTCTATCCGCGACGGTAACTTTGAGATTTACGTGATGAACGCGGACGGCTCGAATCAAACACGCTTAACTTACAATCCGGCGGATGATGGAGGAACATCGTGGGGCGTTCAGGCGAACGCGGACGGCGACGACGACGGTGCGCCGGATGAAACTGATAACTGTCCGGCGATATCGAATCCTGACCAACTCGATACCGATTCGGACGGACAAGGCAATG
>JAIVJJ010000056.1 GCA_020200095.1 Acidobacteriota bacterium | reverse complement strand
GTATTGAACCTTCTTTAAACCGTTTCGGGTTGTCGAATAAATTCCGCGAGGCTGCAATTCGTCGGGCAAATGCTTCACGCCTTCGGGAAAGACTTTCAGTAATTCGCTTGAAAGGCGCATTTATTTATCAGTCAAATGTCTTGAGAAATGGGAACGGACGTTTTATAATGAGATTTTGACTTAAACTGATGAAAGTTTTCTGCTTCATTTTTAGTGTTTATTTGCTGGTGTTGTCCGTGCAGCCATGTCAGGACTTTGCGGCAAGCGAATTTTCTCGTCCGCAAATTAAGAATGAGCAGACGCGGCTTTACAGCAACGGCGAAAACACGGAATCGGAAAGCCACGAATGTTCGCCTTTTTGCATTTGTTCGTGTCGCCAGGTGTCCGTAACAGACACCATATCCGTTCTTTCATCAAACAAGAAACTTGCGGTGTTTACCAAATCAGCCGCTCAAATTTCTTACCAAAACGATTACTCGCATCAACCTCTCAATTTTATCTGGCAACCGCCGAAATTTAATTTCACAGCCTAAGTGTGTCTTTTTTCCGTGAAAAGACATTTATTTCTGCACATTGCCGATTCCCGGAAAAATCGCGCCGTGTGTCGGTTTTTGTGAACTTAAATTTTAAGAGGTTACAGTTACAGATGAAACAAGTCATTTTATTTTTTGCCGTTTTGTTAACGGCACAAATTTCATACGCGCAAAATACATTCAAAGCAACGATTCAAAACGAAGAAACCAAACAAGCGATTACGGGCGCAAAGGTTTCCGTGAGAAATACAGAAATTTCCGCGACAACCGACGCGAGCGGGAAAGCAGAATTAACAGGCATTCCCGACGGCGAACAAATTATTGAAATCTTTGCCGACGGTTACGAAATACAACAGTTAAGTTTTACTTTTCCGCTTACAGATTCGGGCGAAAAATTGATTTTTATGAAAATCAATGAAGTCGGCGATGTCGTTATCAACACGACCCGCACAGGTCGGGAAATTGACGACACGCCGACGCGGGTTGAAGCGATTGACGAAGAAGAAGTTGACGAAAAAAGCAGTATGCGTTCGGCAAATGTTTCGATGATTTTGAACGAAAGCACGGGCATCAAAGTTCAACAAACTTCGGCAACTTCCTTTACGCAGAGCATCCGCATTCAAGGACTCGACGGCAGATATACGCAAATCTTAAAAGACGGTTTTCCGGCGTTCGGCGGTTTTTCGGGAAGTTTAAGCCTTTTGGACATTCCGCCGCTCGACTTACAACAGGTCGAGATTATCAAAGGCGCATCGTCAACTTTTTACGGTGCGGGCGCAATTGCCGGAGTTGTGAACTTTATCAGTAAGGAGCCGACTGATGCGCCGGTAACGTCAATGATTTTTAATCAGACATCGGCACTCGGAACGGACTTTTCTATTTTCAATTCTCGCAAGTTTGACCGCATCGGTTATACATTTTTAGGTTCGGTTAATTATCAAAAAGAGTATGACGTTGACGACGATGATTTTACCGAACTTCCGAACACGAAATCATTTAACATCAATCCGAGAGTTTTCTTTTACGCGGACGATAAAACCCGTTTGATGATTGGAAATTCGACAACTTATCAAAACCGAAAAGGCGGAGATGTTTTTGTTATTCGCGGGTCAGGAGACGATTTTCATCAGTATTTCGAGAAAAACAATTCAATCCGCAACATTACGACATTGCAATTTGACCGTGACCTTGAAGGCGGCAGAAGAATAGTAGCTAAACAAAGCATCGCCTTTTTCAACCGTGAAATCGAAATTCCCGATTACTCGTTTAAAGGTCGGCAGTTTAATTCTTACACGGACATTTCGTATTTTCATCCGGTTAAAAATCACGCTCTTATTTTCGGCTTTAACGCCGTTTATGACCAGTTTAAGGAAAACTCCAACAATACGAATTTAGCGAAACGTAACGAAACCCGAACGACGGTCGGCGGGTATGTGCAGGACAGTTTCGACATTACGAATAAATTATCGCTTGAAGCCGGTTTTCGTCTCGATGCGGTCAAACACTACGGTGTTTTTGCTTTGCCTCGTGTTTCGTTGCTGTATAGATTTACGGACAAATTGAGCAGTCGAGCGAGTTTTGGATTAGGCTATAAAGCACCGAGCATTTTCACCGAAGAAGCCGAAACTTTGCTTTTTCAAAATGTTCTTCCGATTGGCAACACCTTAAAAGCCGAACGCAGCAGCGGCGGGACGTTCGATGTAAATTACCGGAACACCATTGGCGAAAAGTTTTCATACTCGGTTAATCAGATGTTCTTTTACACGAAGATTCAAGACCCGCTCGTGCTGTTGCCGAACGCGAACGGCGCTTTCAGTTTTACGAATGCCGGTCAGCCAGTCAAAAGTTCTGGTTTTGAAACTAATGTGCGAGCTAGTTACGACATTATAAAATTGTTTGCGGGTTATACTTATACCAATGCGAAGGCAAAGTATTTGACGGATAATCAATTTTTGCCGCTCACGCCGAAAAGTAAATTAAATTCGGCACTACTTTTTGAAAAAGAAGAAAATTTTAAGGTCGGCTTTGAAGCATATTACACGGGCAGTCAATTTTTAAGTAACAGATTCAAAACCAAACCTTATTGGGTGTTAGGAATTTTCGGCGAAAAGTCTTTCGGCAATTACAGTCTTTTCATTAACGCCGAAAACATCACCGATACACGGCAAAGCCGTTTTGGACAAGTCGTTTTTCCGCTGTTGAACAATCCGACTTTCAGCGAAATTTACACGCACACCGAAGGCAGAGTATTTAACGGCGGAATTAAAATCAGGCTTTAGGAATTTTATATGAGCGCAAATGTTTTGAACGCAGATGCTCGTGCCGTCGCAATGCGGCACGGGCGTAATCTTGAGTATTTAACAATCGGCTGGAACTCGCTTGAAGCCATCGCCGCCATCGTTGCGGGCGTTTTGGCTGGAAGCATTGCGCTTGTCGGTTTTGGTGTTGATTCGATAATTGAAGTTTCGTCGGGTGCGATTATTTTATGGCGACTTTTTTCGGGCGACCATCGAGAAAAACTTGCTTTGAAACTCGTCGGTATAAGTTTGATTGCGCTTGCCGCCTACATCGGCTTTGATGCGGTCAAATCACTTGTTTTAACCGAACAGCCGGAAGCCAGTTATATCGGCATCGGGATTGCCGCCTTGTCGCTCGTTGTGATGCCGCTTCTGGCGCGAGCAAAGCGAAATGTGGCAACAAAGCTAAACAGCCGCGCAATGATAGCGGACTCAAAACAAACGGACATCTGCGCTTATCTGTCGGCTATCTTGCTCGGCGGTTTGCTTCTTAATGCGGTGTTCGGCTGGTGGTGGGCAGACCCGATAGCGGCACTTGTAATGCTGCCGATTATCGCTAAAGAAGGAATTGAAGCCCTGCGCGGCAAAACTTGCTGCGGCAACGGAAATTGTCATTAAAACAGGTGAAACAAAGGCGGGCGGCAGCGGGCAAAATTAAAGTGTGCGGAACAGCACGAAGTTAAAACCGAATCTCTCAGCCATGCCGATGCATTGAACTTTTTTCAAACCATTTCGGGTTGTCGAATAAACTCCGCGCGGTTGCAATTCATCAGGCAGATGCTTCACACCTTCGGGAAAGATTTTTAGGAGTTCGCTTTTAAAGACTCGCTTTTTTTCGTCCGCATCCAAAACGATTAGATTTAATTCTTCGGTCGTTCCAGAAAGTTTCCACGCTTCGGTTACTTGTTTGATAACCGATTCCCGCGCTTCTTCTTTCGTTATCTCCGGGTGAGCAAATCTTTCAAGCGCGGCTTCGGCTTGTTTTATTTCCGCACGCAAAGATTCGATTTCCGCGCGAAATGTTTTTCGCTTTTCCCAAACGCTCAACATCTTTTCGGTGTCAAAATCACCGGCGCGATATTGGACCTCAAAGAGTTCGATTTGCTGAATGAAATTTTCGAGCGCGGTTTTTTTTCCCCGAAGCTGTGCGCGGTTTTGTTCAATCTGCAAAAGTAAAGCAATAATTCTTTCACGTATGCGCGTGATTGTTTCCGAGCGTCGAAGTTCGAGCGCGTGAATTAGTTGTTTGTTTTCCTGATAACGTCCTCCGCCTAGAACATTACGAATGATTTGGATTGACGCGGTTATCGGTTCAATCGTCGAAACATCAATTAGAGAAGTCCACTGTTTGCGCTTGGCTAATCGAATCGCTTCGGTCAAATTCTTGATTTCCTGCGAATTTTTAACGGCTGTTTCCGTCCATAGCGCAACGCATTCCGGCGCAGACGATTCACAATTTTGGGCTTTCGCCGCCGTCATCGCCAGCGACATCAACAAAAATAACAACGCTAATTTCATCATTGGTTTGAGTCTCCCAAGTTATTTTTTCAACCGTTCCGGCGAAAGACGCGCGAACCGCTTCCACGCGGGCGAGTTGCTGTTCTAAATCAATCGTTTGTTTTTCAATTGACTGTAAATTTGCCTGTAGCTGTGCCTGTTGGATTTCAAGGTTTTGCATTGCTTCACTGACGGAAAACTTTTGTTTTTCAATCTCCAACCGGTCTTTTTGTTCAAGATAAGCGCGGGTTGCCTTTGTTGTGGAAAGCTGCGCTTTTGCAAGTTCGAGACTGTCGCGCATTTCTGCCTGACGCGCTAGAAGTTCATCAAGTTTCACCTGCTCGTGAGAGAGAATTGTTTCCAGATTTTCAAAGCGTAAGGTTTTCAGTTTTTCGATTTTCACCTTTTGTTTTTCAACCAGCGATGCGGAAAGAGAAAGATTATTTTCCGCTCGTTTGATTTCAGCAACGCTCGCAGAAAAATCGGACGCTGGCATTGTCGCCTGTTCAAGCCGCAGGCTTTCTTCTTTTGTTTGGCTCAAATTGTCGAGGCGTTTAATCGAAAACAAAATCGCGGCACGTTGTTCACGTAAGCGCAAGATTTGCTTTTCCAAAAGTTCACGCTCTCGCCTGCGGTCTGCAATCACATCACCGCGCCGAATCTTCTGACCGGCTTTCACGCGCAAATCGTCGGCTGATGAAATTTGGACGCGAATTTTTATTGCATCAGGCAAATTCTCGCCCTGCGGCTTTGGTTCATCGCCAAGCGTAATTGTTCTTTCGCGCGTCGGCTCCGGTTGCGGCGCGTCGCCCCCGCGTAGAGAGAAAGCTGATAAGCCATATTCACTATAAAATTTGTTTGATGGAATTCGGGGCTATTTTGATAACTCTCGCGCCTTTGGATTCCATTTCTTCGCAGACAAATTTCAGAAGCGCGGAAGTTCCGATTCCAGCCCTGCCGACGAGCAAAATTGAATGTCCGGCAAGAAGCGTTTCGACGATTAAATTTTTTTCTTTTTCTCTATAACAAGAATTTGTTTGAAAATTCATCGCCTTTTCACTCGCGATAAACAACTTTTTCACACCGAACGCATCGCCAGAGGTTTCCGGCAACCCGCTTAAAATCGTGATTGTTTTGACAATTTTTCATCCGCTCAAAACAAACCTACTTGCGGCGCGTTTTTATCAAATAAAAAATCTCGCGTCCGCTAAAAACTTTAATCGCGCATCAAAATCGGTTAGAATAAACAAGAGGTTTTTTAACCGGAGAGGCACGAATATATGAAACGCGCAGTTAAAACAGAAGAAACAGCAAAAAATGGTCGTAAGTCGGGCGCAAGGCGCGCATCTACCGCCGTTAAAAACGCCCGCGTGAATGGCAATAAAACTGTCGCTTGCGGCGCGAGTCCGAGCAACGGCGAACTAAGCGCGGCGAAAATTCGCAAAATGACTAAAACCGAGTTGCGGAAAGAAATCGGTCGCGTCGGAATGGAATTTATCAACTGCGAAGAATGAGTAAACGACACCGCCCGCACGGAAAACCCGTCTTTGACACGAACATTTACAGCGCATACAGGGAAAAGATTGAAGCCGAAGATTTGGCGCAAACACTTTTCCCTCTGGTCGTTTATTACGAACTTTCCGCCACGAAAATCAGCCAAAGGCGAAAACAAAAACTCGACCAATTCCGCCAGCTTCACGATAGAAACAAAACGCTTTTGACTCCGACCAAAGACGATTGGATTGCGGCGGCAAGCATTGTCTGGCAACTGCATCAACGCCGGAGAAAAGACTTGCCCGACTCGGCGACCTTTCTGCAAAATGATGCGCTGATTTGTCAAATGGCGCACATTTGGCTGCAGAAAAATCTCGGACAAAACTGCTTTATCGTCACCGAAAACATTTCGCACTTTCGCCTTATCGCCGACTGCCTGAATGAATCGGCAAAGAAAAGTGGGCGAAAATTGAAAGTTATCTCCGGTGATGATTATTTTGGCGATTGACATATTTCCTTCTCTGTTCCCGATAAATTCATTCTCAAAACAATCCGGCTTGCGGCGCGGTTTCTTTGGCGATTGCTTGAAGCAAAATCAAAACCGCTTCCATTGCCAGAACCTGAAAATCAGCTTTCGACTTTTGCATTGAACCGGCTTCAATCCATTTCGGATAAACTTTTCGCCGCATCGCAATCTCGCGTTTCACTTCCGCGATTTGCTCGTCAATCGTAATTTGCTGAACAAAATGTTTTTCACTCATCGCTTTTTTCCTTTTCCTCAACAGGAACGAATTTGATTCGCGTTTTCGCTCCGCAAAAATCGCAGCGAAAGATTCGGCTCTCATCAATCCAGATGTAATCTGATTCTGTTTCGCATCTTTCGCCGCAAGTTTCGCAGTCGAACGCAACGGAAATTTTTGCAATTATTTTCATTGCTTTGCTCCACTAAGTTTCAACCGCAAATGTCCTGATGCCGACAATATGCCCTTGAAATAAGCCGACAGCGTAAACTTCGCGTCGAGGTAATTTCTAAGGTTTGTCCACGCTTCATCGCGCTTTTCCAAACGCGAAAAGAGAAGTTCAACATCAATTTCTTCAATCGGCTCGAAAGCAACGAATGGATTTGCCGCCTGAAAAGTTTCCGCATTCAATCCCGATATGTTTCTGCCGATGACGAAAACATTCACGTCCCAATCCTGCTCGGAAATGTAAACGAGATTGTCGGCGCGTTCCTGAATGGAGGCTACCAAATTGCCGAGCGGCGAGATGCGAGTTCTTATTTGCCTTTGTGCGGATAACGCGCAAAATATCATCACAAAAATCATTGCTAAAAAAGTTTTAGTTAAATTTCTTTCACTCATTTTCTTGTTCTCCTTCGGGCTGTTTGCCCGTGCTGTGACCTTTTTCGTTTTTGCAATTCAAACAAGGTCTTGCTCTTTTTCCCTCGACGACTTCCATCTTCGAGCCGAAGCAAACGGCGCACGGTTCATCTAAAAACTTTCGCGGCTCGCCGTAGATTTCTTTTTCGGCTTCTTCGCGCTTTTCCGGGTAAAGTGTTGCCAGAATAAAAGCGTCGGAATCACCTGTTTTGTAAAGGTGGTTTGCCAGACCTTTCGCGTTTTTTACTGGTTCGCCACGCGAAGCGCAAATTTGGACGTAGCGCAAACATTCGTCTAGTGAAAACTGCGAAAGGTGACCATTTGTTTTCAAAGAATTTTCCAAATCCGCACTCACAACCTTTTCTTCGCCTTCTGTCTGTTCTGTGTGTGTCTGCTCTTTCTTTTCTATCTTTCTCTCTTTCTGGATGAGTTTTTTTGTTTCGAGTTCGGCAAGCGATTTTGCCAGCGTGCGGGCATCGCACGACAGTTTGTCGTCTGGCATCGTTTTTGGTATTGCTGCAAACAGGTTGCAAACTCGCTGCAAATCTGTTGCAAATTCGCTGCAAAGTTGCAGCGAATCTCGCTTGGATTCTTTTCTTTTTTCAAGAAGCAAGTCGCAAAACGCTCCGATTCGGTTTTTGCGCCGCTTCAATCCATTCGGTTTTAATTGAAATAATTTCTTCGAGAATGAATGAAACTCTTTGCCGTTTTCCGTGTCCGCGCCGAACCTGAGTTAAGGATTCAGTCCCTGCCAAACCTTTACGCAAAGTTGATTCGTCCAAATCGAGCAATCGCGCCGCGCAGCCCGCCGCGATTAAAGTTTGTGATTTTCCTCTGATTAAACTCATTTTTTCTCCTCCTTTTTACCGTTGCCGTTTTTCGAGCAATTTTTTTCCAAAATGAAAACAATCTGCGAATGACGCGAGCGTTTCTCATCCCGTGCCTGCGCCTGAATCTTTTCGTTCAGCTTTTCCGGTATCGTCAGCAAAATATCAATGGTGGCTGCTTTTTCCATAGCTTCTCCTGTTTATACAAATTTTATATAAAAGTTATATAAATACATTTGATTTGTCAAGAGAAAATTTTCTGATTTAACATGCGGGCATATTGAAACAATATAAAAAACATATTGTTTTTATAATTACTTTGTGATAAAAGAGTATTTGAAAACTATGGCTAAAGACGAAAAAGACGAAAAAGTAAAGCTGATTCCTTTCACGCGAAGGTTGGAAGAAGCGATTGAAGTGGATGCGCGGCGTTGTCGCCGTTCATTTGTCCGGCAGGTCGAAGCGGTCTTGATGACTTATTACGGAATAGACGACGTTGAAGTTGACCGCCAGCAGCTCGAATTCATCGGCGAACTCGCGCCGCACTCAAAACAGAAAATTCCGGTAATTAAAGCCATTATCGAACCGGAAAAAAAGAAAAGGAGAGCTTAAAAAATGTTAAAACTCACAGAACCCGTTCCGCTCCGCCCGCACTCGAAAAATTATTGCCTGCTGGCAACGGTCGCCGTTCCCGCAGGCGACGCGCGTGACATCGAAAGCGAACTCGAAGAATTTGATTTCAACGAATACTTAACCGGCGGCGGCAGTGACGGAACTTTTATGATTCGCGCCGACGGCGATTCGATGGAAGTCGAGATTTTCCACGACGATTTAATAATCGTCAACCCAAACTTGCAGCCCGTAAGAGGTAACAAAGTCGTGGCAAGTATCAACGGTTCATATACGGTAAAGATTTTCAGCCCGTGTCGAAACGGCTTGCATCTGGTCGCGGCGAACAAAAAATATCACCCGGATTCCAAAGCGGGAAAATTTTGGTCTTGGGGCTTCGACATCCGTTTGGAGAGCGGAAAGCGCAGGCGGGAAAATGGATTCGCTTCGCGGGCGCTCGCCGAAAGCGCGGCGGCTCGCGTAAAACTCGCCGAGAAAAACAAACGCTTTGAATTGACCGATTGGAAGTCGTTTCCGCTTGTTCGAGAACTTTTTCAAAAGCGGATAGAAAGCGTGTCAGAGCATGCGGAAAAAGTCCGCTCGGAAAGAGTTCTTAACGTGCTGCTCGATTGCCTCGCGGAAAAAGGCTTAAAAGATTTGCGAATCAACGAATTGACAACGGCGCACATAAATCTCTATACCGAACGGCGGCAGCGGGAAAACGTCAAAGACGAAACCCTTAACAGGGAACTCAGAATCGTCCGCGCCACGCTCAATCAAGCGGCGAATTTCTTTCCCAACGTCGAAAATTTCGTCGCGCCAAAAGTCCGTTTCCTGAAAGTAGACAAATCACGACGCGAACGCATCGTTCATTCTGTCGGGGCAAAAGCGATTTTGTTTTACTTGTTAAAACCGCAAACCGAGGAAGAATCAGAAAAAATATACTTTTCACGCCGCCGTGCCGGACTGTTGTTTCTGCTTTCCGCAGTCACCGGAGCGCGTCCGGGCGAACTCATATCATTAAAAGAAGAGGACATTTTAACCGACCTAAAAGTTTTGAAAATCACAGGCAAGAAAACGCGCTTTCGCACAGCAAAAACCGTTCGTTATTTTCCGCTGATTGAAATTGTACGGCGGATTTTAACCGAAGCAATATCAATCAGAGCCAGTAAATTCATTTTCAACCAAAGAGGAACACTGACCGCGACCTATTATGACCAAATCAAAGCGGCTTGTGCGGCTGCTGGAATTGTTTACAGTCGAAAAATCGCGGGCGGTTTAATCCCTTATGATTTGCGCCACACTGCGACAACTTTGATAATGCAATCGGGAACAGATTTTGAAACCGCCGCAAGTGTTACCGGACAATCGCGCCACACGCTCTGGTATTACACGCACGCCAACAACGAATCAATCTACCGCGCCGTTTCAATCCTAGAAAACTTCGCCTACGATTGTCTCGAAAAAACTTCGGCTGATAAACTTCTTGTTGAAAATAAAGAAGCCGATTTTGAAAAAGTGGACTCGGTTTGGACAAAGAAGAAAGGCGCAAAACCCTAAAGGCAATCGGCTAAACAAATACAAATTTAATTAAAATCCTACCAAGGGCATTTTTACTCATTTCTTAAAAAGCAGTCCGAAAATGGTCGCTTTTTTATCTTTCTTTAAATTCTATTCTAACATTAACAACACCTCGCTCTTAATAACTGTTACGCCCGATTGATTTACACAAACGATTTCAACCGTAATAATCAACTTGTATTCAGGGATAGTTGAAACTTTCGCGCACGTAATATTCACCAATTCTTTGTCTAGATGAATCGGTTATAACGGCATGAAATCTCAGCAAATTTTCGGACGAGTTTGTTGGTTACTTCGTTGTTTTTTGAAAATGTGTCCCTGACTTTTAATATACAAAATATCCTCGTCAGAAACTCATCTTAAAATAAAACTCAACTTAAGATTTTTATTCTTCCTTTGCCTTTTTTACGGCTCTGCGAAAAATAGTTTTCCCCCACGCAACCGCTATGAAGCATACAAAGAAAAATCGAGCTATAGATATTTGATCTTTGAAATACCTTCTAATGTCAAATTATGAAAAATCTTCGATTCATTTGGCTAAGTGCAACCTTTTCGTTTATTCTACGTTCAAACAAATCACGGTCATTTCGCGCTTTCGCGCCCAGATGGGTAAGCAAAAACTCTTGCTCCCGAAAATTAAGAAATATGAAAAATATGAAAAAGATTAAATGGTTACTTGTAGTGCTTTGCGTCTTTTCTTCTGTTGCTTACGCGCAACAGAAGATGCTCTCAATTGATGATATTTTCGACCCGCAAAAGCGCGTTCGGTTCGGCGGAAATCCAACGCCGCTACAGTGGAGCAAAGACGGCTCGCTACGGCAATTTAAAACAACTGCAGGAAATTCGGAACTGCTTCGCGTAAATGCTTTGACAGGCGAAGCCCTTCCGTTTTTTGATAAATCAAAATTGGAAGCCGCACTCGTTCCAGCCGGAATTACAGCGGATGCCGCGAAAAGAATCGCCGGTCAACCTCAATTCCAATACAACTCCAGCGAAAATGCCGCCGTTATCAGTTCTGGCAACGATTTGTATTTTTACGATTTCAAGAGCGGAACGGCAAAGCGCTTGACCAACAATAAAGATGAAGAACTTGAAGCCGATTTCTCGCCCGATGGAAAATTGGTCAGCTTCGTGCGCGGAATGAATCTATTCGTTGTGGACATTACAAGCGGAAAAGAAACGCAATTAACAAAAGATGGCGGCGAAAAAATCCTCAACGGCTATCTCGATTGGGTTTACGAAGAAGAGCTTTACGGGCGCGGCAACAAGCGCGGTTATTGGTGGTCGCCTGATTCGACCCGAATCGCTTTTTTGCGCACCGACGAAAATCCAGTTCCGAAATTCGTTTTGGTTGACCACATACCGACGGACCAACGAATCGAAGATACTGATTATCCGCAAGCCGGAGACGCAAATCCGCTTGTCAAACTCGGCATTGTCACCGTGCGCGAAGCCGCGCTGAAATTTGTTGATACGGCAAAATACAAGCCGGAAGATTTTTTGATTTCGCGTGTCTCCTGGATGCCAGACAGCCGCGCTGTTATTTATCAAGCGCAAAACCGCGAGCAAACTTTTCTGGACGTGAACGCGGCGAATTGCGAAACCGGCGCGACAACGACGGTTTTCACCGAAAAATCTCCCGCTTGGGTAGAAGTTATTGACAATCCGGCTTTTCTGAAAGACGGAACTGCCGTTTGGCAATCAGCGCGAAACGGTTTCAAGCATCTTTATCATTATGACAGCACCGGGAAATTAGTTAAGCAAATCACCGACGGGCGTTGGGAAGTGCGTGATTTTTACGGCGTTGACGAGAAAAACGGCTTTGTTTATTTTGCCGCCGCAGGTGTTGATAATGTTTGGAACGCCGACCATATTTATCGCGTCAAACTCAACGGAACAGGTTTGACGCGCCTTTCAAAAGAAACAGGCTCGCACCGCGCTTCGTTTAATCCGACTTTTACGCATTACATTGATTACTGGAGCGACGTGAATACACCGACGCAAATGCGTCTTTACCGCGCCGACGGAACGCTTGAAAAAGTTCTGGACGAAAATCGGGTTGAGGTTTTAAAGCAATACGCACTCGGCAAAACCGAATTTTTGAAAGTAAAAACGCGCGATGGCTTCGAGATGGAAGCGACGATGATAAAACCGCCTGACTTTGACCCGTCTAAAAAATATCCGGTGATGAGCTATACATATTCGGGTCCGCACGCGCCTTCGGTCAGAAACGGCTGGGGCGGAAACCGTTATATGTGGCATCAGATGTTGGCGCAAAAAGGTTATATCATTTGGATTTGTGACAATCGAACGGCAAGCGGAAAGGGTGAAGAGGCAACGTGGAAAGTTTATCAAAATATGGGTGAACTCGAACTCAGAGATTTGGAAGACGGAGTTTCGTATTTAAAATCATTGCCTTACGTTGACGGCAATCGCATCGGAATTTGGGGCTGGAGTTACGGCGGTTATATGACTTCTTACGCTTTAACACACAGCAAAAATTTCAAAATGGGAATTGCGGGTGGTCTCGTCGGCGATTGGGCTTTGTATGATTCGATTTATACCGAGCGTTATATGAAAACGCCGCAAAATAATCCGGAAGGCTACAAAAAGTCTTCCGTCATCGCAGCGGCAAAAGATTTAAGCGGAAAACTTTTGATTTTGCACGGCACGATGGACGACAACGTGCATATTCAAAACCCTATGCAATTGATTTACGAACTGCAGAAAGCGGGTAAGCAGTTTGAGTTTATGCCGTATCCGACGCAGCGCCACGGCGTCGTTAATCCACTGCAAGCCAAACATATGTACCAGTATATGACGGATTTTATTCTTAGAAATTTGTAAGAGACCAGGATGCGGATAAGCGCGAAATGGGCTGATTATAACGGATAAATTAAAAAATTGATTGTATAAATCCGTGTCTGTTCGTGTCCTATTTGTTACTTATCAAGAGAAATGATTTTAGCTTTTGCTTTTTCTAAATTCGGTAGAATTTCGATTATCTTTTCAGCAAATAGTTGTAGGTCTGCAAGACGATTTGATTTTGCGCGCAAAACTAAAACAGCGATATTAAATTTCGGCAGATTTTGTTGAAAAGACAAATTGCGGTCAACCGTTATAAAAACGTCAAAGTCTGCCTCGGCAAGCCGTATCAATTCGCCGTTTTTGATGCCTGCCCAATTCATTTGCGGAACGGTTTTAACTTCGTATCCGACAATTTCTTTCGCAAGACGCCGGTCGAGACATTCGTCGAGCAGAACTCTCACGCCGCTTTTTTCTCCATTTGTCTTTCGGCTTCTTCAAGAAACTCGACAACTTTTTCGCGGCTTACAGTCGGGAACCCTTCCAGAAATTCATTAATCGAATCACCTGCTTTAAGATAATCAATCAGCGTTTGAATCGGAACGCGCGTCCCTGCAAAAACAGGCGTTCCGCCCATAATTTCTTTTGAAGAGGTAACGATTCGATTTTTCATATTTTGCTTTAATTTATTCTGTCTTATCATCTAACACAATCTCTGGAAATTCCTGCGCAAATTGCCCACGCGGTTTCTCATCAATTTCGCCGCGCAAAGCTTTCATCCCGACATTTGCCTTAAACTTTCCGTTTTCGTCGTAAAGACGGCGATACTGCGCCGAATTTCTAATTACGCCCTGCACGTAGCCTTTTGTTTCGCGGAAAGGAATCGCTTCGACAAATTCATCCATCTCAAATGGCAGAGTCGCTTTCCACTGTGGAACTCGTCCCGGTCCGGCATTGTAGGCTACCGCCATATATTCGATCCGCCCGTATTTATTGAGTTGTTCGCGCATATAAGCCGTGCCGAGTTCGATATTCAAAGCGGGCTGAAAGAGCGTTTCGGGAGTAATGAGAGCTGTATTGCCGTATTTTCTTGCTGTTGCGCGGGCGGTTGGAACGAGAAGCTGCATTAATCCGTAAGCATTCGCGCCTGATTTTGCACGCGGATTGAAAACTGATTCCTGCCGGATTAAACCAGCAACTTGAAACGGGTCAAGATTACGGTTTTTCGCCCATGATTTTATATCGTTCCAATTCGTCAAAGGATAAAAAATACCCCATTCTTCGTGCGACATCTCTTCAG
Organism: Acidobacteriota bacterium; assembly: GCA_020200095.1. Classification (GTDB taxonomy): domain Bacteria; phylum Acidobacteriota; class Blastocatellia; order Pyrinomonadales; family Pyrinomonadaceae. The sequence continues at coordinate 2,706 of JAIVJJ010000056.1, read as the reverse complement.
GAAACATCTGCGAATAATCTGGATAGCTTTTTGCCAGCGCAAGCAACGCGCTTGTATTGTCGCCTTTGAAACGATAATGTCTCGCTAGCGCCAGATTGATTTTCGGGCTGTTCTGTGCGGTTTTTTGCGCTACCTGCAATTCTTCAATTGCCCAGTCAAAAAGTCCGATTGTGCCGAGTTCGTCGGCTTTTTCTGTTCTTTCCAGTTCTTTGAAGGTTGAAGTTTCTGACGCCACCGTTACGGTTTTCAAATTTTCCACTGCTTTCGGAACAAGTGAAGCGGCGGGAGATTGTTGCGCCGTTTGGCACTTTCCTTGCCCGCGTAAATTTGTCAGACGTTGCAAAGCCAAATATCCATACCAATTTGCGCCATAGCGATAAAGAACACCGTCATAAAGCGCACAGGCTTCTAAAATTTTGCCTGCTCGTTCCGAATCTCTTGCCGCCCAATAACCGGCTTTTCCGCGATTGGTCGAATCTTTATCCACATATCTGGCAAGATGCTCAACCAACATTTGCGAAGACGCCGCAAAATTGTTGTTTTCGTGCTCGAGCCAGGCAAGTTCAAATTGCGCTCCGGCGACTTCAATCACATTCGGGTAAGATGCAACCGCGCTCCGTAAAAAATAAGATTCCTCGGCTTTGTTTTTCGCATCACGCGCAAGCATTCCGACACCGATTAAAGTTTTTGGTGTCCAACTGCTTTTCGGAAATTTCTGACGCATTTCATCAACTATCTGGCGCGCTTGTTCCCATTGTTTCGCTCTGGCAAAACCGCGTGCGAGTTCGTAAAAACCCTGCTCTTTCTCATTTGCCGAGAGCGGAATCAAATTAAGGGCAAATTGCGCTTCAGAAGTTTTTCGTAAGTTGGCAAAAGCAATTAAACGTCTGAGATTGATTTGCGGCGTCACCGAATTTGGAAAAGCGATGATTAAATTGCTGTAAGCCGTTTGCGCTTCGGCGTAATTTTTCGCTTCATAAAATTTGTCAGCGCGGGCTAAAATTTCATCTGCCGTTTGCGGCGTTAAAGTTTGCTCAAAGGCAATTAATTTTGTTTCGGCTTCTTTGCTTGCGTCCGTTCCTGCGCCGTAAAAATAGGCTTTGCGGTAAAAATTAACTGCCTGCGCTTGGTTTGATTGTTGCTCGTAGGATTTAGCGGTTAAAAGAAGCGCGTCCGCATCGTTTTTATCAACCAAATCCTTCAGGAAATTCGATGTTTGCGCGGCTTGCCCGGTTTGCAATGCGCGCATAATCGGCAACATTTGTTTTTTGGCGAAAAAGGTCGGAACTTAAAATTTGCGCCGCGCCGTCAAAGTCGCCTGCTTCAAAATGAATCCGCGCCCGCACGAGTCGTGCCAACGCGCCGGTTTTGCCTTTCGGAAATGTCGCTTCAAGCTGCAAAACAACCGCTTCAGATGGAAGTTTTCCATCTTTGGTTAATTGCCGCAAAGTCTGCAAGGCTTTTTCTTCCACTTGCTGTGGCGTCTGCGCCGAACAACTCAACGTCAGCGATGCGAGCAAAAATCCCACGACTAGTAAAAAATTTGTAAAAGATAAAACGAAATGAAAACGCGAATTATTATGAAACAACATTTTTTATGATTACTCCCGCAGCTTTTGATGCTGAAAATTATATGTTATTTGTCTTGCTTGAAAAGCGCAAAAAACTTTCTTTAAAATAATTTAAAAGAGAATTTTGAGGTTGCCGATGAGTGTTGTAAAATCTCTGCGGAATTTACATATCGAAGAGCACAAAATTTAAGAGAGATTTTCTTTTATCAAGCTAAAAAGGAGATTTGATGAACCCGAAAAATGTATTAAACTATGCTGCCGACCAAGGCGCAAAATTTGTTTCCGTGCGTTTCACGGACTTGCCTGGCGCGTGGCATCACTTGACTTATCCGATTGAACAATTAACCGAAGAATCTTTTGAAGAAGGCTTCGGTTTTGACGGCTCCAGCTTACGCGGCTGGGCGGCGATTAACGAATCGGATATGTTGCTCGTGCCTGACCCGTCGCGCTGTTGGGTTGATTCGTTTGCCGAAGAAACAACCATTTGCTTGATTGCCAATGTCGTTGATCCGATAACCAAAGAAGGCTACGGACTTGACCCGCGCTCAATTGCCATTCGCGCGGAAAGCTATCTGAAATTTACAGGAGTTGCCGATACGATTTATGTTGGACCGGAAGCCGAGTTTTTTGTATTTGACGAAGTTTTTTATCACAACGACCAGCAATCAGCCGGTTATTCAATCAATTCCGAAGAAGGACACTGGAATACGGGAAGAAACGGAAATGAAATGTCGCCGAATTTCGGTTATCACATTCGCCCGAAAGAAGGCTATGTTCCGGTTGCGCCAAACGATACGTTGATTGATTTAAGAAACGCAATATCTTTGCTTTTGGCTGATGTGGGAATTCACGTCGAATGTCATCACCACGAGGTTGCAACTGCCGGACAATGCGAAATTGATTTTCGCTTTTCTAATCTTTTGCACACGGCTGACAATGTGCTGCTCTTTAAATACATCGTCAAAAACACGGCTTACGCGCATGGCAAAACTGCGACCTTTATGCCAAAACCGCTTTATGGCGACAATGGTTCGGGAATGCACGTTCACCAATCGCTCTGGAAAGACGGCGAGCCGCTTTTTGGCGGCGATCAATACGCCGGTCTTTCGGAAATGGCGAAATTCTATATCGGCGG
>JAIVJJ010000297.1 GCA_020200095.1 Acidobacteriota bacterium | reverse complement strand
CTCTTGCTGTCGGTGTGGAAATATATCATTTATTTGCCTAACAAATTCAGGTAAAATCTTCAAAACAAAATCAACTTCTTCCTCGGTATTATATCTTCCCAACGAAAAGCGAATTGCGCCCATCGCTCGCGTATAAGGGATATTCATCGCCTGTAAAACGACGGAAGCAGCGTGCGTTTCAGAATTGCATGCCGAACCGGTCGAAACTGCTACGCCGTTGTCATTTAATTTTGCCAAGATAACTTCACCGTTTAGGTTTTCAAAGGAAATGCTTGAAGTATTCGGCAAACGCTTTGTTCGGTCATTTGTTCCGTTTAGGCGGGCGTTCGGTATTTTTTGCAAAATACTGTCTTCAAGTTTGTCGCGCAACATTTTTACCTTCTCCATTGCCGAAAAATCTTTGACAATTTGCGCTGCCGTACCGAGCGCAACCAATTGATGCATAGCCTCGGTTCCCGCGCGTCTGCCGTTTTCCTGCCCGCCGCCGATATAAAAAGAGGGAAGCACAACGCCGCGTTTGATATAAATCGCGCCGACGCCTTTCGGCGCGTGGAATTTGTGACCGGAAAGGCTGAATAAATCTATCTGTGTTTTCTTTAAATCAATCGGTACTTTTCCGACCGCGTTCACGCCGTCAACGTGGAAAATCGCGTCGGAATTTTCTTTAACGATTTGCGCGATTTCTTCAACCGGAAATAAAATCCCGGTTTCATTATTGGCAAGCATTGCGGAAACAATTGCCGTATCTTTACGAAGCGCGTTTTTCAGTTCTGCCAAATCTAAAAAACCTTCTTCGGTAACATCGAGCCAGGTAATTTCAAAACCTTTCGTTTGCAATCGCTCGCAAAGTTTGCGGACGGCTTCGTGTTCAACTCGCGTCGTAACGATATGTTTTTTGTTTGGATTTGCTTCAAGTGTTCCTAAAACCGCCCAATTATCGCTTTCGGTTCCGCCGGACGTGAAAACAATTTCCTGCGAATCGCTTGCGCCGACGATCTCGGCAACATTTTCACGCGACTCTTCAATCACTTTTCGCATATCGCGTCCGAAGTTATAGGTGGAAGACGGATTGCCGTAAAATACGGTTAAAAAAGGCTTCATCGTCGCAAAAACTTCCGGCGCAATTTGCGTCGTGGCATTGTTATCAAAATAAATCATCTTAAACGGAGAACGGAAAATAGAAAATAAAAGCGTTATCAATTTACCATTTACCATTTACCATTTACAATTAACAAAAAACGGTGAACGCAATTCTTAAAATTACCGAAGCAACAGGCAACAACTGGAAAGTAGTTTTGCTTCCCGATGCGACGTATTCGATTGGCAGAGCTAAAGACAATGATATTGTTCTCAATGACCGGCAAGTATCGCGCCGACACGCGCAAATTACCACAAAAGCGACTATTTTTAGAATTATTGACGGTTATTTTGTAAATAACGAATTACAACGCAGCGTAAATCGGGTTTTTATTAACGGAAAGCCGCATCTCGAAAAAATTCTTGAATCGGGCGATTTGATTACAATCGGCGAAACACGGCTTGAATTCGAGAGAGTTAACACGCCAAAGCCGACGAAAATTCCGCGAAGCGAAAATAAAATTGTTGCTTCAATGTCCGCCGATGTTCCGAGAGTTGCGACCAAGATTCCGACGAGCATAAAATATGACGATAAACCGCTCGGACACACGCAGTTTTTAATTTCCGCCGCCGAAATTATCGGAAATCGTTCGAATCTTTCAATCGGAGAAGGAATCGCTACGGCTGAAGAAATAAAGGAATTGCGCCGTAAAGCAAAAGCTTTGGATTTACTTTACGAGATGAGCAAAACGCTCGGCTCGATTTTCGATTTGAAAGAAATTTTCGTTAAAGCGACGGATTTAATTTTTCGCGCGACGCCAGCCGAAAGAGTCGTCGCGCTACTTATGGACGAAACAACGGACGGTAAAACTTCGAATTACAATCTTTCCCCGATTGCTATCAGAGCACGTGATAAAAAATTGGAAAGTTTGACTGAAAAACTAACTATTAGTCGGACAATAACGCAAAAGGTAATGCGTGAAAAGGTCGCTCTTTTGTCTCAAGACGCGGCTGCGGACGCGCAATTTTCGAGCGCGGAGTCAATAGTTGCGCAAGGCATTCGCTCTACTATCTGCGCCCCTCTGATAACCGAATCGAACATTCACGGCGTTGTATATGCTGATAGATTTAACCCGTTTGCCGCGTTCAATCCAGATGATTTAGCGCTTATCAGTGCGGTCGCGGCGCAGACTGCCGTCACGGTAGAAACCGTCAAGGCGCATAAACGTCTTGCACGCGAAGAAGTCGCGCGAGCAAATTACAGCCGTTTTATGCCCGAATATGTCGTCAAACAGTTGCTTGAAAATCCCGATTCGTTCAAACTCGGCGGAATCAATCAAACTATTACGGTTTTGTTTGCCGACATTCGCGGATTTACCACATTCTCCGAAACAGAAAAGCCGGAAAATGTGGTCGGTCTTTTGAATCGGTATTTTTCGGCAATGAGTGAGATAATTTTTGCTCACGGCGGAACACTCGATAAATATATTGGCGACGGTTTAATGGCGATTTTTGGCGCGCCGACAGCAACGCCCGATGATGCTGAAAACGCAGTGAAAACAGCCGTTGCAATGCAAAAACGGTTAACGACCTTAAATAAAGAACTAGAATTTGAAGGATTAAGACCGATAAAAATCGGTATCGGTCTTCACACGGGTGAAGCGACAATCGGGTATATCGGCTCTGAGCAACGCTCCGAATACACAGCAATCGGCGATACGGTTAATGTGGCTTCACGACTTGAAAAAAACACTACCGGCGGGCAAATTTTAATAAGCGAGGCGACGGCAAAAGCGAGCGGAAATCTTTTCCATTTAATCGCTTGCAAACCTTTAACGGTAAAAAATCGCTTGCAATCAATTTCGCTATTTGAAGTAAAATGGAATTGAGTTAAAATTAAACGTCTTTTGAAACAAGCGAAGTTACATAAAATTTGGACGCTAAAAATTTGATTTATAACGTTTGAACAGGGAAAATTGTTTCTATGATGAAAATTTCATCACTCAAAAAACTGGTTACCGATTCGATGGCTATTGATATGGGAACGGCTAGTACGATTATCGCAGTCAAAGGGCGTGATGTTGTGGTGGACGAACCGTCAATGGTCGCGGTCAATGAGTTGACGAATGAAATAGTCGCTTACGGTCAGGAAGCGTTTGATATGCGAGGGCGCGAAGGGCGTGACATTACCGTTTTAGCTCCTTTAAACGGCGGTGTAGTAGCTGACTTTGAACACACGAAAAAGATGCTCGCCCATTTTGTTAAAAAAGCAAAAAGCGGCGGGTCGCATATGTCTATCCAAGCTGTAATGAGTATGATCTCTGACGTTACCCACGTCGAGCAGCGTGCTTTGCTAAATGCGGCAGAAGAAGCGCACATCGGCAAAATTTATATGATGGAAGAAGGCTTGGCGGCAGCTTTTGGCGCCGGTATAACTCCGCGTGATAAACGCGCCGCCGCTGTTGTTGATATCGGCGCAGGCACAACTAATATTGCCATTGTTGCCAAAGGTTCGATAGTTCATTCGCGCTCGGAACGAATCGGAAGCGTTGAAATAAATTCTGCTCTGGCAAATCATCTACGCCGCCATCGCGGTTTGCAGGTCGGCGAGGAAACTACGGAAAAACTTAAAATAGATTTTGCCAACATAATTTTGCCTGCTGACATCGCTAAAAGCATTCACACACGCGGGCGCGACGTGCAGACGGGAAGTCCTGCAGCCGTTGAAGTTACGGTCGGAGAAGTTTATCCGGTGGTGGAAAGTATCGTTCGCCGCATTGCACAAATTGTCAGCGATACTTTAACCGAACTGCGCCCGGAAGTAGCTGCAGATATTTATGACAGAGGAATTATCCTGACCGGCGGCGGCTCACTTCTAAATGGCATTGACCAGTATTTGCGCGAGAAAACCAGTTTACCTGTTCTCGTTTCGGACGAGCCGCGTTACGCAACAGTCCGAGGGCTTTTGCAGATGTTCGACGAACCCGAACTGCTCGAAAGAGTTTCGCGTAATGAACCTCGCCTTCTGCATAATTCCGAAGTTCCGTTTGAAGCATAAAATTTTTCACCACAGAGAACACAGAGTAAAGCAATGGAAAATGGAAAATGGAAAATGGAAAATAATTGATTAGAAATTTTTCATTATCCGTTTTCCGTTTTCCATTTCTCTGCGTTCTCTGTGAACTTAGTGGCTTATGCTTTCTGTTTTAAAATTTTTCAAGCAGCAACTTCTCATCGCGCACGTTTACGGAATACCGGTGCGGATAGATTACCGCTGGTTTTTGGTTTTGGTTCTGATGTCTTGGGTTACGGCAAACAGCATTAATTCGCTGCTCGATAATTTTTTAACAAGTTTCTTTTTCGGATTTCTGACGACTTTAATTTTCTTCGCTTCAATTTTTCTTCACGAACTCGGACACGCCGTTGCCGCGCGATTGGAAGGTGTTCAGGTAATCGAAATTACTCTGCATCCATTCGGCGGTTTGACACGCTTGAGACACGAACCCGACACGCCGCGCGCCGAATTTCGCATCGCTATTGCCGGACCGGTTGCCAGCTTTCTGCTCGCGCTTCTTTTTTTTGGGTTAATGGCGGCTACCAATTCTCTCGGCACGAACATAATTCCGGCGTTGTTTTTTATGCTCGGTCTATGGAATTTTCTGCTGGCGGCTTTTAATCTTTTCCCAGGTTACCCGCTTGACGGCGGCAGAGTTCTTCGAGCTTATTTATGGCGGCGCGGAACGGATTTGAACGAAGCGACTGTTTTGTCTGGTCGCTGCGGGCAAATTATCGCCGTGGCGTTGATAGGTTTCGGCATGTTTATCGCTTTTGTCCGCGCGGATTTTTTCACCGGTTTCTGGACAATTTTGGTCGGTTTTTTTCTCTTTGATTCAGCGAAAGAAATTATCAAACAGGTTAATGATTTGGACAAACTTCTGGTCGAAGACGTAATGCAATTACCAATTTCGGTCTTGCCCGAAATGAATGTTCAACATTTCGTTGACCGAATTTTAACGCTTCACCGGCGGACAATTTTTCCTGTTGCGAAAGACCGACAGCTTTACGGCATTTTAACTTTGGAAGATATGAAAAAACTGCCGCGTGAAGACTGGCACAAAACGAGTATTCAATCGGTTATGCGTCCGATTACGCCTGAATATTTTGTTGAATCAAATACGCTTTTAGCCGAAGCCCGCGAATTGATGCGTGAAAATGGCATCGGCGCACTCGGCGTTATTGACTCAAACGGAAACTTGGTAGGCTTTATTCAAAGCAAGAAAAATAAATAAAAAATTAACCGGACTCAATTGTAGACTGACGAATTATGTTTATGATAAAGATAAGTTTTATGATTCACGAGTATGGAAGAAAACAGGGCAACCCGTGAAGACTTAAAATCTCATCCAAGCGTTGTCGAGTTCATTGAACTTTTGGAAATACACCCAAAGCCGAATCAACTTTTGGTTGGCGCACAATCACTCCAAAAGGGAATTGCCGAATATAAAAATTGTTAAAACATCAGTGAAATTAAAAATAATATAAACGAAGTCGTGCCGAAAATTGATATGATATACCTGGAAACAGTGACTATTAAAGATAAAAGCTTTAAGGAGAAGATTCCGCAAAATATCGGTTGATATTTGAAATTACGAATTAACAATTAACAATTAACAATGTTTTCTGCGTAATTCGTAATTAAAAAACTTCTAAATTGTAGAAAAGATGCCGTTCAGTGATTACATTCCGACTATCAACACAGTACGAAACGTGCTGGATATTTCGCTTGTTTTCATTATTGTTTACGTCGTTTTGAAACTTCTTCGCGGCACGCGGGCTGTGCCGACAGTAGTCGGAATGGTCATTCTGGCTCTTTTGTATTGGTTCTCCGTCGCGCAAGACCTTGCTACGCTCGAATTTGTTTTGCGCTCCGCCGTTTTGTATATCGGTGTGGCGATTATTGTTCTATTTCAATCTGAAATCCGGCAAGCACTGATTTATTTCGGCAATCGTCTGCGCTTTCCGGTTCTTAGACGTCAGCGCGGACAGCTTGGCGAAACGATTTATGATGAAATTGTTCTAGCGGCAACTACGTTTTCGTCCGAAAAAATCGGCGCGTTGATTGTTGTCGAACGCAATGTCGGACTCAGAAATTTTATTGACGCGGGCGTGTCGCTCGACGCTAAACTGAGCTACGACTTACTGGTAACGATTTTTAATCCGTCAACACCGCTTCACGACGGGGCGGTAATAATTCAAGGTGAACGCATCGCGGCGGCTTCCGTATTTTTACCTTTGACAAAAAATCCGAGCATTTCACGTGATTTAGGAACGCGACATCGCGCCGCCATCGGCATCACGGAAGGCACGGATGCCGTTTCGGTGGTAGTTTCGGAAGAAACTGGGTTGATTACGTTTGTCGAAAGCGGACAAGTTAAACGCAATCTGGACACCACTACGCTTCGCAGTCTGCTTCTCAACGCAATGGAAATTCCCGTAGTCGAAAAGAGACGCGAACAAACCAAAACGATGAAAGAAGCGGAAACCGAGATAATACCAGGTTAGTTTCAAGTTCTAAGTTCAAGGTTCAAAGTTGTGTTTGAGTATTGAACCTTAAACTTTGAACTTAGAACTTAGAACTATGTTTTCATTCCCGACCGAGAAATTTTTTCAAAAGGAAGAGCGGCAATTTTTTATTCGCCGCTTGTTCCGCCGCGTGTTTTTGGAAGATTGGCTGATAAAAGCGATTGCGCTGGTCATTACGCTTGCATTGTGGCTCGGCGTAACGGGACTGCACCCTCCGATGACGGCGCGGCTAAAAAACGTCGCGCTTAACCTGCGCGTTTCTAACGACGTTGAAATTACAAACTCGCCCGAGTCGGAAGTTGATATTGTCGTAACCGGCGATAAACGTAAAATTGACCAAATAAATCCGCGCGATTTGGTCGCCTCGCTCGATTTGACCGACGTGCCGACCGGCGACCGCAGGGTTCAAATAACGCAGGAGAACTTCAACGTCGAGCTTCCGACCGGCATCCGGCTGGAGGAAGTTCAACCGCCCGAAATTGCGGTTAAGCTCGAATCTGTCGCCGAGCGCGAAGTTGCCGTCAAAGCCGAAACCGAAGGCAACGTCGCCGACGGTTTTGAAATTTACAATCAAACAATTTTGCCGCAAAAGGTGCGCGTGCGTGGACCGGAAAGTTTTATCAAATCGCTGGATTTTGTGTCAACGGAAAAGATAAATCTCGAAAACCAAAAACAAGATTTTACAGCACGCCAAGTTCCGATAAACATTGTCAATCCGAAAGCGACCGTGCTTGATACGGTGGTTGATGTCGCTTTCAAAATCGGCGAAAAACGGATTGAGAGAGTTTTTATAGTTCCCGTTCGGACGGCAGCTGGAAGCAATACGGCAACCGTTGTTTTATACGGCGGGCGTACGATTTTAGATTCCGTAAAATCGGAAAATCTGGAAGTAAAAGTTTTGAAAAATGATATGGGTGAAGATTCTCCGCATTTGATTTTGCCTGCTGGAATTCAAGAAAAGGTCGAAATTAAAAGGCTGAAGATTAATTAAAAAGTGGTAAATTGTAAATGCTAAATAGAGATTGCTTTATATTTACCATTATCTATTAACCGTTAACCATTTTCTGATATCGCTACGCATCTCGTCCGTTATTTCGTGTTTTGTATCATAAGATTTCGTGTGCAAATTCGGCGCAAATTTTTTAAGGTTTTGTTCAAAACTCTGAAATTTTTCAAGCGGGTAAAACTCGTCCTTCTTACCATAAAGATAAAAAACATCGGAATTTGTCAGGTTGTAACGCGGGTTTGTTTC
>JAIVJJ010000176.1 GCA_020200095.1 Acidobacteriota bacterium | reverse complement strand
GCTCTAAAATGCGTTCCTTTGAGTTCAAATATTTTTCCAGCGCCAGCGTCAACCAAAACTCTTGGCGCTTCCGGCTAAGAGTTTGTTCCGGCGTAAGAAAAAGGTTTTTTACGAGTTGTTGCGTTATCGATGAGCCGCCCGATTTCTTGCACCTTTCGCCAATGATTTTTTTGGCGGGACATTTTATTCTTTCCCACAGAGCGCGCCCTATACCACGCCAGGCAATCCCGTTTTCTTGTTCAAAAAAACCTTTGTCTTCGACCACAATCAGCGCGTCCAAAAAGTTCGTGCCTTTCAAATCTTTTTCAAAAGAAACTTTTTGGTGAATGACAGCGCCGATTTCTTTCGGATTTTCGCCCACTAGATAATTGCCTAACAGAAGCGGCTCAAGTTCAGCCGTTTGAAGCTTGCCGTGGGTGGTTTTATTTTCCACCGAGCTGATTTTTGCGCGCCTAAATTTAATTTTAAGGCTCGGAAATTCCGCAAACCGTGAAATGATTTGAAGCGTCTCGTTAGTTTCATCGAACCAGAATGAGCCTGGTTTTTCGCCGCTTTGTTCTTCCGCGTAGCCGATATCTCTTAAATGTTTTAGCAAAGACTCTTTGGCTAAAGCGCGTCCGTGTTTGATTTCGAGGGGGGCGGGAAAAATTCGCACTACCGGGCTATTATCGGAATCGTTTAATAGATTCAACCGAGACTCGATGAAGGATAGCGCGTCTCGGTATTCGCGCCACTGCCATAGAGCTGCGCCGAAAAACAAAACTAAAACCGCTGTCGCCGCGATGCCATAACCTTTAACAATTGCCGAAATCTCTCTTTCAGACGACACGAACTTGATATTCGAGTTTGATTTTTTCATTGAGTTTTACCTGCCGCTCGCAAAAATTTAATCAGCAAAATACGTTTCGGTAATTCGTTTTTTGGCAGCTTGCGCCTGATGCTGACGCTGATTTGCCAAACGGCACCGTAGCTGAGTGCCAAAACAAAAACCGCCGTCGCGAAACCAATCGGCGGGGCGATGCCGTAACTGATTTCAAGCAGAATCATTGCGAAAACAACAAAAAACGAACCGAACGTAATCAAAACTAAAAACAAACTAATCGTCGATATAACTGGTTTTTTCATGTGCGACTCCTTTAAATTTCAAATGCCGTCAATGCTATTGGTTCGCCCGCAACAAGTGCTTCGTGCCAATCGACAGGCATGTCCCGGATTTCGAAATTGTTTCCGTATCTGTTTTTTAATCTTTCGCCGATGATTGGGAAATAATCACGGATATTTTCTTCCGACACTCCTTCGTCCAGATTAATCGGAATTTTCGCTTGGGCGAGAGGCTCTCGGTCTTCGTCGAAGATTACAACCTCGACGGCTGTTGCAAACGGCAATTCAACCCTCGTTTTGATTGCCCGCCAAAGCTCAGCCCTCCAAGTCAGCGCGTCGCGGATTACCCGCCAAAATTTTCTTCGCGGCATGCTTATAAAAATCAACCAAATTGCCACCAAATCCGGTGCTGTTCCGTAAATTATGCTTTCGACCGCCAGCGTCTTTCCCTTCCGCAAATCCCAGACAAACTGGTCGTGCAAACTACGCGCAATCGGCGCGTCAAAAGCCAAAGTGTTTTTTTCCTCGGCGGTCAAAAACTTGCCGCGGTCAATTCCGTAATCCGCCAGCAGATTGCCGATTTGGATTTGAAGTTCGATTTTTCGTTCTTGAGGGAATTGCCGTTCGTCGCCAGCGGGTTTTACCGATTGTAGTTTTTGTTTTTGTTCTCTGATTTGTTTGACTTTGCTTTCAAACTGGCGGATTTCACCGCTAATAACAGCGCGTTTGTTTTTCGATTTTGTCCGGTTAAGGTGTGCCGTTGCTACTGCGAGC
>JAIVJJ010000236.1 GCA_020200095.1 Acidobacteriota bacterium | reverse complement strand
CGCACAAATCCGACAATCTGTTCATCGGTATAAATCTTTTTCATTTGTTTCTCCTCATATTGATTTTTCAATATCGGAAGAAACTTGCCAACTAAATGGCTCAATTTTATGGTTTCAGGTCAACGGCAGAAAGCGTAAGTAGTAGTGCGAGGAATTTTGGTGAATTTTTAAGTGACAAATTTAAGAAAATAAGCCAAAACAGTGCAATGAATTTTCAATCAGATACAGTTAATTAACTGTTATTGATTATGTCAAAATTTAAGATTTCAGACCTAACAAAACTTAATATTTAGTCTCAAAAACGACGCTTTTTGAGACATAAAATGAATCGCTCGTTTATGAAGTCTTTAGCTCAAATCATTCTTATTCTGATTGCCTGTATCAGAAATAAATTAAGCATTGCAGTAATTGCGTCGCAATTACTGCAATGCTTATCATCGTTATTATAAATAAAGAAAGTGGGTAAGAGGAGGCAAGTGACGGGAGCCCCCTCAAATGCTATCTCGTGACCAAAGGTGTCGCTGCCGTCCAAACCTCTACTGGACCAAGACCGATGTTAATCACTTTGATTACATAAGTTCCGCCCTGAGTCAGTTGTTGATTGATGACGGCGACTCCGTTAGTTGAATCAGCCAGGCGCAGTGCCGTTCCCGAAGGATCAATCAGCACGAGCTGAATCGGAATGTCGGCGCTTGTTGCAGCTACTACGGATAATTCCGTCGTGCCCGGAGCGATATTGATTTCACTCAGAGCTTGCTGCCCGACGCCGAGCATATTCTGATTGGTATTTGTTTGTCCGGGTCCGGAACTCGGATTGGCATTGGATTTTGCGCTTTCAAGAGTGAACTTATCGACATAAACAGTACCCTTGATCGCCCGCAACTCTAGGGTGTGCGAACCTGAAGCCAATCCTTCAACTCGAACACTCGGACCAAACACAGGAGATCGCATTGAACCTTGCGATCCGCGATAATCAATCACGCCTTTTTTAACACCATCAACGTAGACTTCCGCACTGCCACCTTTCGGACTGGTCGCATAATGGTAAGTAATCGCGCCGCTTTGACCTTCAACATCAAACGTCAGTTTTGCAAAATGCGACGGGTCTTTACTGTTGTTCATACGAAAGTGTCCGTCACTGGCGTTCGAGTCATTAACCAAATGCCATCCGCCTGAGTAAGCTACACGCTGGTCATTGTCCTCGATAGTTGTGGTTGTCACTACAGGCGCCTGACAACTGCTCGGGTTATTGATAACCAGATTGTCAATATACCAACCGCTGTTCGGACCTACATTGGTGCTCACGTCCGAAGTCGCACGGAAGCGCAGATACACAGGCAAGCCCTGCGGATTGTTGACGCTTCCGGGCGCAAACGCGCCGAGAGCAATGCGAGCGTGATGCAATCCTTTGATTCCCGAATATGAACGCCGGTTGATCAGCGCCGAAAGAGGTACGCCGGAAAGTGTTCCGTCGAGCCGCGCATTATAAGCGCCTTCGACAATGTAGTTATTAGCTTCGAACGTCGTTACATTATCCGTATAAGGCGTCGCATTGAAATTAGCCGGAGAACCGAGCGCGATTTCGATGTTTCCACCGTCAAAATTTGCCTCGGTGCTGAAGAAGTGATCGAACTCCATCATCGAACTGTTACTTAGATTAAGCGGACCGATAACGGATGCGAAATCACTTTGCCCTCCGCCGGGTGCCCCTGGAGGTACCGGGTTAAAATTCGGACCGTACATCATTGACGAGGTTTGACCTTCTCCGGTCGTGATGCCCGTTACGCGCTGGAATGCCGCCAGAGCATCATTCGGCTCGTTTCCTGAATCCACCAGAACAGGCGTGAAACGTGTATTAGCCGAAGGATTTTCGAAATCTTCTCTAGCGAAAACAGGCGTGCTTGTTACTGAAGAAGATGTTGGCGCATTGAGCCTCGTTACACGATTACCCGTGTTGTTTGTGTCAATTTTGTTACCGTCGCGCGCTTGCACGATGTAATAATAAACTTGACCTAACCGCAAACCTGTATCCGTAAATGAAGTGTTTCGCAAATCCGCAGCAACTCGATTAGAAGCTGTCGGCTCAAAAGTCGGCTCCTGCGTGCCGTCACCGTGCGCGACGCGATCAACGCGATAAACGTCATAAACGATGTCTGCCTGCGGATTGTTTGAAGAAGCCGGATTCCAGCTCACCGTCAAACTGTTGCATGACGCTGTGTTTTTAACTTCCTCCACGCCTGAAAATACTGGGGCTTTAACAATCACGCCGCCGGAAACTGTAATGCCTTGCGCGTCGGATGGACTGGAAACGCATTCAGAGTTACGACTAACACGCACTTGATAATAGAATGTTTCTCCGCCATCAAGTCCTTGTCCGTTATTGTTATCCTCATACGTCGTTTGATCTGCAGCGAGCGTGGCGATTCGAACAAAAGGACCGTTTGCGCTCGTTGCGCGGGAAATAGTGTAACCGGAAGCACCGGAAACCGGATTGCCGCCGTTGATGGTGATTGTAACCGCATTTTCCTTCGCGTTAGACAAGGCGAAAGAAGGCGGCGCGAGCGGTCCAGTCTGCTCGCATTGAGTCACGCCCGCCGGAACTGCGAAATCTTCAATGACAATCGGAGCCGATTGAGTTGCAACGTTATTGCTTGTGGATTCCGCGCTGAGACCGATGCCGTGGCTGGCAAAAGCGCGCCAGATGATAGCCTGATTTTCACCGCCCGTAAGTTCGCGGTCAGCGAGAAGAATCGAATCGCGCGAATCAACCATCGAAGGATTAAGCGGAGAAAGCTGCATGCCGCGCAATACTAACGTGTCGGAAAGTCGCGCTCCTTTGGAAACAGCCGTGGCGAGCGGTCCTTTGCGGCTTCCGCCGTTGTTAGCAATTTCATTGGCAATCAAACCGGGACGAACAATAGCTTTGTCCGCTTTAATAGTTGCTGCGTCGTTTGTATTAAACGAAGCGCGATAATCAATCGGATGCTTCCCGTCCAATGACTGCACTGGACGGTTGCCGATAAAGAAACTAGTGCCGCCGCCGAGACGACGATCTCCGTCAAAGAAAATGCCGTTCGGGTCTTTCATAATGAGCAATTCGCGCATATCCCAAAGCGTCGCCGACCATACTTCACCGGTACGGTGAACGGCGAAAGGTGTGCCTGTTCCGCCGTCAATGTCCGGCGCAAGTTGATCGCGGCGATTAAGAATGCGCTGGTTAATCGAGCCGTATGACCAGCGGAAGTTAGTGTAAGGCATACGGCGAATACCTACGTCAAACTCGCCCGTAACGAACTCGCCGACCGCATCGTCGTCGGTCATTGTAGCAGCGATGTAATCAGACCAGCCTTCGCCCTGCCCGCCGGATTCGCCAACCAGAGTTAGCCCGAGACCGCCCGAACTGCCTTTTGCTACCGAGCGATTGGAAACGCCGTGGTGGTATTCGTGCGCTACAACGTCAAAATCGAAATCGCCGTCGGCACGGTGAAATGTGCTGTCGGTGAACAGAAACATCTGCATGCGCGGGCGTCCGCCTTCAGCAGGCGTGCCGAAATTGGCGTTATTCGTTCCTGAACCGTCCTGAACCTGCGCGCTGACGGCATCTTTTCCCGTGCCGCCTTTGCCGAAATTATCCTGCTGGAAGTTCCAGAGATTTTCTGTAAAACCGATGCTGTACAAATAATCGTGCATCAGGTTGTTGTAGTGAAAAAGAGTAGTCGTACCGGAATAAATGTCCGCATTCGCGCTTGTGGGATAAATTACTGCGCCACCAGCCGGAGCGACGGCATCCGCGCCGCCAAACTCGTAACCGTTTGTAAAATCGAAATAATTTTGCGTGAACTGACGATTAAGTGCAAAGCCTTTGACTCCGTGTGTTGATTCATTATCGTTCGCACGGTCGTCGGCTACAAAGACATTATTGCCTTCCGTGTAATTCGATTGGAAAACCGAAGACAAAACGCGCCCGTCACGCAGCGCGAAGTTCGAAGAGAGCGGCGTCAAATCTGCTGAAAAGGGCTGGTTTTTATCACCATTCGGCGAATTTTCCGCGAGGTTTCGATCTTTGGCTTCGGTTGACATTGTGTAACCGAAAGCGTTTGTTGCCGCGCGGTTATTGTCGGCAGACGCGATGGTTCCGCCGCCGGTATCTGTCGGCAGATAAAACCATCCGAAAGGAGATTCAGCCGTCGGGTTTTGGGCATCCGGCACGCCGCGCAAAACCTGCGAAAAAGGGCTTACGTAAAAAAGAGGATTTTCGTTGCGCGCTGAAACAAAGCTGAATCGGAAACCGCGACCGCTGTTGCGGGCTGTAACGCTTTCCGCCGCATAATTAGGCGCGATGCCTGCTTGAGTGCGTCCAAAGCCGAAGCGACCGGAAAACGTCGTCGGCAGAGCGTCGAAAACTTTTGCCTTAGCCGTTCCCAGCGGATTGTAACCTTCAACCATGTCCTGCAAATCTGGGCGTAAGGTCGAACGTCGGTTTGTGCCGTGACCGCCGCCAGGCTCGCCGTTAAAAGCAGTTAGGCTGATGCGCCGCAAAACATCGCTTGTTTGAGCGTCTACGATGACTTCCCACATAATGCCTTCATACTGAGGCGTAGTCAGAGTAAACTTGTAAGCCAGCCGCCCTTGATCGCCTGTCGGAAAGACGGTGCGCGTTACCGCGATGTCATCGGTAAAAACGCCGCCGCTGAAATTCGGAGCCTGCACGTATTCCGGTGATAAATCCCCATAAGTAGTTAAAACTTTTGTTGTTCCCTTGGACTGCGGAGCGAAGTTGTTGATGCCGAGCGCGGAAGCGGCTGCGGAAATCGCTTGTGATGGGGAAATTGTTTCCGAGTTGGTGATTTGCAGTTGCGGATAACTTTCGCTGCCGACACTGATAATTTGTCCCGCGCGATTAACGTTAACCAAAACTTCGCCCTGATAAACCGGAAGACCGTTGACTTGCTGTTCAAAGACCATCACGGTTGTTCCGGCATCAGGAATAGTTGCGCGACTTTTGAGTCGCAATCCTCTTAAATCGCCATCACTGAAACGGAAGATTCCTCTCCATCGCTCAAGAAAATTTCGAGCGATCTTTTCGGGATTTTCCGAACTCGGCGACGTTAGATAAGCGTCATAGCTGAAAAGGTGGCGAGGCGTCGCCGTCAAGCCATTATAGCGCACTTGAAGCGGCGCGTTTATCACGCCGCGAAGTGAGTCCAAAGCCTTTAACTGTGTTTGAGTCGGAGTTCGCAGAGCAGTTCCTTTCGGAACTCCGTGCGCGCCTCTGACATCGATTTCAGTCGGACGCGAAGACCCCTCTTCATTAAGTGTCAAGGCAACTACGCTAGGACTTAAGAGTGAAACCATTAATATGGCAACTACTAATAACCGTAAAAAATGTAAATATCTCATTATAGAATCTCCTTTTTCAGCAAGATAGAATTGTCTAAGTATGATGATAGCGCGAAGGACTTGAGGAAAACTTGAGTTTTCAAATTAGAGATTAAAAGCCCCTTCAAAATCTTTTGTAAAAGCGGACAAAGATGCTTGTGTTCCAGGTATTTATATTAATTAATTTTGTCTTATTACTTTGTTACTAATAAAGTTATGTATAGAGACAAACATCTAATTCAAGATTTACTCAGAATAAAAAAATTATGGCAGTCATTCGTAAACTAACTCTTCGTATCAATCAAGAGACTCAAATAGATTCTCCAGATATTGGGTTCAATTTTAAGTTTCTCTCCGTAGTTGAGGATTCGCGCTGTCCAGAGGGTGTTGACTGTATTTGGGAAGGTAATGCCAGATTGCAGTTACAAATGAGTTTAACAAAAACAAATAACAACTTAGAGATATTTGAACTGAATACGAATTTAGAACCGCAGAGTATTCGGATAGAAGACTACGAGATAAAAATTCTTGACCTTATTCCAAAGCCAAAAGTTGATTTAAAGATCGAACGGGAAAATTACATGGCGACTTTTACAGTAACAAATCTCAAAATTGTTACTGACCAAAGTGATTTTATTGAAAATTAAGCATTATATTCCTATGCCTTGGTTTCCAAATTAGTTGAAATGTCGAAAAACCCTTTTTGAGATAGTCTAAGAGCACCTCAAAACAGGGTTTTCGGACAGAAAAGAGTTATATTGTTTAACTGTAATATCTATTTCACCAAGGAATTTTAGTTTCTGCTGATGGGCTGTGAGAGTCGAATATACCTCCATTTGGGAATTTGGTTTTGACATTCTGATAATCATAATTCTATGGTGTCCAAAAACTTCGAAAATCTAAAGAATGCCCTGAAAACATTGATATTGTCGAGGGATTTGTTACTTTGCGTGAAAAGAGTAGTTATTGGACATTTTCATGAATTGGTTAATAACCAAATAAATATCAGCGTCCAAAAACAAATAGAGTTTTTTGGGCAGTCCCGAGCAATGAATTACTCAAAATAAAAAATCATGTTTATGTCTCAAAAACTCCCAATTATGGCACAATGAAAACAGACCAAAAAGCGTCTCATAAATGACCCTTTTTGAGACAGATGAAAACAAGGAATCATCAAAAACTGATTTCAATGCATTTTAAATGGTCCGCCCCTAAGTTCGGCTTTCAGATCCGGTCTCGAAGAATCTTGTATGACCTCATGCATTTCTAAAACATTAGGTTTAAAGTACGCTTCTTTTGGAAGGGTTCCTGATTGAGCATGTCCTTTGACGAAAGCATCGGATCGCACCCAATTCATAAAATCTTCGCGACTGTTCCAAAGAGTAAAAACAATATAAGGGTCTCCTTCGTTTACCGGGCGTAAAACTTGATTGGAAATAAATCCGGGCATTTCATCAACTAACCTTGCTCTTTCGCGAAACACCTTCTCAAAAGCGTCGGAGAACTCTACTTTGACATAAATTCGATTTGCTACGGTGATCATAAAAATTTGTTCAAAAAAGAAATTTATTATTGAAATTCTAATTTTAAAGCTTAACAACTAAAATAATTCAAGCTTTAATGATGATAACCGTTCGCGAATTATTTGGCGATAAAGACATCTACTTGTTCGATCAAATATTGAAAAGCCGGAATAAACAAGATTCTTGCCTTAAAAAATGATTTTACCGTCTCATAAAGGACCCTTTTTGAGACAGATTGAAAGAGTTTTTTTTATTTTGCCAACAATTCGGCTTTTGTCCGATGAATGTGCGGCAAACAATTGAAATATAACTGTTTGGAAATTCCGTATAATTTATATTCGGAATTATTTCAGTATAATACAAGGTTAAATGCCTGAAATTTTGGAGGGAGAGACCATGCCGCTATATCTATCAAAGTTCAGTTACACGCCCGAAACTTGGGCAAGGCTGATCAGTAATCCAGAAGACCGCCGAAAAGCCGCTCAGTCGTACATCGAGTCGGTCGGTGGGAAGTTCCACGGGTCTGGTATGCCTTCGGCACGCACGATGGCTACACCCTGTGGGAGGCTCCAGACAACGTGTCCATGGCAGCGGTTGCGCTGGCGCTTAGTGCAGGTGGCGCACTTAGCTCGTTGGAAACCACAGTCCTCCTGACCGTCGATGAGACGATAGAAGCCCTGCACAAGGCTAGTCAAGTCGGGTACCGAGCGCCCGGCACATAACGGCTCCGGCAATAATTAGCGCGTGTCAACCGGGGTCTTCGTAGTAACTTGGATGATTTTTGGCCCCAGTATGAAATTATTATGGATCAACAAGTTTCAGACTCAGTTTCTCCCTCGCAGGATGAACTCAATAGATTGTGGCAACACGCGCTTCACGAAGAGCGGCTCTTCCACGACCGTTTGAATTATTTTTCTGCCGTTGAAATAGGATTGCTTTCTGTGTTTGCAATTCTCTACAACAAAGACAGACCTTTCGGTTTATTGGCTTCCCTGACAGTTGCAGCATTGGTGTTTACTCTCTTCTGGCTCTTACTCCAGTATAAGCACTGGCGCTATTGTGCATTTATATACTCAAGACTGCGAGAAATAGTTCCTGATTATCGCACGACAGTTGATACTTATTTTGGTCAAAGCGCGGCAGATAAACGAACAACAGCCTTTTCCTTCTCAAAACCTTTGTCACTGGCGGCTCCTGTGCTATTTGCTTTGACGTGGATAGCATTCTTAATCTGGGTTATTTTGAACCCGTTTGCCGAAACTCGGTAATTACTGGCAAATTTCGGTTACTGCGAATAGTTTGTAACAATAATGCCCGGTTACAAAACAATCTAAAGGCATATTATTTGTGTCATAAACAATCTTTTCAAGACTGTTTTTGAAGTAAGGAAAAGAAATGAAAGCAATAATAATTAACGAATATGGGGATGAGAGTGTCGTAATTTCTACCGATGTCGAGCGCCCGATACCGAGGGCGAGAAAAGGTTATTTTTCACAAAAACCCGAATCACGAAAAATTAAATAACTTAAGCCGTAAGGACTTATTTTCCTTTCAGGTTTTTGTTTTCAGCGCCGACGACGTAACCTGATTTAGTCCGTACCACAACATTCTGCCGCATTACACGAACCCTTATCTGCCTTCGCTCGCCTTTCTGTCCCGTTTTTTCAGGATAGTATCCGATGGAATACTGGCGCCGGAGTTCCTCGGCAATATTGGAAAAAGCACCGCTCAGATTGTTAAGAGCCTCCAGGGTCCTGCCGCCGCTGTTGCGGGCAAGTTCTTCCAAATATCTTCTGCCGGTTTCGTATTCCTCGCGAGTTGCAGGACCGAGTAGAACGTTTCTTCCCCCTATTATGACACTTGTCCTACTGCTGCTGCCTCCCCCCTGCGGCTGCGGTTGTTGCTGCGGCTGCGTCTGTTGCGGCTGCGTTTGTTGCGGTTGCGGCGGCTGATAAGTGTCATAACGAATCGGGTAAATAAGTGCATCCGTCTCCTGGGCATCACGAACGGTAGTTTGGTAACTAGCTCTGTAAGAGGTAGTGTCAACGCCGTCGGTAAAAAGCACGACCGCTTTCCGGCCTTCAATTTGTTTGAGTTCCCGGTTTATGACAAAGTCGACGGCTTCGAAAAGGCTCGTTCCGCTGCCGAATTGGGCCTGGAGAATAGCTTCCTCAAGAACCTTACGGTCGTTTGTGACTGGACTCAGAACGTGAACATTTTCGTCGAAGGAAACAACCATCACTTTATCCTTCGGGCGCAGTTGGTTGACGAAGCCGATCGCCGCCTCGTGTATTTCATCAATATGATATTGGGTTGAAGGGCTTACGTCGATCAATAAAATGACAGTAAAGGGGGATTCGACCGATTGAAAATATTCGACCTTTTGCTGGACGCCGTTATCGAAGATTTGAAAATCCCGCTGCTCGAGGCCGGAGATGAAACGTCCGTCCCGGTCAAGAACCGACACGGGCAGCGTCACAAGGTTAGTTTCAACTTTGATGATTTCGCCGTCGTCCTCCTCTTCGGTAACAGGCTGTTCGTTTTGCGGGGAAGCTTCCGTACGGCCCTTCGAATTACCGTCAGTCAGAACAGGAGGGAGTGAAGTGGTGCGATTGTCTTTAATGTCACTACTCTGTCCCGAATTGCCGTTTATTACAGGAGGACGTTTATTTAATTTTTGGGTGGATGAATCGGTTTGACCAGTCGCTATCGTTCTTGAAGGAGAAGGAGCCGGAACTATCCTGGGCCGGATAATTATGTCTGATTGCGCTAAAGCGAAAGTGCCGAAAACAAAAAGGCATAAAAGGGACGCTGCAACTTTTTTCATTTTTAATTCTCCGGTAAGAACATTGTCCTGTTTATCGAGCTCGCTCACAAACTTCGATTATAGTTTCATAACGAAAGATGCCAGAAGAACTTTTCTTTTAGTTTTCAGTTTTCGGCTTGATTTCGCGTATAAAGATTTAATAGGGCGAGTGATCGTTTAAGAATCAGGTGAGTGTGATTTAGAAGCTGCTGAAAAGGAGGCGGGTAAATCAATTCTTTGGAAACATTACCAGTTGAACGACGAAAGAGCTTTTCATCAACAATTATAAGACTTTTTCCTTTATTTCAGAGATGAGAAAAATTTACCCACTCAATAAATGTCTCAAAAACGCCCGTTTATGGCACAATGAAACCAGACCAAAAAGTGTCTTATAAATGACCCTTTTTGAGACAAGCCTTTGCGGTAATTTGCACCTATTTCGGATTTATGCCGCAACTTTGCGGTATAATAACTAGTTAGGCTGCTGACCTGTTGAGTGAAAAGAATGAAAGAGATACTTCAAACAGACAGACTTCTCATGCGAACGTGGACACTTGTTGATGTCAAAGCCTTATTTGAGATTTGCCGCGATCCTGAAATTATGCTGCATATTGGAACGGGTAAACCATATCAATCTGTTGATGAAGCAATTAACTTCCTTAATTGGACTGTGGCTTATCAAGCGGAGAATGGATTTTGTCGTTGGGCAATTGTGGAAAAAGCAAGCCAAAGAATTATTGGCAGTTGCGGTTTTGCCCGTCTTGAAAATAGCGGAGAAATCGAATTAGGATACCTTTTGGCTCGTCAAGCGTGGGGAAAGGGATTTGCGACGGAAGCAGCGGCGGCTTGTTTGAAATACGGATTTAAGGAATTGGGATTTTCCTCAGTAGTGGCTTTAACCGATCCAGAACATATTGCCTCACAGCGAGTTGTCGAAAAACTTGGTTTCATTTGGCGAGGCATCGAGAATTATGGTGGTGAGAGTAATAGTGTTTATGTTGCAGTAAATCCAGAAGAATAAATTCTATATTGTCACTTAAAAGCAGCCTAACAAATCAGCTATGAAAGAAGCAGTCAAGCACAAACTTTTACCGACCTGCCGAATCTGCGGACTGCGGCGGGCTATCTTGATACTCGCCGGCTGGCGTTACGAGTTTGCTGAGAAAGAATGTTGAATTAAACCGGAAATGCTGCCGATGATGCCTTTTTGCAGTGACCTTGTTCAAAGTTTGAACTAGCGTTACTGTTCCAGTCAGCTATTGGAGACTTCACCAATTTTTGGTGGTCTATGGTCGTATCGGGTAATGGCTTAATAAGCGGCGGTCGCCTAACCAATGGATGGAACTCGAATCTTGAAAAACAAATTTCGGCTCATGAATTTAGTTTAGAGACTGACCGCCACCCGCGCCAAGCATTCACCTTGTTGGCGACAAATGGTTTATCAATCGGTTCTTTATCAAACAAACAAAACGTGCCGGGGGCGTAAGTATTTTACGCCGATGGAGGGTCAATTTCAACGGAAGATTGAAAGCCCGTCTTTCATCCTACCAATGGACGTGAGGGCGAAACAGCGGCTTTGTATGAACGTCGCTCGTTAAATTTTAGCTTGCGTGGTGGCGGTTTCGCCCCACGTCATCTCAGCCGTTCGGCGGCTTCCGCAAAGCAAAACTTAACGGACGTGCGGTATGATAAACGAGTTCGGAGGAACAAATGAACGAAAATAAAATCAATCGAAGAGATGTATGTAAAACTTTACTGGCTTTCGGCGGTTTGACACTCGGCGGCTTATCGGCAAAAGGACAAACAACGGCACCAACCCCAACGTCTCCATCACTGGATACTAACTTACAAGACCCCAAAATTGCAGATGCAGTTAAGCGCGGCGCGACGATGGAAGAAATCGCTAAATTACGAGACCCAATTGCCCGTAGTCCGCAGGAAGCGCTTCGAGCATTAAAAACCGGAAACGCACGATTTTTCAGTGGTCAGGCGCGCCGTCCCGAACTTTCCGCTGCAGAACGTCGCGCCCAGATTTTGGGGCAAACGCCGTTTGCCGTCATTTTGGCTTGTTCCGACAGCCGCGTGCCGACGGAAATCGTTTTCGACCAAAGTTTAGGCAGTCTTTTTATCACGCGCGTCGCTGGAAACGTCGTTGAGATGGGAACGACGGGCAGCATCGAATATGCCGTCGAACACTTAAAAACGTATCTCGTCGTCGTGCTGGGACACGAAGGCTGCGGCGCGATTAAAGCAGCTTTGCTGCCCGCTGAAGAACGCGCGCGGGAAACGCCAAGCATTCAGGCTCTGCTCAATTCAATCGTGCCGTCGGTGTCGAAGATTCCGAAAATCCGCGACGAAAAAGCGAAACTGCGCGAAGCCGTCGTCGCCAACGTGCGCCAGCAGGTCGCCAATATTAAGAAAGAACCGGCAATTCAAAGGGCAATTGCAAGCAATAAAATCAACGTGGTCGGCGCGTTTTATGAAATCACGAGTGGGGCGGTTGATTTTTTTGAAACCGACGAAGAGTTGCGCGTCGCGCAAAACGCTTATGATAGTTGTAACTGGCGGGAGCATTTAGCATAATTTATTGAATGTCCGATGACCGGAAAATAACGTAATTATTTCTGACGCTCCGCATCCGAAGGTCAAAAATTAAGCAACCCGTTTCTGCAACGCGCCGCCCAACAAATCAATGGACATGAGGGCAAAACAGCGACTTTCCAAAGTCTCATAAATGACCCTTTTTGAGACAGGATTTGCGGCAATTTGTGCCTATTTCGGATTTATGCCGCAGTTTAGCGGTTAATAACTAGAAGCTATCTCAAAAATCATTTAGCGACCTTTGCGATTAACCTTGGCGTCCTCTGCAACCCATGGCAGACTAAGTCTATATATGACAACATTTAAAGGGGCTATTTTTAGAAAAGTTAAATTTTGTAGAAAGGTCGTTTTTGTTACCCAATTATTCTGCTAAGTAATCTCACATCAAATAATTATCTGAAAAGATCAAATCAAAAAAAATTCTTTGAGACGTCTTCTGTGGGACTATTCAAAAGTGGCATAGAAATTTCTTATAGCCGTAATAATCTTCCCCGATTGTATGATTGTTATACACGGATAATAAGGTAGGGCTTTTTTTTCCGATGGGGATGAAGAACAGGTAAGTTTTCTTTTGGGAAAATTTCAGTGACGAGTTTCAAAGCTCTTCAAAATAAAAAACAAGTAAGCAAGGGAGGGTTTTATGGTACAAGCAGCAACAGCGCAACAGAATCAAGATTTTTCGGCAAACACCGAACCAAAAGGGATATTGCCGAATCGGTTCTTCATAAGGTAGACAAATCTACAATACAGGCAACAGGTGTAAGTTTCTTCCACATTTTGACAATTGGCTCAATCGGAGCGTCAATTGCTTTATTTTTGTCGGGCAAAAAGCTGGAAGGAATATTTATCGGTTTATGGGCACCGACATTTGAAGCATTAAAAACAGCTTCGGACAAAAAGCGTGAACGATAATTTAAACCAATGAATGACGATAGAAAGCCGCGAGTTTTAAGGCTCACGGCTTTTCTTTCTTTTTCTTGCGACGTAATGTAAGTGAGAGCATTACACTTAAAAAAGTTGGTATCTGCGGCGTATCATATATTTATCTTGCCAAAACCTCCAACGCCATTTTATATCTAATGGATTAGGAGTTTTGCGAAATCTAAGCAATACGCTCACCCGCAGCTTACAGTAATAAAATAGAAACAAAATTCTACACATTTGAAGAAAATTTTCCGAACACTTTTTTTGATTTTTAAGAGATTCTAAGGAAATTAGGTTAGTAATTAAATCCTCCAAAAGGAGGACATTTCTAAAAGCGAAAAGCCGCAAGGTTTGATG
Source organism: Acidobacteriota bacterium (assembly GCA_020200095.1). Taxonomy (GTDB): domain Bacteria; phylum Acidobacteriota; class Blastocatellia; order Pyrinomonadales; family Pyrinomonadaceae. The sequence continues at coordinate 17,092 of JAIVJJ010000236.1, read as the reverse complement.
CTTACGGCTTTCTTCTTTTTTCTGCATACTTGATTTGAAAAGTAATCTAAGTGCCTGTAATAATGGATGAAATATCAATCTAATAATATATCGAAAGGAGCAAAATATGAAAACATTAAGCTGTCGTGATGCTGGTTTTAGTTGTGAAGGCGAAATACGTGCTGTAAGTGAGGAAGAAATTCTAAGTCAGGCAGCAGAACACGCGCGAGCAGAACATAAAGTGGAAATGACACCTGAACTTGCTGAACAGTTAAGGAAACTAATCAAGGACGAAGAATAACAAAAACTGCAAAAATGTATTCAATTGAATACAAACAAAAAAGCCGCAAGTTTTTACGCTTGCGGCTTTTTTGTTTGGCGCGATGTATCTTTTAAGTGATACAGAAAATTGGTAGCCGTTACGAAAATGGCAGCCAGGTGGAGAAAAATATCAAAATTTTTGTGCTCATTTTGCCGACTGATAAATTAATCAAAAATCAAATAAGTTACCTAGAAAAGATTCCTTTTTCTTATATTTCTTGTTTGTATGTGAATGTTGATCTTCGCGGTCATACTTATTATATTGTTTAGGTTCATCATACTTATCGTTTCTTTTATATTCAGTATCAGCCGCCGAACGTTCAATAATTTTGTCGAGTTCACCGCGATCCAGCCAAACGCCGCGACAGTTTGGACAATAATCTATCTCAACGCCTTCTCGGGCTGTCATACTTAATTGAGCATTGCAGGATGGACAATTCATAATTTTAATTCTCCTAGATGGTTATTTAGCTTAAAGCTATAAGTACTAGTATAAATGATTTATTAGAAAAGCCGCGAGTTTTGACGCTCACGGCTTTCCTCTTAAAATCGGCGGTAGTGTCCTAATCTTGTGGAGCTATAGTAAAATGTGTCTCATAAACGACCCTTTTTGAGACAAACTTACCGACTGTCCGAAAACTCTGTCCAAAGTCTTAAATCCTTTATCATAAGATTCAAATGACTAAAATTCAGAGGTGTCCGAAAAGTCTAGTTTTTGGACGCATCACTTTCTTAGTTTATAAGTCTCTACTTTATTGATCCAAACCCTTCTTTCTAAGAAAACTGGGCATCATACCCGCAATTTCGAGATTATTCAGATCCGACATTGGAAAATGCGTGTTTCCGCGAACGCCTATTTCAGGCAGATGTACGACTGTGACGTTGCCGCCCCGCTTATTGACCGCATCTCTCCACCTTTTCGCCGTTTCGAGAAACACGCGCCATTTGCAGTTATTGTTTCTTGTTTCGGAACCAGCTTCCCCGAATCTGCCTGTCTGTTGCCTGAGTTAGTTTGAGATTGATTTGAATTGGTTTGGGCAGAAAGATGAAATTGTTGATGAGTAACAACAATACTAACAATCATAAGAAAAAGAAATCGCATTTTATTTGTTTTTGAATACATTTTATTTGTGGGTTTTAACTGGTATTTGTACCTCAGACCAATGCAGTAGTTTTCTCATAAGGAAATGTTTTGTTCGTTAGTGGATAAAGCTTGTTCTATTGCTTCTGTCAACTGTTTTCCAACGTTGGGATTATATCCTCGGGCAGTGAAAACCACTTTACCTTCGCGATTTATCACAACAAAAGCCGGAACGCTGGTTGCCCCATACACTTGCGCAATCTTATCGCCATTTAAAACTGTCAGGTAGGTGCCTCATTTGGATTCTAGAAAATCATTCGGGTCAGTTTTGTCTTGTTCCTGAAAATTTACACCTAAAACTTTCACTCCTTTTCCCGAAAACATTTCGTGTATGTTTTACATCCACCTGCGCGAACACTCCCCGAACTGGGAGGAAAGCGGCAGATTAACGGCAAGATGAGCCAAACTGGATTTATGCGTTCATAATTTCATCGCGCTTGGTTCAGAAATGGTTGAAGCTCATGGCGATAACCGCGGCTTGATCTCAGGCGCCTGCCGTCGGTCAAAGAGATGATGTATTCGCCTTTGAAAAGCGGTTGTAAGTCTTTGATACGTTCAATATTAACAATTGTCGAACGGTGAATTCTAAGAAATTTTTTGGGATCCAATTTGGCATGAAAGGCGCTCATTGTTTCGCGGATCAAATGAGTACCGCTAGCGCTGTGCAGACTTAAATAATTACCCTCACCTTCGACCCAATCAATTTCTTCAACTCTAAGAAAATAAATGCGCCCGCCCGATTTAATGACGACTCGATCAATTGGTTCTTCATTAGCAGCCTTATCGGTTACCGAAGGTAATTCATTACTCTTAGGTTTTAAGTCTTTCAGCACCGCGAACAAACTCTCGTTGATTTCGCCGAGTTTTTGCTGACGGACGAAGGTTTTGGCTCTTTGCAAAGCGGTGTCGAAGCGGTCGTGGTCGAAAGGTTTGAGCAAATAGTCAAGTGCGTGCGCCTCAAATGCACGAAGGGCGTGTTTGTCATAAGCCGTTACGAAAACGGTCACTGGCATCCGCTCAACTCCGACTTCTTCGATTACCTGAAACCCGTCCATTTTCGGCATTTGAATATCCAAAAATACCAGATCGGGAGTAAGGTTGTGCACCGCGTTGACAGCCTCCCGCCCGTTTACGCACTCGCCGACAATTTTTATGTCAGCGTGCTCACTGAGAAGTAAGCGAATTCTTTCCCGCGCCAGCAATTCGTCGTCAACGATAAGAACTTTGATTTCCGATTTCGTCATTTGATTTCAATCTGGTCCGTTTCCATCTGCAAACCTTTTATTGTCTCGAAGGGAATTTCCAGCGTTACGATTAAACCATGCGGGACCGCATTCTTTATTTCAAAACGATAGTTCTCCGCATAAAGATGCGCGAGTCTTGCGCGGGTATTGGCAAGCCCGATACCAACGTTCCTGCTGCCTTTGCCGTTTTCATTTGAAGGCTGTAAGCCAGGTCCGCTGTCCTCGATGCGAATTTGCAATCTATCCCCGTGACGCTTAGACGAAATAATCAGGCTTTCCACGCTTTCTTGCTGAGAAATGCCGTGTTTGATCGCGTTCTCAACAATCGGCTGGAGAATCAAGTTCGGAACTCGCGCCGCGAGCGTTTCCGGATCAATGTTCATCTTGACCACGAGTCGGTCCTGAAACCGCACGCTTTCGATTTCCAGATAGTGCCCGACAAAGTCCATCTCTTGTTTGAGCGAAACTTCGCGGTCGCCGGAACTCTCCAACGTCATGCGCAGAAAATCGCCGAGCCGGGCGACCATTTTATCTGCTGCTTTTACATCTTTGTGCATCAAGGCGGAAATCGAATTCAAAGTGTTGAACAGGAAATGCGGATGAATCTGCATTTTCAAGGCATTAAGCTGCGAGGTGGCAAGGGCGGCTTTCAGTTCTGAAGATTTTAACTGTTCGGCTTGAAAACGCCGGTAAAAATCGACCACGTATATGCTGCTCAACAGAAAACAATACATCGGCAAATCCAGAGCCCACCTTCCAATGGTTATCCTTAATGTAAAAGCCAAAAAACCACCGCTTTCGGTAACCAATGGCGGATCAACAATTTTAACGAAGATGACATGAATAGCTGTGTGAAGCAGTAGAAAAACAACCGCCGCAACAAGATGTGCGGGTAACAGGCGCCACCAATTTCGCTGCTCGAAGCGGAATCGTTTGGCGAAGAAAACAATTAGCGGTGAGAGAATTGCCCAGCTGTAAATTATCGCTTGCGATAAAAAGGCGTTTTTCCATTCGAATGGTCGGGGGCGGGCTCCTTGAGCGTTGGAAAAATAGGACAGACCCGAAAAGAGAAATGCTAGCAAAATCCAGCCTGCCGAAAAAATTAGTATTCGCTGCAAATTGAACTTTCGCATCAAAATTCCATTGATATCCTTACAAAACAAATAGCGGTCGAACTTCGACACCACCGTTTTATTTTACTAAATTCACTAACTTTAGCTAATAATTCCCGGAAGTCTTTCTTAGCTGTGTCTGTTTTTTTATTACCCGCTATGCTCTCTGTGTGTTTTTCGCACAGTTAATACATAAATAAATCGTGAGAAAAGTTAAAATTAACAAAAGGTTTTCACCTCGCCTCATTTCACTTCGCCCAATGTTTTTTCAATTTCGCTTTTCAATGTCTCATGCTTTACCTTTCCCTGCCGAAGATAAGTTATCTCGCCTTTTTCGTTGTAAAGAATCGTGAACGGCAGACCGCCGTTCCAATCTTTGGCAATTGAGGAGATGAGCGTATTTTCATCTGCGCTGGTGAGCAAATAGGTTGGCATTTCCGCTTTCATTTCACTCAAAAATTTTGGTACCCCCGTGTTTAATTCTTCGATAAAATCTAGCGAAACGGTGAAAAAGTCAATTTTTCCGCGATATTCATCGTCAATTTTGACCAGGTCGGGGAATTCTTCGCGGCACGGACCGCACCAAGTTGCCCAGAAATTAACGAGCAGAGGCTTACCATTGGGTTTGAGAAGCTGTTTGATTTTTGCGTTGTCGATTTGCGTCACGCGCGGCTGATTTGCCGCCCGCGGTTTCGTTTCAGCAGGCGATTTTTGTGTAGGATTTTTTGTCTGCGCGCAGGAGTTTGTAAGGGAGAAAAACGCGCAAAGACTTATGAAAAATACGACGCGGAAAAATTTATTCTCCGCGCCGCGCCCCGTTTGTTTTGTTAAACTTAAAATTCTCATGATTTAGCTTATGCGCGCTTAATCGAGCATCCAAAAGCATTTGTTTTGCTCGTTTTAATCGGTTTTTTACTCAGCGCCGAATCAAAAGCGTCGCGCAGGTAATTAATCGTCACATTTTTTCCCGAACGGTCGTTGTCGAGCGCGCCGTGATAAAGCAGGACGTTTTCCTGATCAAAATAGTAAAATTCCGGCGTGACGCTCGCTCCTAGCTTGTCCGCCAAAACGTTTCCTTTATCAATCAAAACGGGGAATTTATAACCGACTTCCTTTGCGCTTGATACGACCCAATCGAGCGATTCGGTCGCATTTGAATTGATCCCGATCAGGTTGATGCCTTTGGCTTTTAATTCATCGGCGACTTGATTGATTCTTTGGTTGTAGGCTTTAACGACCGGGCACTGCGCCGAAACCCAAACAAGGACCGCACCGTTTTTGCCTTTTAATTTGTCAAAAGACTGCTGCACGCCGCTCAAATCTGGCAAAGTAAAATTTTCCAGCTTTGCTCCAACGGCAAGATCACCTGCCTCGTCGGCAATAGCTCCGGCGCTGCAGGCGTTTGCCGTTGAAACAAATGCCAGCAGAGCAAGAACGACAACCAGAGAAATGCTTTTTCGTCTCATAAAATTTTGCTCCTTTTTATTTGTAGAAGTTACGGGATAATTAGTATAAAACCCTTGCTTTCAATAAGCATTAGTTCAGCACTAATGCTTGGTGTTACGCAGCTTGTTTTAATAATGTTTCCGCGCGTGTAAATTTATTCCCGAACATTAGACGCTTGATTGATTTTAAGTTTGTTGGTTGTTTAGGGACAAAGAGGTACGGACAAAATACTTCCACCAACCAAAGCTATAAAAGCTAACAAGAATTGTTTTTTCATTGAAATATCTCCTTCGTTTGTATATTGTTTCGTGTCTTTTTATTTTTGCATTTTTTATTCAGTTAACAGGGGCTGCCTTGAAAAGAACCGGGCGGCGAATCATTGGCAGCCCCTTCGTCATTTTATTTTTTGACGAAAACGCGCCTGGATCTAGACCTGGGTTTAGACGCGTCGTTCGGATTTTCCGCAACCATTTCGATAGTCAGGGTTTTTCCGTCCGCGGAAAGTATCCAGCGGCGGTTGGCTCGAACCGTGGCTTCGCCCTCGTCGGGCGCGCTCAGGACGGCTTCTTCGGTCACAACAAAGCCATTCCCGTCATCCATCAACTTCGAGACTCTTTTCGCTTTTTTTGCGCCGCGTCCCATAGCAAAATCGGTTTCTTTGCCGTCCAGAACGTAAGCGTCTTTGCCAACGCGCTCTTGACCCTCTCCGGCTTTGGACTTTGTTTCTGTCTCAACGCGATCACCCTTTTGCGTGACGGTCATAGTTTGCATTAATCCCGGCGGCACGTTTGCGCTTTTGCCTGCATCGAGCGTCCAGACGCCGCTGAAATCGGATTGGGCGGCGACATTTCCGACGCCGGAAGCGAAAGCCATGACGGCGATAATTCCAATTAATAATTTGCGTTTCATTTCTTAATTCTCCTTTTGGTTTAGTTTTTTAGTAACTTAAAAACCCTTGCTTTCAATAAGCATTAATTCCGTAGGTTTTAGCTAATGATATATGTCACTAAAAAGCCTTTGAACAGATTTGTGACGAATCGGTATAACAAAGTGCCGGATTTACGGCAAGATGGGATCAATGGGGTGGCGTATGAAAATCCGAGTATTCAACAAGAAGATTCATTTCATAATTTCCTCTAGGGAAATATACTTTTTGAAATGGGGCTAGGATGTCCAAAAACTACTCTTTTCGGGCAGGGTTAAAAATTTATTTATAAAATTAGTTTCTTAGGGCATTTTATAATTAAAAATTACAAGGTTTTTGGACACTTCCCATATTAGTCTCATTAACGCTTATTTATGAGATAGAATAAAATATTTCAAAACCGACCCTTTTTGAGACACATTTGCGGTAATTCGCGCTTATTTCGGGTTTATGCCGCAATTTAGCGGTCTAATAACAAGTAATGCGTGTCAATATCGAGTGTGTTGACTTAGTGTTAAGTAAACATTTGTAATATGAACGAGCACTTGGAGAATCTTCAGAATTTGACGCTGAGAGCGTCCGGAGAATTTCTCGGCAACAGGTGGGAATTTCGCGGTGATATTATAGGCGATTCAGAGCATCACTGGATTTCATATATAGGACCCGATTATTATACAGAGGGCGGCGGGTCTGGCGCACCATTGCCATTTGCAACAGATATTTATAGGAAGACCTATGGACATATCGGAGCCTGCGGATGGTCAGGCGGCTGGGAAAGAAAATGGCTTTGGCGAATACATAAGCCCGGTTTTGTAAATGGAGTTGTTTCTCGCAAGGTAGCAAAGGTGTTTGTTTTCTTCAAAAATGAGGCATCGGAGGAAGCACTGATAATCGAATCCGGTCATCCGGATGTGCAGTTTTTCTTACTGCCTTATCTTCCAAAGATACAATGGATTGAGATAGTTGCTCTGGATGCTGAAGGATACGAATTGGATCGCGCATTGTCATGAAAACTGCCTAAGGCATTATTAAGGTAAAAAACATCGCAGATCACAGTAGATTACCTGCTCGGTAATTTACTATTTTGAACAATTCATTAATCAGTGTAACTTTTTGACGATTCAGGTGTTTTCAATATATAGATAAGGAAATTAACTATTATGAATCATCGAATCTTACAAGTTTTAATTACACAGACGGTTTTATTTTCACTTTTTATATTATTATTCGCTCCGCCCCAATTAGCTTATACAACAGCTAATCAGCTACCGCCATTTCAGATCATAAATGAAAAAATAGCACTGACCAATGTGACATTAATTGATGGATACGGCGGAAAGCCTAGACCAATGACAACTTTGATTGTTTCTGGGGGGCGTATTGCCGATATTTTTATGACCGGGAGTAGAACTATTCCTTCAAATGCAAGGATTATGGATCTGAGCGGAAAGTTTGTGATACCCGGTTTGATTGATACGCACGTTCATTTAAAGAGCATCAATCGCCCGCCCGAGATTATCAGCGCAGTTTTGCGTAACGTTTTGATGGGGGGCGTGACGAGCGTGCGCGATATGGGCGGCAACGGGCTGCAGCTCGCCAAACTCGCCGCGGACGCGAAGAACGGTACGGCAGTTTCGCCGCGCATTTATTATTCGACGCTGATCACGGGACCCGATTCCAATTTCTGGCTGGAAGACGAGAAAGGGCGATTCGTTTCCGGCGAGAAGGCGCCGCCGGGAACGACCGCCTGGTTTCGGCATCTGACGGCTGCCGACACGGATCTCGTCCGCGTCATCTCAGAGGCAAAAGCGTATGGCGCGACCGGCATTAAAATTCACAGCGGAACTTCCGGGATGCTTTTGAAACAATTAACCGAAGAAGCGCGCCGGCAAGGGCTTAAAGTTTGGAGTCACGGCGTTCTGATACCGGGCAAACCGTCAGATGCGGTTAACGCTGGTGTCGAAGTGCTTACGCACGCCGATATGCTGGCTTTTGAAGGCTTGAGTTCATTATCGAAAGACAGTAAATACTCCGAATTAGCCTTTCAAGGCGCAAACACCACGCCTGTCGAATCGGCTGTCATCACCAACCTTCTGCGGAATATGAAAAAGCATCGCACCATTTTCGAGCCGACGCTTTTCATTATGACTCCGCAACAAGAGCCGCCCGCTTCCGACCAGAATTGGCAGCGATTCAAGGTGCGGCTCGATCACGCTTATCGGGTAACGCGACGAGCCAACGAAATGGGGATAGAAATCGCCGCCGGAACGGACGCCATCGGCGGCTCGTCGCCAAATCTGCACGCCGAGCTGCAACTGCTTGTGAAAAAGTCCGGTCTGACACCGCTCGAAGCGATCACCGCCGCGACGCACACCGGGGCAAAAGTCATCGGCATCGAGAAGGATTACGGCACCCTCGAAGTCGGGAAAGTTGCCGATTTAGTGATTTTGACTGAAAATCCGGCGGAGGACATCCGCAATACGCAGACCGTCGAAGCCGTGATGCAGGGCGGAAAAATTTACAAGCGTGAGCAGCCGATTCGCACGCCGCCGCTCGCCGAGCCGCCCGTCTCGACAAGAATCCGAAACGTCGAAAACGGATTGCTGCCCGCCGTCGTTATCAAGGGCAAAAAGAATGAAATGTCGCTCGCCGAGCGGATACGGTTTTACAAAACGCCTGCCGTCAGCATCGCCGTCGTCAACAACGGCAGAATTGAATGGGCAAAGGGTTACGGCAACTTGGAAGCAGGAGGCAATCAGCTGGTCACGCCGGTCACGCTTTTTCAAGCAGGCTCGATCAGCAAGCCGGTGGCGGCGGTCACCGCACTGCAACTCGTCGAAAAGGGCAAACTGAATCTTGACGATGATGTAAATCTAAAACTCAAATCGTGGAAAGTTCCCGAAAATGAATTTACGAAAGATAAGAAAGTAACCGTGCGCGGGCTGGTGACGCACAGCGCGGGGCTGACGGTTCACGGCTTTGACGGCTACGCGGCAAGCGAAAATCCGCCAACTCTGCTACAAATCTTAAACGGCGAAAAACCCGCCAATTCACCGCCGATTCGGGTTGATTTCGCGCCGGGAAGCAAAGAAAGATATTCAGGCGGCGGCTACACCGTTTTGCAGCAGCTCCTTCTCGACACGACAAGAAAATCATTTCCCGATTTGACGCGCGAAAATATTTTTCAAAAAATCGGAATGACGCGCACGACTTACGCATCCCTGCTGCCGAAAACGCTGGCAGGACAAGCGGCGAGCGGTCATCGCGGCGACGGCGGAGTTCTTCCGGGCAAATGGCACATCTACCCGGAAATGGCTGCCGCCTCGCTCTGGTCAACGCCTTCGGATTTGGCGCGTTTCGTCATCGAACTGCAGAATTCCTACGCCGGACAATCCGACGGAATTTTGTCAAAGGATATGACGCAGCAGATGCTCACGAGACAAAATAAATCAATCGCCAACAGCGATGCCGGGTTGGGAATTTTCCTCAAAGGCAGCCCCGAACCATTTCGCTTTTCGCACAACGGCAGCACCGAAGGTTTTTGTGCGATTATGGTCGGCTTTTTGAAAACCGGGCAGGGCGCGGTCGTGATGACGAATTCCGACAACGGCGCGGAATTGACGACTGAAATTTTAAGAAGCATCGCCAAAGAATACGGCTGGGACGATATGAAGCCGGACGAAATCGCAATCGTCGAGGCGAATCCGACCGTTTACGAGAAATACGTCGGGCGATACAAATTCCCTTCGGGCTTGGAGTTCATCGTCACCAGCGAAAACGGGCGTTTGTTCGTCGCCCGCACGAACGGCTGGCGCGCAGAACTGTTGCCCGAATCGGAGACGAGTTATTTCGTGGTGATGCCGACCGCGCCGCGCCTGGTTTTCGTCAAAAACGAGCGGGACGAATTTAACGAAGTCGTTTTCAAGCGCGGCGGGCGCGAAGAGATTGGGCAACGGTTAAAATAGATTAAAAAGGCGTCAATATGTCCGGCACTCGCTAAAAAGAGGGTCGATAAGATTTGGGCTGCCATCAATGCGATTATTGAAGGAGAAAATATGCTGCCGCCAATTATAAATATGAAAATTTCGACCGGCATTCTTTTAATTGTTTTCACTCTGCTGCCGACCGTCTGCGCGAAAGCGCAAAATGATTCGCTCCGGCGGCGAGCCTTTTGGGGAGCTTCGATTTCCGCGCCCGGCAGCTCTCCCGGAGCGACCGTCAGGCGAGTCGAAACAGATTCTCCTGCCGCGCGAGCCGGTCTCAGGCAGGGCGATGTGATTACGCAGATGAACGGACGAGAGATGACCGACTCAATCACGTATGCCGCAACTTTCAGAGCGGTACGCGCCGGAGACAGAGTTAGCTTGCGCGTCGTTCGGCAAGGACAGACGCTCAATCTTCAACTCGTGCCGACGCCCTTAGCGCACGAAACGGTTGAAGGCGTTGATGTAACATACGGGTCGGTCGTCACCGAGCGTGGGCATCGGCTTCGCACCCTCATCACCAAACCGGGCGGCGCGAGTGGACGGCGGCTGCCGGCGATTGTGTTCGTGCAATGGCTGTCGTGCGATTCCGTCGAGGTATTGAATAATCCATCGGACGGCGTTGAGAAAACCCTCCGATTTTTGGCGAGCAAATCCGGTTTTGTCCTGATGCGCGTCGAGCGACCGGGACTCGGCGACAGCGAAGGACCCGACTGCTCGCAAAGCGACCTTCAAGCTGACCTTGCGGGATTCCGCGCCGCGCTCGTTGCGCTTAAACGCTATGACTTCGTTGATACCGACAACTTGTTCATTTACGGCGCGAGTATCGGCGGCGCGTTAGCTCCAATCATTGCTCAAGGCGAAAACGTGCGCGGGTTAATCATCACGGGCGGGTTCGCAAAGACGTGGTACGAACATATGCTCGAACTTGAACGGCGAAGGTTGGAACTTGCAGGACGCAAGCCCGCCGAAATCAACGACGCGATGCGCGGCTTCAGCGAGTTTTATTCGATGTATCTCAATCAAAAACTGACGCCCGCCGAAGTGATCCGCCAGAGACCGCGCCTCTCTGCGCTGTGGTATGACCGACCGGCGCATCAGTACGGGCGTCCGGCGACTTATTTTCAGCAAGTTCAAGAGCTGAACGTGGAAGCCGCGTGGGAGAAAATCTCCGCTCCGGTCTTGGTCGTTTACGGCGAATATGACTGGATTATGAGCCGCGGAGACCACGAGCTAATCGTGCAAATCATGAACCGGCGGCAAACCGGCAACGCTCGCCTGCTGATTGTCCCAAAGGCGGGACACAGTTTGGACGCATTTGAAAATCAGCAGGCGGCTTTCAGCGGCGAAGGCGGAAAGTTCGACGAAAGCATTGCCGACCGGATGATCGAATGGTTGAGAAGTAATGTTAAAAGCAGTTCTTCGCCGCGATGACGCGCAAGGTGAAAGGTGTTTCGTCGCTTATTCCCGAAACTGTTGCTGAATCCCGCCATGAAAAACACAAATTTAGGCTCTATCGAAGATTAGACTCCGGCTCAAGAGCGGTTGTCATTCGATAGCGGCAGATACTAAAAGAATCTGCCGGCGGGTCAAATAAATTAATGCCATTTAAAGGCTTGCGGCACGAGGTTTATGACTTTTGACGAGGAAGAATTCACACAGGTTTTCACCGAAATCTATCCGAGTCTGTGCCGCTTTTTGGAAAGTTTTTTGGGAAACCGAGAGGCGGCGCAGGACATCGCGCAGGAATGTTTTATGAGATTTTTTCGTCAGGAATCGAATGTTGTCAAAGCGGACGAAGCGCGGTTCTGGCTGTTCCGCGTGGCGCGCAATCTTGCGCTTAACGAAATCAGAAACTCGAAAAAGCGCGGCAGTTTTCTGGGCAAAATCATCGAGATATTTTACGCGCCGCGCCCCGATCAAGCGGAGATTTATGAACAGGATGAGGCGACAAGACTGGCAATCGAGATGCTGCAAGTTTTGCCCGAACATCAACGTGCCGTGCTGCTTCTGCGCGAGCAGGAAGAAATGAGCTATCAGGAAATCGCGCAGGTTCTGAATGTTTCCGAAGCCAAAGTTAAAGTGGATATTTTTCGGGCGCGCAAGGCTCTGCAAAAAAGAGTCGTCGTTTAAAGCTGACTGGCTAAATTGCGCGGCTGGGAAGCGTCAAAAAAATGGTTATGGATTGCAATTATTTAGAAAAAATTTCGCTGCTGGTTGACGATAGACTTTCCCCGTTCGAGACGGAGGAAGTAAAAAATCACCTCGCCGTTTGCGCTCAGTGCCGGGCGGCGGAAACGAATTTTCTCGCTCTCCGGCGGCAAATCAAAGCAATCCAAATTCCGCGCGACCGGGCAGCCGAGCGAAAGGTTTTGAGCGAAATACTGCGTAGCGGAAAATCAAAGCCTGCTGGAACAACCGGAAAACTTTTTTATCTTCGCCCTGCATTAGCAGCAGCGTTACTGATTGTCGTGGCTTTCATCGGCATTTTGATTTACAATCGTCCGCCGCAAAAATCTTGGGACGTGGCGCGGCTTGAAGGCACACCTCGAATTGCCGAAAAAGGGATCAATGAAAACGGTCGTTTGAAAATCGGCGAGTGGCTCGAAACCGACCAATCATCGCGGGTGCAAATCGCGGTCGCCGACATCGGTCAGGTCGAAGTCGAGCCGGAAACTCGAATCCGCCTCGTTGAAACGCGCTCCGCTGAACATCGGCTCGAACTCGAACGCGGCTCAATCAACGCCCGTATCAACGCGCCGCCGCGCCTTTTTTTCGTCAACACCCCGTCGGCGACCGTGATTGACTACGGCTGCGCTTACTCGCTCAATGTTGACGAAGAAGGCGGGAGCGTGCTGCACGTCACCGAAGGCTGGGTGAGCCTCGCGCTTAACGGGCGCGAATCTCTCGTTCCCGCAAGTGCCTACGCCAAATCGCGGCGCGGCTTCGGACCCGGAACGCCGTATTTCGAAGACGCTTCGGGCGAATTTACTGATGCTTTGACCAAATTCGATTTCGAGAACGGCGGCGCGACGGCGATTGACGTGATTCTCGCCGAGTCTCGACAACGCGACGCTCTCTCGCTCTGGTATCTGCTCGAACGAGCGACCGAATCCGACCGCGCTCGCGTTTTCGACCGTCTAACAAGAAGGCGAGGTTTTAGCGAGCGCAGAGATTTTCGACCCCGCAACCGGACAATTTTCCCCGACCGGGCAAATGAGCGCGGCGCGCACAGGACACACCGCGACGCTAATTTCCGGCGGAAAAGTTTTAATTACGGGCGGCGCGGATATGAGCGGAAATCTTCTTTCGAGCGCGGAGATTTACGACCCGGCGATGGGCGTTTTTACGCCAGCCGGAAACTTGAATACGGCTCGCTCGAATCATCAAGCGACTTTGCTTTCTGACGGCAGAGTGTTAATCACTGGCGGCGGCTCAGGCGAATCCGCATTGGCGAGTGCCGAAATTTTCGACCCTGAAAAAGGCGTTTTTCTGGCGGCGGGACAAATGACCGCTCCACGCAAATTTCACGCGGCGACGCTGCTCGAAAACGGGGACGTTTTAATCGCGGGCGGAAGCTCAGGCAAATTCTCGCCGGAAGCGACGCTCTCAAACGCGGAAATCTTCGACCGCCGGACCGGAACTTTTGCTTCGACCGGAAATATGACCGTCAGGCGTTACGGACACGCGGCGACGAGACTTGCGGACGGCAGAATTTTGATTACGGGCGGCTCGACCGGGCGCGAATGGAAGGACAGAACGGCAAGCGCGGAAACCTTCGACCCGAACCGAAAACTTTTCCTTAAAACTGAAAATATGAGTCTTCAGCGTTTCAATCATCAAGCGGCGACTTTGCTTCTCGCTGACGGTCGCGTCCTCGTCGCCGGCGCGGGCGCGCGCGTGGAAATTTTCGATCCGGCATCAGGCACATTTAGCTCGACCGCCGGGAACGTCGGCACGGGTCGCATTTTTTCAAGCGCGACACTGCTTCCGAACGGCGAAGTTTTAATTACCGGCGGTTATAACTTCGCTTATCCGCCGACGGCGAGCGCGTGGCTTTATTCGCCGTGAAAGCGATGACGAAATTATTTTGGGAATTATATATTTGACAAACCCGGAATTAATAATTCGTTTGAAAAATTTCACGCGAATTTTATTGTGGCATGAGGCGTAAAACAAGATGACGATAAAATTTAACTTTTCTTTTATTTTGCGAATACAAGAGACATATAATAATTCGGTATAAGAAAACTTATATTCGGTTCAATAGAAGGTTAGACGCTTCATATTATTCTTGTCATAAAATCTACGCCGACGGTGTTTTATTGTAAAGCGATATTTCTAGTGGAGGGTTTTATAGTGAAGAAATTAACTTGCCTCTTTCTAACACTTTGTTTGCTTTCGACTGTCTCAGTATTCGCTCAACCCAAACAAAGTTTTCGTCAAACTGTATCGCCCGACGTTGAACAAAGAATCCGGCGAATCGAAAACGGTTTGCTGCTTCCCGTTGCAATTAAAGGTCAGTCGATTGTTCCGATGAAACTTGCCGACCGGATGCAGTTTTACAAAACGCCCGGCGTGAGCATCGCTTTCATCAACAACGGGCGAATCGAATGGGCGCGCGCGTATGGCGTGCAAGCAACCGGAAGCCGCGAGCCGGTTACGACGGAAACGCTTTTTCAAGCCGGTTCGATTAGCAAACCCGTGACGGCGATGATTGCGTTGCAAATGGCGCAAGCGAGCAAATTCAATCTTGATGAAGACGTGAATCGAAGACTCGTTTCGTGGAAAGTTCCCGAAAACGAATTTACGACGCGGGAAAAGGTGACGGTGCGCCGCATCGTGAGCCACAGCGCGGGATTGACAAACCACGTCGCCGGAAATTACGCCGCCGGTGCGGAACTGCCGACGCTCGTGCAAATTCTTGACGGCGCAAAACCGGCAAACACTCCGCCGATTCGCGTTGACTTGATTCCGGGCAGCCGTTGGCGTTACTCCGGCGGCGGTTACGGTGTGTTGCAGCAGCTCATCGTTGACGTTGGCGGCAAGCCATTTCCAAAGCTCGCGCAGGAAATTATTTTCGACCCACTCAAAATGAAGCACAGCACATTTGAGCAACCGTTGCCGGAGCGATTTCAAAAGCGGGCAACCGTCGGACACAACCGCGCGGGCGAGAGAATTGCCGGTAATTGGATTGCATTTCCCGAAATGGCGGCAGCCGGTTTATGGTCAACGCCGTCGGATTTGGCTCGTTTTGCGCTCGAATTGCAACAGTCGAAAATTGGAAAATCGAACAAAATTCTAACCGTTCAGATGACCAATCAAATGCTCACCCGACAAATCGAAAATTGGGGACTCGGATTCACCGTCGAAGGCGCGGGGCGTTCCGCCCGTTTCAGTCACGCCGGCGACACCGAAGGCTACAAGTGTCTGTTAGTGATGTATCAAAATACGGGTCAAGGTGCGGTGATTATGACCAATTCGGACAGAGGCGAAAGAATAATCCCCGAACTTTTGCGAAGTATTGCCCGCGAATATGGTTGGAACGATTTTCAACCGAAAGAGAAAACCATCGCAAAAATTGACCCGAAAGTTTACGCCGATTACGTCGGAAAATATCAGTTTGAATTTTCTTCGGACTTTGTTCTGACCGTCGGCACGGAAGCAGGCAACTTAACTACTGAATTGAAACAACCAACCGGGCAATCCAAAACTGAATTGTTTCCCGAATCGGAAACTAAATTCTTCCGCAAAGATGTGGATATTGAAATTACTTTCGTTAAAGACGAAACAGGTCAGGTAACGCATTTAATTTTTCTTCAGGAAGGACAGGAATTTCGAGTAAGAAAACTTAAATAACAGTTTGATAATCTTTCACCCGCGTCTAACAGGTGTGATACAAAGAAGCCGTTCGGTGTATAATGCTCACGTTTGTAAAAAGCGTGGGCAAGAAGCGATTGACGGGTCGGCATTGAATTTGGGTCAACTCCTTTAAGAGCCAAACCCGTCTGAGCAGTGTGATTAAATCTCGCCTTCATCCGTATCACGCGCATGGAACAATAGATTCCGAATAGGAGTGTGGAAGAACACCGGGCATTTCTTGTTCTCGCTTTTCGCAGCGAAGGAAAACCTGAATACTTCGTTGAACTGTCAAAGCGGAAGCGGAGACGGCACGGTGGAGTTTTTTTAGTTGACGATTGACTTTGCATAGGAATTCAATGGGCGTGAGGGCGAAACAGTGACTTTGTTATCAAACTTGTCCGTGAAACTCAGAGTTGCGTGTGTTCGGTTTCGCCCCCGTCATTTCAACCGTTCGGGCACAGCGTTATCGACTGTGATATACATGAATAAGTGATGGAGTACTCTACAGTAGCAGGGCAAAAACCCGCTTTTGTTGCAATATGACTACTATTACTCTTGTCGAGCGGGAGATGACTGAAGCCGAGTTTTCACGCATGAATGCGGGTTTTGACGAACACTCAATGGAACACGGCAACCCAGTCCGCCCTTCTCAAAGATATACGTTCGTTGCCATGGATGGAAAGCTCTTCGTTGGCTGTGCCAGCGGACTCACCAACGATAATGGTCAGTGGCTGATTTTAACGAATCTATTCATTGAGCAGCCTTATCGAGGGCAAGGAATTGGCGCGATAGTGCTGGCGAAGCTTGAGGAAAAGGCGTCAACGCTTGGAGTTAGGAATATATGGCGATGGACTGCTGTCTATGAAGCTCCGGCGTTTTATAAACGACAAGGCTATGTAATTCTCGCTGAACTAGAACACTGGTATCCCAGCGGACATAGCCAGGTCGGTTTACATAAAGCATTGGAATCTTATCCTGCCGCTTTAACACCTTATCCCGACACGAAATTCATCAGCCAGAACTCCATTATGAGACCTGTCCGCTTTATAGAACGCGAGATAATGGACGCTGAATTACAC
>JAIVJJ010000055.1 GCA_020200095.1 Acidobacteriota bacterium | reverse complement strand
ATTTTTCGGATTTTTCATACGGCTTGCCGATAATATTGATACCGCGTTTTCCGAGCCACGCGGAAAGCTCGCACGCCGTCGCCAAAGCCTCTTTGTGATTGGGTTTGACGACGACGCCGACGCATTTTATTTCTTGTTTTGCCATTTAGAAAAGTCTTCGGTCAATGATTGAATAAAAAACTCGAATTCGCAAGCGTTTTACAATTTCGGATATTTTTCGACAAATTTTATTAAGTTTTTGACGTATGAATCAAAATTCGGACAAACGATTTTGTGCGGCGCGAGAAGTTCGTCGGCAATGCTTGTATCATAGGTTTGCGGCACGAAAAAATACGGTACGCCCGAATGCGGCAAACCGCTCATTGCGGGCGAAAACGGGAGCATTAAAGTTTTTTCGATAACTCGCGGCGGCGGTTTGACAATTGATTTTTTTTTCGTCATCGCTTCGGCAATGGCATCGAAAAGTTCTTCGGTTGTCAAAGGGTTCGGGTCGGCTAATGCAATTGTTTTTCCCGTTGCCTTTTCATCTTTTGCTAAGACGACAATCGCTTCGACGACAAAATCAACCGGAACTAAATTCAGCTTCACGTTCTTGTTGCCGACGTTGATAAAGCGAAGCAATGCGGGAAACATCCTTAAATAATTTATCAAATAATAAATACCGTCGTATTTCGCCGTTTCACCCGTTTTCGAATCGCCGACAACAACCGACGGACGAAAAACAGTTGTTGGAATTTCACTCTTTAATTTTTCGACCTCCATTTCCGCCAGATATTTTGTTTCTTCATAAAAATTGCGAAACCCGGCGTCGTGTTCGAGTTCGGTTTCGTAAATTATGCCCTCGCGTTTTCCCGAAACGTAGCACGTTGAAACATAATTATAACGCCGCAGAATCGGTAAAGTTTTAACAAATTCATTTACGTTTTTCGTGCCTTGCAAATTGACCCGAAAAGCCAAATTCTTCTCGACCGCCAAATCATAAACGGCGGCAAGATGATAAAAGTCGGTTGTTTCGCGCCGAACAATTTCCAAATCTTTTTCTGAAATTCCAAAATTTTGCCGCGTGATATCGCCTTCAATAACCGCGAAATTTTCAAGCGGAGTATTAGTTTTCAGCGCAATTCCCTCTATATCACCCATTGCTTTTTCAACAAAATGCTTTTGAACGAGCAAGTAAAATTGTGTCTCCGGTTTTGCCAGACGCTCTGCCAATCTTACGGCGATAAAACCCGGAAAACCTGTCAGAAAAATTGTTTCGCTATAATTCATTTTGATAATTATATCTAATTCTTCGGCAATAACATTTTGATTCAACAAAGTTTTTTCAATTTATAAGGTTTCGGGTTTTTACTCAAATTAACTTAAATGTTTTTGAAATTACAAACTTGTTAAAACTTTTACTCACTAGCGAATTTTGTGTTAAAGTTTTGATAAAATTATAATTGCGGAATTTTTAGCAGGTTTATAAACACAATTGCGCATTAAATTGCCCAAATGAAAAATAAAAAGGTTAAACTAAAAGAAACGTCGGCTTCTCAAGAAAGCGATGTTGTCGCAATTGAAACTATACCGAGCGAATTAAACGAGCCTCGCTGGTCAGTTGTTTCGTTTGAAAAATATTTGGCGAAAAATTTAACCTATAATGAAGCAATAAAAAAAATCAATAAGCTCAAAAAACAAAACGTTTCGGGTTTGTGTATTATAACCGACGAAGCGGCTGAAAGAATTACGAGTTGAGAAAATTGCAGATTAGCGATAAATCTTCTTAAAACTCCAAAACAATTTTCCCAAAACTCTCGTTTGATTCCATATATTCGTGCGCTTTTTTTACATCTTCAAAACGAAAAATTTTATCTATATTCGGTTTAATCAAACGTTTTTCAATTAGCGGCAAAACTTCTTTGATAAATGCGCGCGTCGCTTGCGCCTTTTCTTCAGTTGAACGCGAGCGCAAAACCGTTCCGATAATTTTCAAGCGTTTCGATAATGCAGTTCCCAAATCGAATTCGGCTTTTGCTCCGCTCGTTAAACCGACCAAAACGAGTCTGCCTTTGAGCGCGAGACTTTCTAAATTTGCTGCAAAATAATTTGCGCCGACAAGATCTAAAATTACATCAACGCCTTTCTCGTTTGTTCCAAATTGAATAAGTTCAGCAAAGTATTTTGGATTAGATTCGACTGAGTTTTTCCCAACCAAAATTCCCGTGTCAAGTCCGAATCCATTGCATTTTAAGAGTTTGTCTTTTGTACGTGATGTCCCGAAAGTTTTTATATTTTTCGCTTTAGCAAGTTGCAGAGCAGCAAGTCCGACGCCTGAACCAACAGCGTGAATTAAAAGCGTTTCGCCTTCCTGCAAATTTCCCTGTGTAAAAACGGCGTCGTGCGCGGTGATAAACGCTTCGGGAATCGCAGCGGCTTCAACAAAATTTAGATTTTCAGGAATTCTAGCCATCAATGCTTCTTTAGTTAAAACAAAATCGGCTTGCGCTCCGCCCGCCGTAATGCCGAAAACTCTATCGCCTATCTTGAAATTACTCACATTTTCGCCAATCTCCGCGACTTCTCCCGAAAATTCCAAACCTAAAATTCTTTCGGGAAATCCTTTCGGTGCAGGATACACGCCCTTGCGCTGTAAAACGTCGGCACGGTTTAATCCGGCAGCTTTTACGCGCACAAGAATTTGCGATTCATTCGGCTTCGATAAATCTTCGACTTCACGTATTTCCAAATGTTCCGCGCCGCCGAATTCTTTAACAAAAACTGCTTTCATAATAATTTTAACGGTAGAATAGCAAAAGAGCATAAAAGAAAGAAAATATATTAAACTGTTGAAATCGTTAAATTCAAGGAATTTTTGTTTTCTTCTTTTACAATTTAATTTACTCAAAATTATGGAAAATACAATTCGCGTTTTAATCATTGAAAATCAGGCTCTCGTTCGCGCCGGCATTCGAAGCGTTTTGCAGAAACAACGTGGAATTGAGATTGTTGCCGAAGTCGAAACCAGCAATGAAGGATTTGAAGTTTTCAAAAAAACGCACGCGGACGTGGTTTTGATAAGTTTGCGTCTTCGTGATTCGTGCGCTGTTGATGAAATTGAAAAATTTTTGCAGTTCTCGCCAAAGTCAAAAATCATTGTTTTGGCTTCGCACGCGGGCGACGCCGAAATTTCGCGCAGTTTGCAAAGCGGCGCGTTCGGCTATGTTTTGAAAGATGTTTCGGAAAACGATTTGGTAAAAGCTATTCGCACGGTTGCTGCCGGCAAAAAATTCGTTCCTTTCGATGTAGCTGAGATATTAACGGAAAATCTCGGACAGGAAAACTTAACGCCGAGTGAGCAGCGAATTCTGCAAATGATTGTCGCCGGAAAATCAAATAAACAAATCGCCTTTGATTTAAATATTTCCGAAAACACTGTCAAAACTCACGTTAAAAATCTTTTTGATAAACTTCAGGTTTCCGACCGAACCTCTGCTGCGACAATCGCTATCAAACGCGGTCTCGTGCGAATTGATGTTTAAAGCTCACTCAAAAGTATGAGAAAAATATCGCCTCTTGTGATGGTTTCAAACTGCGAAATCTGGTTTATCATAAACATATAAAAGTTGGAAACAACAAAAGTTTTGAAACAAGAGGTTATAAAAAAATGATTAAAATAAGACGCAGCGAAGAACGTGGACACGCCAATTACGGTTGGCTCGACACATATCACACATTTTCCTTTAACACTTATTACGACCCGCGCTTTACGGGTTTTCGTTCTTTACGAGTTATCAACGAAGACCGCGTGGCGGCGGGACAAGGTTTCGGAACGCACGGACACGCTGATATGGAAATTTTGACTTACGTAACCAGCGGCGCGCTGGCGCATAAAGATTCGACCGGCGGCGAAGAAACTTTGCGCCCGCATGAAGTTCAGCGAATGACCGCCGGAACCGGAATTCGTCACAGCGAATTTAATCCTTCGGAAACCGAAGAAACGCATCTTTACCAGATTTGGATTTTGCCGGAAAAAGAAGGGTTACAGCCCGGTTACGAGCAAACGTATTTTGCGCCGGAAGAAAAAACGGCAAAGCTGAAACTCGTCGCCTCGCGCGACGCAAGCGACGGCTCGGTTAAAATCAATCAAGACGTTGCGGTTTACAGTTCGATTTTGGCGAAAGATGAAGAAATAGAATACAAAATGGCGAAAAATCGGCATGCTTGGCTGCAAGTTGTGAAAGGCTCTCTGGAACTCAACAATGAAACTTTACAGGCGAGTGATGGCGCGGCAATTAGCGATGAAACTTTATTGAAAATAAAGGCGCGGGAAGACGAAACCGAATTTCTGGTGTTTGATTTAGCTTAAAAGTAACATTTCACGCAGAGGCGCAGAGAATGCTGAGTTTTGAGAAGTAAAAAGCAAAAAAAACAATTCCACGCTTTTATCTTTTATCTTTTTACTTCTTCAGCTTTGCGCCTCTGCGTGAAACTATTTCCCCTGTAAAACCAACCGAAACGGAAAATGTCTTTTCACCGAAAAATCTTTAAGTTTTGCTTCAAACGCTAAATTTTCTAACTCTTCCGGCTTAAAACTTCTCAAAATCGAAAGCGCCCCATCTTCGCGAACAAGCGGGCTGATGCGAAAAACGGCGCAAAAAATTTTGTAAAGTGAATGAGCCGTTCGATGTCGGTGCAAATCAATAATGTATATTTTCCGGCGGGCAATGCGCGACATTTCTTGTACAATTTTTACAACATTTTCGTCCGTAAAATGATGCGTAAACAGCGAGCAAATCGCATAATCGAAAGATTTGTCAGCAAATGGTAAACTTAAGGCATCACCGCGGATGGCGTGAATTTCCGTAAAATTTTTTGATTCTTCCAAAATTGCTCGAGCCGAACGCGCGTTGAGCTCCAAGCCGAAAAGTTTTGTCGTCCGATTTTGTTTTAGCGCAAAGTTTGCAATAACTCGAAGCAATTCTCCCGAACCCGCGCCAACATCTAAAATGCTGAATTCTCCTAAACCAATCTTTTCGATTTCGCGCAAAAGTGTTTTTTTCAAAGCCCAAGCGTCGCCGAGAAATCGATTGACAAGTCCAATCTCGCGCAAAAAAATCTCGTATTCTTGCGGCGTGTAATCGCCCGTATCAATTCTCTCAAGCTGGTAACTTCGAGTTTCGTACACGGAAACAGAATAGCAAAATCCGTTTAATTATTATCAAAAAATTTATTCGCAAAAACTCAGGCAAAAATTTGACGCTTTTTTTCAAAGCATTTAACTTTAGATTGTAAAAATTATGCCGAAAGAGTTTTATTTTGTCAGCGACTTGCATTTTGGCGGCGACGGTCAACTCATGGTTTGTGATTTCACGGAAGAATTTATCGCGTTCTTGCAACGACTTGCGCAAAAAGATAAAGAAACTGAACTGATAATCGCGGGTGACACATTCGGATTTTGGGAACTCACAACCGTTCAAGGCGCGAAGCAGCTTGATGAAATCATCAAATACCACACGGAAATTTTCAATCAATTTAAAGTAACCGGCGAAAAAATTCAGATAACAATGGTGGTCGGCAACCATGATTATGATTTGGCATGCGACCCGGAATACGCTGAAAAACTTGCAGATTACAACATTCGTCTTGATACTTCACTCGCTTTGATACGCGAAATCAATGACAGAAAAATCTTCATCGAACACGGGCAGCAAGTTGACCCATATAATGCAGCAACCGAATATGGCAATATTCACGCCTTGCCGATGGGATATTTTATAACTGAAAGCCTTGTCAGCGGCGCAAGCAAATACTCGGTTTTCGGACGCAGTGATTGGCTCAAAGACATTCGTTCGGTTGACGTGCGGCAGATTCCTGACTGGCTCGTTTCAAATTATTTCTACAACGAGATGAATATCATTCTGCGCTGGCTTCTGCTTCCCTTTTTACTTCTTCTGACAGTTACGGCTTTGGCTCTAGGCGGGCAATTACTAAAATACCTCCGCATTTTTGATGTGAATTATTTGCTAGATAATCCGGTCATACGCGCACTCGGTTTATTCGGCGACGTTTTAAGCTGGATTATCACGGCAAGTATGTTTGTCTGGTCTTTTGTTTTCGTGGTTTCGATACCGCTTTATTTCGTCTATCGTGATATTCGCCGCACGCTTTTTCGGATGCAGATTTTTCCCTCTTACAAATCCGCGCCGACCGAAGAAGCAAATCACATTTATCTGGAAAGAGCGCGCTCTGTTTTTGCGGAAAACCCGGAAGTTTGCGCCTATCTCTTCGGACACACGCACGACGCTTTTCTGGTCAAAGAAAAAGGTCGCGTGATAATCAACACCGGAACGTGGCTGAAAATTCTGCGGCGTGTTTCTGTCAGATTCGGCTTGCTTCCGGGCATTTATTACCCGACTTTTCGCCTTAACTATTTTAAGATTTACAGCGAAGCCAAAAAGATTGTTGTTAAATATATGGAAATTCCTAAAAAGAATGTGGAAAAACTAACTCTGCTGCAACGATTTTTGATTTTTGGCAGAAAACCCGATAAAGCAAAACCTATCCCCAAAAGAACCATTTTATAATTGTTTTCGAGAAGATTTAATTCTTTGTGTAAGAAACTATATTGCAATAATTATACACAATCATAAGTTCAAAATTGCTTTCAGTAATTCGGGGTAATTAATTATGAGGAATTGTATGCAGACGGTAAATTAAAGCAAAAATCGGAGAAGGTCAAATAATTATTGACTTTAGTGTTTTAAGTGAAGTATAAAAAATTCGGTATAACATAAATTTAATTCAGTAGAATACAAAGTTAGATTGCTTCTTTTAGTTTCGAGAGAGGAGAAATCAATGAAGATACTTGCCCAAACCTTTATCGTTTTGCTGCTTTGCAACCTTCCGGTGTATTCGCAGCACGAAAACCACCAAATGCCGGAGATGTTAAAGACGAAACCGATGGCGTTGCTGCCGAACAAGGGGTTCGTACATCGCAAAGTTTCGACTAAGAACAGAGAGGCGCAAGCATATTTCGATCAAGGATTGTCGCTCTATTACGCTTTTAACGATGGCGACGCGGCGCGTTCTTTTGAGCGTGCCGCCGAACTCGACCCGCAGTTGGCAATCGCCCACTGGGGCGTGGCGTTGGCGAAGTTTCCCCGTCAAACAGGAGGCGGCAATCCCGATGACGAAAAGAGACTCAAGGAAGCCCGCGAAGCGATAAATAAGGCAATGGCAATGAACGCGCCGCCCGGCGAACGAATTTACATCGAAGCTCTCTCCAAAGCGTTCTCCGATGACGGGAGGCGGGATAAAGCCGCGCTTAAACTCGCTTACAAAAACGCGATGGGCGAAATCTACAAACGCTCTCCGAAGGATTACGATGCCGCGACTTTATATGCGATGAGCATGATGTATTTTCATTTCAGCCGCAATTGGACGAAAGACGGCAAGTCTCTGGAATACACTCTGGAGATGGTGAGCGTGCTGGAAAACGGACTGAAGCGCAACCCGAAACATCTCGGTTTGACCCATATTTACATTCACACGGTAGAAGACTCGCTCGAACCCGAACGCGCTCTCAAAGCAGCGAATTTCCTGCGTTCGCTCAAATTAAACTCGCCCACTTTCGGTCATCTCGTCCATATGCCCGCGCACATTTACGTCCGCACCGGAGATTTTCAAGCCTCCGTCGAATCCAACGAAGAAACGGCGCAAATGCCGACCAATGAACTTTCTGAAGATTTCAGGAAGTGGCATTACGGTCACGTCGCTCAATTTCTGTTGTATGCCTTCGCCGCGACGGGCAAAACGGCGGAAGCCGAAGCCGAACGCAAACCGCTTTTTGACGCGACAAAAGAGCAGGTGGAATTACGCGCCAAACAAATTTCGGGCGAAGCGTTCAAAAGTTTCTCCAATTTAATCTCGCTTAACGAAAACAGGCTCAGTGCCGCAATTGCGCTTGCCAGAGGCGACCGTCAAACGGCAATCGAATTACTGCGTAAAGCCGCCGCAATTGAAGATATGCTGCCTTACGGCGAACCGCCCACTTCAATTTTGCCCGTGAGAGAATCGCTCAGCGGCGCGTTACTGCTAGACAAACAATACGGGCAAGCCGAACAAGTTTTCCGCCAAGACCTGAAATACAATCCCGGCAGCGGGCGTTCGCTTTTCGGCTTGATGAAAAGCCTCCAAGCGCAAGGCAAAAAGGATGAGGCAAAAAAAAATCGGGCGCAAGTTTCAACTGGCGTGGAGATACGCCGACACAAAACTCAGAGTTGAAGATTTATGAAAATTAAAACAGCGTTTCCAACTCATAAACGCAATCTAACAATTCATTGGACGTGAGGGCGAAACAGCGACTTCCTTGTTCGGCTTGCGTATTAAATTTTAGGTTGTCGCGGGCGGTTTCGTGTCCCGTCAGCCCCGCCGTTAAACTTTTATAAAAATTCGCTTTCGATACAAAAGCCACATTAGAAACAGCCATAGGAAGATATAACTGATTGCATACATCAGCGAAGCGTTTATCGGCGACGCGAATGGCAGAAAAAGGTTTTCAAATATCCACCTTTGCAAAGTAATTTCTTTACCTTCCGCACCTGTAACTTTTATGACGCCCAAAATTCGCCCGAGCAAACCGGAAAAAACAAATAAAGCAAGCGCGTTCACTCCGAAAATCACAAAAGGCTTTGTCCATTTTTTATAACCTTTTATATCAATCGCCCAATAGCAAAAACCTAAAAAACAAAGCGCGAGTCCCGACATATAAACAACATAAGAACTTGTCCAGAGCGCTTTGTTCATCGGGAAAAACAAATGCCAGCACCAGCCGAGCGCCGTTAAAACAATCCCGAAAAAGAAGATTGCGCTAACTTTTTCCAAATCTGTTCTTTTTGTTTTGAGCCAAATTCCGGTTAAAACTCCTGAAAGCGTAGTTGAAATTGCCGGAATCGTTGAAAGAATTCCTTCCGGGTCATAAACTTTTGCCGAACGCCAGATATGATTTTCGCCAAAAACTAAGCGGTCAATATAAGCCGCCAGATTACACGCTTTGTCATCAATTGTTGTTGTCTCGCAGCCCGGAACGGGAATCAATGACACCAAAGCCCAATAAACAAAAAGCAAAAAGATTGCCACGATTGTTTGCTGCTTCCAATTTGTGTGTATAAAAATCAGCGAAGCTATCAGATAGCAAACCGCGATTCGCTGCAAAACGCCGGGAATTCTCAAGGTCGAAAAATCAAAAAAAGGAAAAGCGGCGAGAAAAAGTCCTAAAAGAAAAATCAGGGCAAAACGACGGAAAATTTTTAGATAAACGTCTCTTGTAATTCCGCCTTGTTCGACTCTTTTACCGAGCGCGAGTGGAATTGCAATGCCGACGATAAACAAAAAGAAAGGAAAAATATAATCGGTCGGCGTCGCGCCGTGCCAATCGGCGTGTTTGAGCGGCGCGTAAATCGCGCTCCATGTTCCCGGATTATTGACCAAAACCATTCCAGCGATAGTCATTCCTCGAAAAACGTCTAATGATAACAAACGATTTTGCCCAACTTCTGCGGACATTTTTACACCCTTTCCTTTTTGATTTGATGCGGCGCGAGACCAAACATTAGCAATGTTGAGTTTACCACAACGCTCATAACAGCGTAACTGTTTCGCGGGCGCGTCCGATGACTTATTAGGCGCAAATTGGGAAAATTTAAGGCAAGTCCTCTTTTGATGAACGAATCTGAATGGCACTCTCTCGTTATTGAAACCTACTTTTAGTTTGAATAAGTAGAAAGAGATAAGTAGCGAGTAAATTTAAAATCTGCTCACTGCTATTTGTTTTCCCGTGATTGCGAAAGAATAGAATTTGTATTCGACTTCTTCTGTAATTCACAGCTGACGCGAGCGAAGATTTACTCGATTCCTTTTTTCTTCATCCAGTTTCGCTGTTTCCGTTCAACCTCCACTTCGTATTTGGTTGCCCCTTCGAGTTCTCTCAGCACCGTTTTGTCATTCATCATAAAATCAGCGTAACGAGGAATCTCTCGCTCATCCAAGCCGTCCAAGATTGCAATTGCTAAAGCATTGTTCTGCATTGCGCGATACTGCTGCAAACGTGCGCCGTAAGCGGCAGTCGCCAAACGCGGAGAACCGATGTAGCCTAACCAATTCGGTACTTTAGCTGCTTTGAATAGCTCAACCGGATTGTTCGCGGCAACCGGTGGCAGCGTGCGGTAGATAGGATTAACGAGGTCTGGACGCAAAAATATCAAACGGCTTGTTTCCTGAAATCCGGCATGCTCGTCCATACCGCCTATTTCCTTTCTTTCCGATTCTGAAAGGTTTAGGTTTGGTGGTGTCAGTTTAAGTTTAGCCAGTTGTTCCGCCGTGGGTTCGAGTCCATGTAAATTAACCATACTTCCGCCGTAGGTATCGCGGAAGTAATCTCCGGCTTGGTCTAGCATTTGATTGTGAAATGGCGAGCCGTGACCGTGCATTACGAAAATCCGGCGAAATCCCTGCTCTCCAAGTTCGGTGGCTAAATCCATAAATACGGCTCGAAGCGTCGTCCGGCGAATTGAATAAGTGCCGGGGAAAACATATTTCCCGCCGATTTCGTTCCCACCTGCGTGACCAAGAGGTATTATCGGAAAGACAAGCACAGCCCAACCCGGATGCTCAACAATCGCCTCCGCCAACTTTTGCGTCAACCACTCGTTTGAGTAGCCGTCAGTGAACGAAGGAAGATGCGGACCATGCTCTTCAAGCACGCCGCCGGGAAGTATGACCACGGTTTTTTGTTTGTCGAGAGCGCGTATCTGCTCGACGTTCATCTGCGCCACGCGATGGATTTGGGCACTCACTGTGCCGCACAACAGCGCGGCGATTACAGCAATCATCAATATTCGTTTCATAATCTTGTTCCTCATCTGGTTGTAAACAAAGCCACCGAATGCATATTCAAATTTATATTTCGATAAAGTTTGTTGCTTAGCTATGCAGCTAAGCAACAAACTTTATCGAAATATAAACTTGAATGTACGTTCGGCGGCTTTGTTTACAACCAGATGAGGAACAAGATGATGAAACGAATATT
>JAIVJJ010000054.1 GCA_020200095.1 Acidobacteriota bacterium | reverse complement strand
TTGCCGGTAAAACCTGCGCACCTGTTCCACGTTATGAACCAGGGAAGTTTGATGAACTTCACCTTCCTCATTATTACAATAACTGACGGTTTGTTGATGTGGATGAAAATCCACGCCGATGTACAATGTCATGGCGGTTTCTCCTATCAAAGAACGAAAGATCTGTTACCAAATCTGATTATAAGTCAGACCGGAGAAACCGTCTTCATAACATCAAAAAGAGTCGTTTTTGAGATTGTTTTTAGATTACCCAATTAAGAGGAATTTTTGTGACATCTTTCATTGTTTGACTAATGATTAGTTTGCGCCTTTTTTGGCAATGAAACTGTTTTTACATCAACAGTTATTTCTTTCAGTCGCTTTGCAACTTCTGGTGTCATTGATTCTTGATAACGTCCACTCAAGTGTTTGGCAAAAAACTTTTCCGCCGCAGCGAGCATTGCCATGCTATTGACGGGGCGCTGAAAGCCATGACCTTCGTCGGGCGCAACAATGTATTCGACCGGCAAATTTTTATCGCGCATGGCGATGACGATTTGATCACCCTCTACCTTGTTCACGCGCGGATCGTTTGCTCCATGAACAATCATCAGAGGTGTTTTGATCCGATCGACAAAATTAAGCGGGGATTGCCGTTCAAGTTGCGACCTGCCAGCAGCGGTACTTAAATCACCGACTCGTACTTGATCAATGATCCGCAACGACTCCCAATAAGGAGGAATTATTTCGAGCGTGGTGATTAGATTTGCCGGGGCGACTATCGCTACTGCCGCTCGATATAAATCCGGCGTGAAGGCAACGCCTGCAAGAGTTGCGTAACCGCCGTAGCTGCCGCCGATGATTCCGACGCGCTTTTCATCAACAATGCCTTGTGCGACGAGATATTTAACGCCCCAGGTTAAATCGTCCTGCATTTTTTCGCCCCACTGAAGATTTCCGGCATCGACAAATTTTTTGCCATAGCCTGTTGAGCCGCGAAAATTCGGTTGTAAAACTGCATAGCCACGGTTCGCAAAAAACTGTGCGTAGGAGTTATAACCCCACCCGTTGCGTGATTGCGGTCCGCCATGAGGGTTCACGACCAATGGCAAATTCTTCGCCGTAATGCCCTTCGGCAGCGTCAAATAAGCCGGGATTTCAAGTCCGTCTGAAGATTTGTAGCGAATAACCTGCATCTCCGCCATATGTTCGCGCGGCAGACGTTCGCGAGTGCGGTATTGCAGCGTTATCTTTTTGCTGCGCCGGTCAAATAAATAAACCTCGCCTGGTTCGGTGTCCGAGTACACAGAGGTCAGCCACAGTTGCTCGTCCTTAGTGCCGGAAGCGAATTCGACAATTTTGCCAGTGAACTTGTTTTGCAGAAATTTGTAATCAGCGGCAAATTTGGGGTCTTTGTAATTAAAACGCAGCTTATCATCTTCATAATAAGTCGCGATTATTTCGTTAGTCAGATTTGAAAAAGACGCGCCGCCAAAGTCAACGCGGTTGTGGGGGTCACTTTCTACCGTTTCAACTTTGCCGGTTTTGACATCCAGCAGCACAAGTTTCGATAAGTTAGTGTCCGCGCCCTTGCTGGTTATCATATAAACGCGGCGATTGTCTTTGTGGAAACGAATAGGCGTGCATGTTTCAAACACGTTGCAGGAATAAATCTGTGTTGATTTGTCGCTAGCGTCGAGGCGCAAAATCTCGGTGTCACCTTTTGTCGTCGAACGCCTCGCCAACCGCAATTTATCCGCGTTATCAAACTGCCAGCCGACAAAGCGATCGGTGTTTTGACGTAGCAATGTGCGTTCGCCGGTGGAAATTTTAATCTTGTAGAGATCATGCCATTTCGGGTCACGGTCGTTGAGCCCAACGTAAATTGCGTCTGATTCGCTAAGGGGCAGTCTGTAGATGTTCGTCTGCACTTTGCTTGCATTTGTTAGATTACGCGCGACTGGCACTTCAGCACCGGTCGCTGGTTTTGAATCAGCGGCGACGGCGTAAACGTTAAAATTCTCGTCGCCCCCATTGTCCTTATTAAACATGATAAATCTGGAGTCACGACTCCAGAAAAAACTCGGAATTGGACGTGCAGTTTCGTTTGTCAAAACGCGGGCTCGGTCAAACGGCTCGTTGGCGCGTTTCAACCAGACGTTCATCGTGCCTTTGTACGGTTTGCGAAACGCGATAAACTTACTGTCCGGAGAAATTCGCGCTCCGCTGATTTCTGGATTACCAAAAAAGATTTCTCGGTCAATAATCGGCGGTAAATTATTTTGCGCCATAACGCCGCGATTGATGCTAGAAAACGTGAAGCACAATAAGGTCGTTAGAATGAAAAAATAAATTTGTTTAGACATAAAAAAGACTCCTCAATTGAAAATTTTTAGCTCTCATCTTTTCCAATACTGTTTGGAAGAATCCACACATACTTGTCCGTTATTTTATTTCCCTGAATCGCCGCTGAAATGCTCTGGACAACGCGACCAAAATCTCTTTCGAGAGGCTCCATTGGCGAATTAGTCGCCACAATGACAACCACGTTGTCGTCAACATAACGGCGAAAATCGGCAAAAAAGTACGGATTGCCACCGTTGTGCCAAATGAGATTAGTGCCGCGCCTGGTTTTTTGAATCACCCAGCCGTAGCCGTAAAACGAATCTCCACCTGGCTCTTCGGCAATGTGCGGCGCGAAATATTTTTCTTTTGCTTCTTTCGAGAGAATTTTTTCATCTGCGAGAGCCTGGTGCCATTTGTACAAATCGCCGGCAGTCGAAAGAATCCCACCGTTTCCGCGCAGATTCCAGAAGGGTCCGTCTTTGTCCCACAACTGATCCTTGGGCGTTCCCCAACGGCTGCCGTCTTTTTTGTAACCGACGGCGAGATTTTCAGTTTTCCATTTGGGAAGAACATAGCCAGTTTGTTTCATTCCGGCAGGTTTGAATAAATTATCGTGCAGATAAAGCTCGTAAGAGTTCCCCGAAACGATTTCAATAATCGCCCCGAGCAAGCTGTAACCGAGATTCGAATATTTGTGATTTTCACCTGGAACGGATTGAAGTTTTGAAGCCAAAGCTTTTTTGATGAGGTCATCACGAGTCATCCGCTCGTAATCCCTGCCTAAAACATCAATCAATCCGGCTGAATGCGTGAGCAAGTGGTGAAGTGTAATGTTGGCTTTATCGGCGGGGACATCTTTGAAATATTTGGTGATTTTGTCTGTTGCGCGAAGTTTCCCCCGCATTTCAAGCTTCAAAATCGCCGCGCCGGTAAACTGTTTGGTAATCGAGCCAATGTCGAAAACGGTTTCCGCAGAATAAGGAGTTTTCTTTTCCTTATTTGCCAGACCATATCCTTTATCAAGTTCAATGTGTCCGTTTTTAGCAACGAACACAATGCCGGAAAAGCCTTTCTCGGCAATCTGCCGCATTTGATTGTCGAGTTTTGTCCCTAATGAATCCTTAACAGATTGGGTTGGTTGAATAGCTTGTGCCAGAATGAAGCGGTCTGGAAAGGCAAGAACCGCAGTTATAACGAATAGATAAATAATCGAAAGAAAAAATTTAAGCATTAATGCATCTCATTTGGCGCAACCTGCATTTTCACCGTGGCACTTGGTGTTGCAATTGTTACGCAAAGAGTATGACAAGGTGCCTCTTGCTAAAACTTAATAATTATCTTAAATATTCTGTTCGATTTGTCAACTAATGATTCAACAAAGCATTCTGTAAAACTGTCTCAAAAAGGGTCCTTTATGAGACTTTGGAAAGTCGCTGCACGCGCCCTCACGTCCATTGAATTGTTATATTGCCCGTAATTGACAATAAACAAAACAATTGAGGAAATCTAAACCTTACGAACACATTCTACTTGCTTCTGATTAACCCACATCTCCTATTTCGGTGAATTTAACTGCTTAAGCGCGCTTTCTAGGCTCTTTCGGTATCCGGCTAGATTAGGATGCTTAGTCTTTTCGCTAAGCGCGACCGCCTTTCGGTAGCTCTCTATGGCTTTGTTCAGTTGACCTGCCGCGCGATAGGCGTCGCCTAAGCTGTCGTGCGGATTCGGCGATTCGGGATACATTTCCACGTTCAGGCGAAATACGACGATAGCATCTTTTGTAGAGCCGCGTCCGAGCAGCCAGTAACCGACCGAGTTTAGTTCCGACTCGTCGAAATTCCAGCCGTCGGGAGCAGTCCGGCGCAGCGTGCAATACCGCTCGACCGCCGCTTGCACGCCATTGGTGCGATAGACTGCAGCTACCGCGCGTCCGACGGAAGGCTTTTTTCTAGGGAATTTTGCCGGATCGAGCATATGAAGCGCGAGGGCTTGGTTGTCAGCGGCACCCGGCGTCGCGTAATTCGTCATCACGACAATCGCCCGGCGGTTTTTAATATCAACGTATAGATAGCAGCCATAACCGAATGTTCCGCCGGCGAGACCGGCGGCGCTGCTCTGTGAATCTTCAACTCCCCAGCCAAGCCCCATAAACTCGCCTGAATCGCCTATCGGACGGTGTGCCTGACGCGCATCTCGCAACGAGGCATAGATGCCCGCCTTGTTCGCAGCGAGGTTGGCTGCCGCAAAATCGAGAATGTCGTTAGCCGTTGACATCAGCCTTCCTGAACTGATGAAGGCGGGCGAAACTAAATAGAGCTGTGGATCGCCAAATCGGTCGTGTCCCAGAGTCAAATTCCTTTTCATCTCCGGCGTCAACGTAACGGCGGTCTGCTTCATATCGAACGGCGCGAGAACGCGCTCTTTGAGCAAAGTCTCGTATGGCTTTCCGGCGCGAAGCGACAGGGCGTGACCGAGAAGACTCACGAAATTGGAATACTCGAACGACGCGCCCGGATCGCGCGACAGTTCGTAACCGGCGAGAAAATCATACATCTGCCAGATGGTATATTGGTTGTAGCCTTGCGGGTTATTCGAGATGTTGGCGGGGGCGGGCGGCAAGCCCGAAGTGTGAGTCGCAAGGTCAAGTAGTGTAATTTCTTTTCCGTTGCGCGACGGAACTCGCACATCGGCGGGCAACAAACGCGCGACCGGCTCCGTCAACTTTACTTCGCCGCGTCGAACCATATCGGCGAGCAAGACGCCTGTAAACGCCTTTGTCACCGAACCGATCTCAAATACGCTCTCACCGTCAAGTGGACGAGCGTTCAAACCCGAGCCGCCGTAAGCAATTACTCTTCGGCTCCCATCGGGTTCGAGAAGTCCGACGACCGCACCCGTAGATTGGGCGTCGGGAATATTTTCCCGGATCATTTCCCGGATGCTTGCATTTGAGGGAAACAATTCTTTCAAGGCTTTCGGACGTGAACCTGATTGCTGTGCAATACGGTTTGACGGCAGATGAACCGCTTTTTTCCGGACTGTTTTCTTCTTTACCCGGTCGGCTTTTTTGATGGGAATTTTATCGCCGGTTGTTTGACTCGCGACAGCGATGGGCATAATTGTTATAACCATCAAGGCAATAACAAAGATTCGTTTTATCAAACGGTTTATTTTATGTGGCAATGACGCGCCTCCAATTCTTTTACAGGTTTTCATAGTATTCTCCAAATGTTTATTAAGGCTTTTGATACTGATTAGATAAACACTGCTCGCCGCGATTTTGTGACAGAAATCTCTTAAAGGGCATATTCGGTTCTGAAGTTTTAACAGCCTTTGTGGTGAATCAAATATATTGATGCCAAAACAATTAATCTTTGTTATACGAAACTGCGAGCGCATCGAGTTGTTTCTGCAAATCACTCGTCGTCAGCCAGCGTCCTCGAACCATAACTCCCGCGCGCCGCTTGAGGTTTGCGACCGATTCCAACGGATTGCCTTCAACCAAAATCAAATCGGCGCGCCGTCCGACCGAGATTGTGCCGAATTCATTCGACGCTCCTAAAAACTCCGCCGCGTCTTTGGTCGCGGCTTTAATTGCCTGATACGGCGTTAAGCCCGCTTCAACGAAATTCTGTAATTCTTCGACGACCAAGAAACCGGGAATGACGAACGCATTCGGCGTGTCGGTGCCGACGAGCAGCCGTGCCCCGCCGTCGTGCAAAAGTTTGACAAGACGGTTTCGCGTTTTTTCGCCTTCGGCAAGACGCGCGAAATCATCTGCCGACATTCTGCCGGTGATACGCTTATTCGACGCGCTCCAAAATTCGGCAGTTTCGGGCGGTAGATATTTTAATTCGGGCTGCCTCAAGCGAGTTTGAAGTTCGTTCGTCGTCAAAGCCGATAGCCGTCTTTCTACGAGCGTCGGCACGTTCCAAACTTTAGCCCGCTCGGTCGCCCCGACGATGCTGCGGATTTTGGCATCGTCAACTTTAACGGCGAAATACCGCTTAAGCCACGACCTTTGATTTTTGAGCGGCGAGTCATCGGCTTCGATTTCATCTATAAATCCATCGAGATGCTCGATTGATTTTTGATTGGCGGCGAGCGCGCCCGGCAGACCGACGCTTCTCGGCACATGACCGGCGACGGTCAGACCGTGTTTTGTCGCTTCTGCAACAATTGCCTTGTAAGTTTCTCGGTCAAGCGTATGATAAACCTTAATGAAGTCGTAACCTTCCTGTTTCTGTTTGACCACCTCGGCTACGGCTTCTGCAGGTGTTTCGACAACTCGGTTATCGTTTCTAAAAGGTGGCTTGCCTTCGAGAATCGCTCCGGCAGTAAAGATATTAGGACCGAGTAAATTCCCGGCAGCTATGCGCTTTCGCCATTCGAGGATGTTGGGACGCCCGTCCATATTGCGTACGGTGGTGACCCCGTTAGCTAGAAACAGCAGCAGTTGCGCTTCCCGGTCAAAATACTCCAGGTGAACGTGCATATCAGCCAGACCCGGCATTAAGTATCGCCCGCGCCCGTCAATTTTTACCGCACCTTGCGGTACGCGAACGCGCTTGGCTGCGCCGATTGCGGCTATCCGCCCGTCGCGGATAATAATGGTTTGATTCTGAACGACGCGCTCACTGTCCATCGGTACTACGTTAACATTTACGAAAGCAAGCACATTGTTATTAGCCGTAATTGATTTCTGGCTCACATTTTGAGCAAAGGTACAATTGGCGAGAACTGCAATTAGTAAGACAACAGTGTGATTTCTTTTAAGCATTTCTCTTCTCTTTACTTGAGACGGTTTTGAATTCGCTTTTGTTAACGCGATTGAAGCAAGTCCGGCTAAAAAAACCGCGCCATTCACACTCCGGTTGAATGAGTTGTTAGATTGTGCCGGCGATGAACAAACGATTTCATCTTAAACCCTTCAATGTTTTACACGATAAGTGACCTGCACACAGCCATTCTTGTGAGATTTGCACTCAGTCAACTCTAAATCAATTTGTTTGCCGGTTTCGGGAAAGAGCGGAAGACCCGCGCCGAGCAAAATCGGATGAACGTTCAAACTGATCTCGTCAACTACATTTTCCGCTAATAAGCTTTTTGCCAGCTCACCGCCACCCATTAGCCAAATATCTTTGCCCGTTTCCGATTTCAAATTTCGGACAAACTCACCTGCATTTTCCGAGATAATTTCTAGCCCATCATCGGGCGCGTTTTTCATTGTGCTCGAGAAAACGTAGTTTTTCATGCCGGAATCCGGTGAAGTATCACCTTCTACCCCTTTACTTTTGTCTTTCCCCTCCGGTTTAGAACTGTGGCGAAGAGCAAATTCGTAAGTTTTGCGCCCGAGCAAAACAGCATCAATTGATTTGAAAAATTCGCCCATCCTATAGTCCGTGCCATCCATAATCAACCAGTCCACCGAGCCATCGGGTCGGGCGATAAACCCGTCTAAGGTGCTGGCGACGAGATATTTCACTTTGCGCATTGTTAATATCCTCCTATATTTGATTCAGTCTGAACGGTAGGAGTATAGGCAAACCGAAGTGTTCGTGTCTTGGCGTTTTTTGATATTAGTTGCAAACGCTATATTAAGTGCGTTTGTGCTTCTTGGGTGCCTGGCAATAACCTGGGGT
>JAIVJJ010000424.1 GCA_020200095.1 Acidobacteriota bacterium | reverse complement strand
GGGAAAGGCGAGGAAGCATCTGCTTCGGGAATTTGATAAAGGTCGTAGCGCAAGCCGTAGTTGATTTTCAAACGCCGCGTTAGTTTCCAATCGTCCTGCGCGAAGAAATTCCAGTAAGTCGCTTGGTAGTTGATTTCCGGGTCGCCGAAGGTTTCATCGTAACGGGTGTAGCTGCGCGGATTCGCCCCGTCGCGGGCTGCGATGTAAGCGGCTATCGAGGGAAATGTGTAGCTGCTGACAAGCGCCGAACGCTCGGTGTGGTTATAAAAAATGAAACCGCCGCCGAATTTGACGACGTGCGTGCCGGTTGTGCGCGTCAGATTGTCTTGAATTTGCGTTATTCGATAGGCGGGAAAATTTGTGTCCGTATCGGCGTTCGAGCCGAAGTTTGCCACGCGCGTAATCGTGATTGCCGGACTCGCGCCGGTAAATTCGTTGCGAAGGCTCGGGTTTCGGCGTTGGGCGTGTTGAAAGCGAAATTCATTCAAAGTCTTCGGCGTAAAGGTAGCAAGCTGCGCCGCCAGCGCGTAACCGATGCTCATTGCATCGCTGCTGCGTTCCAGAGTGTTGAGTCCGCCCTGTATAAAATTTTCTGAACTCACATCGAAATAATTGAAACGCGCCGTCAGGCGGTTGTTTTTGTTAAGCTGCGCGTCGCTGCGAAAAATATAAAACGCTCCCTTTTCCAGACTCGGAATCGCAGCCGGAAAAACGGAAGGCGAAAGTCCGGCGGCAATCAATTGTGCGCGGTCTTCCGGCAGAATCGTCAACAGCCGCGAGGCGACGGCTTTGTCCTCGCGGTGTGTCCGTCCGTAACCGAAATAAAATTGCCAGCGGTCACGGATTATCGGCGCGCCGATGGCCGCCGTAAAAATGCCGACTTTGTTATCCGGCAATTCGTCCGCTGGATAAAAGAACGGGCGCGAATAAAACGACGGACGGCGAAAATTATAGCTGACTGCGCCGCTGACCCGATTCGTTCCCGCAGGCGTCACGACGTTCATAATCATTCCGGGCGTGTTGCCGAACTCGGCGGCAAATCCGTTTGTCACAAGCTGAATTTCATTGACGTAAACGTCGGAAATGAACATTAAATGAACCGCGCCGCGGTCGCCCTGCATGTTGGTGTTGCCGTCAATCTGGTAATTTACGCGCCGCAGATAGCCGTTGACATTGATTTGCGGAAAAGGAAATCCGCGGCTCGGACGACCCGTAACATTGGCTTGCAGCAAACCGAAGTTTAAGGGATTGCGCGGAATGAGCGGCAGACTCTGCGCTTCGCGGGTATTCATCACGCGCCCCACATCGGTTTTGCCCGCGTCGGCAATCGCGGTATCCGCCGAAACGGTGACGACTTCCTGAACTTCCCCGGCTTCTAAATTAAAATCTACCGTTGCGATTTGTCCGGTCGTCAGAATCACGCCTTCGCGGACGAGTTTCTTAAAGTTAGCGGCTTCGGCGGCGATGCGATAAGTTCCGAGCGGTAAAAGAGGAAAGCGATACACGCCGCTTTCATCGGTCGGGGCGGTTCTGTTCGCGCCGGTTTCGATGTTGGTGACGGTGATGACGGCGTTCGGCACAGCCGCGCCTGTTTCATCTGACACCGTGCCTTCGATTTGTCCATTCAGGGCTTGCGATTGGGCGTGAACGTCAATGGCAAAAAGCAGAGAGAGATTGAGGACCGAAGCCAGCAGCAAAAATTTATGTTTCCGCGCACAAGACTCGGATGCTGCAAATTTATAAAATTGTCTATTCATCGAGGTAGTGCGAAAGATAAAGTTTGCCTTCGTAATCCACCACGCCGAGAATTATTTTATCCAGCCAACCGATGCGACCGAGAACATTGCGTCCGAAACTGTCGTCTGCGGCAAAGAAAACCATCGAATCAA
>JAIVJJ010000053.1 GCA_020200095.1 Acidobacteriota bacterium | reverse complement strand
CTTAAGAACTGGGCTACTAGATTTTGACATTATTTTAACTTTACTCAAATACTTTTTAATAACCTTTTCTTTTTTAACAGTTATTTATTTAATTTTTACAGCCTTTGAGCTATGGAAATTTGCCGGAGAATTGAGCAACGGGGTTAATCTTTTACTAAAATATCTATTTTTTCTTCTTCCATTTATTTATATCCAATTGGTGCCGTCGGCATTGATGATTGCTACACTAGCAACCTTTGTTATCAAATCCAGACAAAACGAAGTTATTACGTGGACTGCCGCGGGTAGAAGCGTCTATCGTCTTTTATTCCCATGTTTTGTATTGATGATTTTTTTTGGTCTTGTAAATTGGGAATTACAAGAAAGGCTTTTACCAAAAACAAATCAAATTCAGGAAAATTTACGCACACAAATTCGTTCCAAAGGTGTTGCGGCAAATAAAGATGGGAAGTTCTGGATTTCAAGTGATAACCGAATATATACTTTCAATTTACAAGGAGATAAACGCGACTCGAATCAAAGAGTGAAAAATCTGACAATATTTGAATTCTCCTCAGACAGTTTAGAACTTCAAACAATTTATAAGTCTCCCGAAGCAATATGGGAAAAAGATAAAGTAAAATTAAATAAAGCGGAAAAAATTACTTGGACAGATGGAAAGATAAATTCACTAGAAGTAAATAATTCGGAAATTTCAGAACAGTTTAATCCGTTTATTAGCTTGTATAAAAAACCGAGTTACCTAAATACACAAGAAATAAAACGACAAATAGAAAATATTGAATCGGATAGTGAAAAAAGAAATTATGAAACGGTACTCGAAAAAAAATATACAACGCTTTTTTTACCTTTTGTCATAACTTTATTTACGGCACCTTTTGCACTATCGCTTCAACGGAAAGGGAAAGTGGTTACAATCGGTTATGCTGTTGGCTGTTGGCTTTTGTTTATGGGGATAACCTCTGCGTTTGAACAATTCGGAATTAATGGCTATATTTCTCCCAAATTTTCCGTTTGGAGCCCGCTTTTGTTTTTTTCTGTTGCAGGGACATTCCTTGTGTCAAAAGTTAAAACATAATTTAAAACAAAAAAGCGGGGCTTTTATACCCCACTTAGAAATATCTTACTTATCAAAAAATTATTAAGTTCCTGTTTCCCAACTCGACATATACTCCACCATTTCGGGTGTCAAAGTATCAATATAAATGCCGAGTGAATGTAGTTTCAAACTGGCAATCTCCTGGTCAACTTCCGGTGGCAGAATGTGAACTCCGGCAGAAAGGATTCCTTGATTTTTCACTAAGTATTCGGTAGAAAGTGCCTGGTTCGCAAAACTCATATCCATAACGCTTGCCGGATGACCTTCTGCTGCGGCTAAATTTATAAGACGACCTTCTCCTAGAACAATTACGCTTTTCCCGTTATTGCCCATGTATTCTTCAACAAACGGACGACGATTAAGAACTTCAGATGACATTTCGCGCAATGCTTCAAGATTTAACTCTAGATCAAAGTGACCGCTGTTGCAGACAATTGCGCCATCTTTCATCACTTCAAAATGATTTTTATCGATAACGTGACGGTTACCTGTAACTGTCACAAAGAAATCGCCAATTTTCGCGGCTTCTTCAATCGGCATAACTCTAAATCCGTCCATTACTGCTTCAATCGCTTTAATCGGATCAATCTCGGTTACAATCACATTCGCACCAAGACCACGCGCACGCATCGCGCAACCTTTGCCGCACCAGCCGTAACCAACAACCACAAAATTCTTTCCGGCTAGTAGAATGTTTGTTGCGCGAATGATTCCGTCAAGTGTTGATTGACCAGTTCCATAGCGATTATCAAAAAAATGTTTGGTTTGAGCGTCATTTACCGCAATCGAAGGGAAATTCATTACGCCAGCTTTTTCCATTGCTTTCAAACGAACAATGCCGGTTGTCGTTTCTTCGGTTGTACCGATTATTCTATCGGCTAAATCCGCCTTTTCCTTTAACATAGTGGCGACTACATCAGAGCCATCATCAATAATTATTTGCGGGTTTGTTTCTAGAGCCATACGGACGTGCCGCATGTAGGTTTCAGTTGATTCACCTTTGATTGCAAAAACCGGGATTCCCCAGTCGGAAACAAGCGAAGCCGCTACATCATCCTGAGTTGAAAGTGGGTTCGAGGCTATAAGAAGAGCTTCGGCGCCACCTGCTTGAAGCGTGCGCGCTAGATTCGCAGTTTCTGTAGTTATATGCGCACAGGCAACAAGTTTTATGCCTTCCAAAGGCTTTTCAGTTTCGAATCGTTCTCTAATTAACCGGAGAACAGGCATTTCACGGTCAGCCCATTCGATTCTTTGTTTGCCTTGCGAAGCAAGATTTATGTCTTTTATATCGTATTGAATTGAAATTCCTTCTTTAGCCATAATTTTAATTTTGTCGGAATATATTTAAATAAAATTTGATTACCCACTAGTTGCCGAACTTAAAGAATTTAGTAGAGCATCGGCTTTGTCAGTTTTTTCCCAAGTAAATTCATTGTTTGTACGACCGAAATGCCCGAATTTTGCCGTCTGCTTAAATATCGGGCGCTGCAAATCAAGTGCTTCAATAATGCCTTTGGGGGTTAGTGCAAAGTTTTTCCGGACCGCTTCCGCAAGCTTCGTTTCGTCAACCCTGCCTGTGGCGTGTGTATCTACCAAAACAGACACTGGTTCTGCAACACCGATAGCATACGCAAGCTGAACAGTACATTTTTCAGCAAGTCCGGCAGCAACAATATTTTTAGCGATGTAGCGAGCCATATATGCTGCAGACCGGTCAACTTTTGTCGGATCTTTGCCAGAGAAGGCGCCTCCACCGTGTGGAGCGTATCCGCCGTATGTATCGACAATAATTTTGCGCCCGGTTACTCCGGCATCTCCCATAGGACCGCCGGTAACAAAACGACCCGTCGGGTTGATGTGGTATTTGGTGTTTTCGTCCAACAATTCCGACGGAACAGTATTTTTAATTACCTTGTTCAAAATGTCGGAACGAAGCGTTTCATTAGTTACATCGTCGGCGTGTTGAGTTGAGATGACCACTGCTTCGATGCGAAAAGGTTTTCCGTCCCGATATTCAACTGTAACTTGCGATTTGCCATCAGGTCGAAGATAGGGAAGTTCGCCATTTCGACGGAGCTCCGATAACTTTCTGGTCAAGTTGTGCGCTAATTGAATAGGTAAAGGCATTAATTCAGGCGTTTCATTACAAGCAAAACCAAACATCAAACCTTGATCGCCAGCACCGCCCGTGTCAACACCCTTTGCAATATCGGGTGATTGAGTTCCGATTGTATTAATAACTGCGCAGGTATTTGAATCAAATCCATACGAGGCATTGTTATAGCCTATTTCATTTATCGTATCGCGTATAACTTGTTGAAAATTAATAATTGCGGAAGTTGTAATTTCACCTGCAACAATGGCTAAACCAGTTGTTACCAAAGTTTCACAAGCAACTCTTGCCGTCGGATCTAGTTCTAAAATTGCATCTAAAACGGCATCGGAAATTTGATCAGCGATTTTGTCAGGATGTCCTTCGGTTACTGACTCCGAAGTGAATAAATAACTTGCGTTACCCAATTTTTATAACTCCTTATATTAAGTTTATTTGAAAAATGGTTATTTATATTTGAATACATAACAAAAGGGAAATTCTAACTTTTAGTTTCTATCGTGTCAAAAGGTGAGAAAACAATAAATACTAATCGCGTCCGATAATAAACATTATGTAGTTACTATAAGTATTTAAGCATCTTTATTTGAATTATTCTTTATTTCTTCAAAAGTTTCCTTCAAAGCCCTTAGAATGTCTTTCGTCTCACCATTGTTAATTGATCCAAAACGAATTTCTAAAACAAAATCATTTTGCTTTGAAGAAAAAATAAACTGTTTTTGATTCCTTTTATTAATATTTTTGATTGATTTATTATCTGATTTTTGGGGATGAACTTTGCGCCGAATTTCTTCACGTGTTAATATTTTTTTTTCAATTTCGTCGAAAAAATCATGCATAGCCTTTTCATCAAACTGTCTTGCTATTTCTAATAATGTTGATTTAGCTGTGATATTAGCCTGCAAACATTTTTGGCGGATAGTTTCAGGAAGTCCTGCAATAGACATAGCCTCCGTGACAGTTGTCCGGCTTTTTCCAATTTTTTTAGCAATTTCATCGTGAGTATAATTAAAGCGTTCACATAAATAAGCCAGACCATCTGCTTCTTCCCAGACAGTTAAATCCTTTCGTTGCAAATTTTCTATAAGAGCAATTTCCGCAATTGATTTATCATCTATATTTAATTCAATGCAAGGCACTTCAGCAAGACCTGCCAGTTTTGCTGAACGCCAACGTCTTTCGCCGGCAATAATCATCCAAGTTCCATTGCCCCGAGGCTTAACCAAAATTGGCTCTAAAACACCTTTCTGTTTTATCGAACTAGTTAATTCGCTCAAATCACCAACTTCGGTGCGAGGCTGTTTCGGATTCGGCTCTATTTGGTTTATAGGAATAATCCGACCCACCGACCGGTTAGATTTGGTCAATTCTTCAACATAATGCGAATCATGCCGCATTTTGATGTCGGACGGCAAACCCTTTTTGTACACGTTCTAAAACCTCCTTACTTAATTTCTCATATTCAACCGCACCGGAAGAATTCGGTGCGAAAGAGAATATTGCTTCTTTGTGAGCCGGAGACTCTTCTAATCTAACGCTTCTCGTAATAATTGTTTTGAAAGTTTTTTCTCCGAACACCTTTCTTATGTGAGCTTCGACTTCTTTCGAGAGAGCGGTTCTTTTATCGAAAAGCGTAACTAACACTCCAAGCAAATCCAAATCCGGATTTGGACGCGAACGAACCTTTTCGATAGTTTCCAAAAGATCATCAGTTCCTTCCAAGGCAAAATATGAGGATTGAATAGGAATTAATACTTGTGTTGCAGCTACCAAGGCGTTGACTGTAATGAGTCCAAGTGTTGGAGGTGTATCTATAAAAATTAAGTCATAGTTCGCGCGAATTTTTTCTAATCTGTCTTTCAAGCGAAAAATTGCGTCAAAATCTCCAACAAGCTTTGTTTCTAATTTGGCTAAGTTAATTTTTGAAGGAACAATATCTAGCCTTTTAATCTTTGTTGAATAGATAAAATTTTCCCAAGGTTGTTGAAGTTCAGTAAATAACTCAAAAGCGCTACTATTAATTACGTTTGTGTCTACAAAAGAAAGCGAACTATTACCTTGGGGATCTAAATCCAGCAGTAACACCCTTTTCCCTTGATTAGCACAAGCAGCAGAAAGATTTATAGCTGTAGTTGTTTTGCCAACTCCCCCTTTTTGATTTGCGATTACTACTATCATCAAAATAAAAAAATAAAATTATCCGATTAAATCCGGCCAGTCTTCACTTGATCCTATTTGCTCATCTTCAATCCCAATACCATTTTGTGTAGGCGAAGTTGAAATATCTAAAACTTTCTGCTCAACAAATATTGCACAATCAAGTCGTAAAGCTAGCGCAATTGCATCAGAGGGACGAGCATCGAGGCTCAGAGTATTATTTTCTATATTGTTAACAAATTCGATTAATGCATAAAAAGTATTATTACGTAAATCGGTAATAGTTACTCTTGAAGCTTTATAACCGGTTTCAATTATATAATTTCTAAATAAATCATGTGTCATCGGGCGCTGAGACACAATTTTTTCAATTTCCAGAGCAATTGCATTTGCTTCATACGCGCCGACCCAAATCGGGAGAATTGTATCCGAATCCACCCCCTTTAAGACAACAATAGGGGTATTAGTA
Organism: Acidobacteriota bacterium; assembly: GCA_020200095.1. Taxonomy (GTDB): domain Bacteria; phylum Acidobacteriota; class Blastocatellia; order Pyrinomonadales; family Pyrinomonadaceae. The sequence goes on along the minus strand of JAIVJJ010000053.1, from coordinate 2,139 downwards.
TTCGGATCCATAATTAATGCGCCAATTTTTACTTCAACTAACATATTAATGCGATATTAAATAACATTTCCATATAAGGTATTAGCCTTGGATTTCGTAACTTTTATTTTGATAATTTTCCCCATAAGTTCATTGTTTCTTTCAAACTTACTTTCGAAATTGACAACTTTATGACATTTCGTATGTCCTGACAACTCTTTAGGGTTTTTGCTGGAAAATTTTTCAACTAATACATCAACGGTTTTATTAATATAAGATTGCAACGCCATTTGTTGGTAAATTTTTTGAATTTTTTCAAACTCTAAAAAACGAATTGTTTTTTCTTTCTCAGAAACATTATCAATCATTTGAAATGCCGGAGTACCCGGTCTGGGCGAATACTTAAAAACATATGAGCTATCAAACTGACAATATTCAACCAGCTTTAAGGTTTCCCTAAAATCCTTTTCAGTTTCATTTGGAAAGCCGACAATAAAATCCGAGGTTAATGAAATTCTCTCCGGTGCAGACTTAATTTTATCAATTTTTTCCAAATAACTTTCGATCGAATGACCCCGGCGCATCGCCTTTAATATATCGTTGCTTCCCGACTGCACGGGAAGATGTACCCAGTTACAAAGATTTTCGTTTTCGTTTATGGCATCAACAATATCCGAATGAAAATCTCTGGGAAAGGACGTAGTAAATTTTATCCGTTCAATACCAGTTGCCGCAACTGCTCTTAACAGACGGGAGAAAGCGGTTGCACCCTTAAATTTTTCCAGTCCCTCTTCAGTCTTTGGACGGTAACTATTTACATTTTGCCCTATTAAATGAATTTCTTTAATTCCCTCATCACGCAATTTCAAAACTTGTTGAATTATTTGAAAAGCTACCAAACTTCTTTCTCTGCCACGCGAAAACGGAACAATACAATAAGTACAAAATTTGTTGCAGCCCTCGATAATTGGAATAAAACCGACATGCGGAGAATTTCGCTGAGTCTCACTTACCGACCAATCGTAATTTTCCTCCCTTTTCCCCAAGTCAAGAAATTGTTTCCGACCGTTTAAAACCTCTTCGATTGCATTGGAAACTCGTCCGACAGCTTTCGTGCCGAGCACAAAATCAATTCCTTGACTTTTTTGGAAAAGCGTTTCACCCTCAAGTTGAGCGACACAGCCGAGAACGCCAATCAAAGGCTTTCTTAAATTCTGCTGGCTGCGAATTTTTCCAACTTTAGAATATAATTTATGCTCGGTTTTTTCTCTAACAGAACAAGTGTTGAATAAGACTATATCGGCTAAATTTTCGTCCGAAATAATTTCATAGCCTTTTGATTCGAGGGACGAAGCCGCCCTCTCTGAGTCAGAAACATTCATTTGACAGCCAAAAGTTTCCAAATAAACTTTTTTCATAGATAATTTATAACAATTCCCAATCGAAGCGGCAAAGAGAAATTATGAATTTACAGTTTAAATCAAAAGATTTTGTTCATTTACATTTACACACGGATTACAGCCTTTTACAAAGTACCATCCAAATAAAACCTTTAACAAATCATTTGCAAAATCTACAAATGAAAGCGTGTGCCATTACTGATTATGGAAATATGTATGGAGCAATTTCCTTTTACAGTAGCATGAAAGCAAAGGAAATTCATCCCATTTTGGGTTACGAAGCATTCATTACATTCGGCAGCCGTTTCGATCGGGAAGCAAGTGTCAAAGCTGGAGAAAGACCTTATTACAACCTTGTCCTTCTGGCAAAAAATTTAAAAGGTTATTATAACCTCGCTTATCTGGCTTCCAAAGCATTTACTGAAGGGCTATATCACAAACCCCGCATAGATTTTGAATTGTTAGCTGAGCGAAGCGAAGGAATTGTTGGGTTATCATCCGGTTTTAGCGGAACAATTCTGCATTTTATAAAACAAGGTAATACTGAGAAAGCTTTTCAAAACGCAAAATTGTTGGAAGAGATATTTGGTAAAGGAAATTTTTTTATCGAAATTCAAGATCATAATCTCAACCAGGGAAAAAAATATCAAGAACAAACTATCGAATTGGCAAGAAAAGCTGACATACCTTTAGTGGCTACAAACGAAGCGTATTATTTAACAAGGGAAGATGCCAGAGCGCAAGAAATACTGTTGTGTAT
>JAIVJJ010000423.1 GCA_020200095.1 Acidobacteriota bacterium | reverse complement strand
ACTTATGAGTCGTCCTAAACAGTGGAGGGTTACAAGATGAGCAGCACATAAAAACATTCGCGGAACGCAGAGTTGACGAATTGTTCTGCGGCGACGTGACGTTTAAGCCTAACGCTTGGACGGAATGTCTTTCAGCTTAGGTTCACGGTGATGTTGGATATTATCAAGCATTCGATTCTGGTCCAGAAGACGTTTGTCAATCTTCGAGCCTTTCTCGTCAAAACTTTGACGGGTCTTGTCAATTGCTTCGGGAGTTCTATCGACAGCTTCGCGAGTTCTGATTTGTTCTTCCACTACTTGCGCCAAGTCCGAAGAAATGGAATCCCGTAGATCGGCGACCGAATTCTCTAGTGTATCGGCCAAATTATTGATTGCATCGTTGAGCGTCCGAAAACCGTCGACAATAGCTTTTCGAGTCTAGCAAATTGCCAGTTCGTCAGGCCTAAGCGGCTGACGCGTCGTAATTCACTTGCTATGAATGAATGAATGATGGATCAGGAATGTTTTGCCGACTAACCGGAAATGATGGGAAGGTATGCGATCTTCCGCTCAAAATACCGTAATAGTCGTTAGCACTCTGAGCTATTTGTTTCGTATAGCGATCATATTTCCCTAACCAGATCGCTGCGTGCTCAATAGCGTCCCAGAAGGCGCAAAAGCGGTTTTCTTTGTATTCTTTGACTTCTGCGGTCCGCAACCAACCACCTGCGTTTTTGAGACAATCATTAAGCTTATTGAAGCAGTCAACAGAAGAGGTGTATGTCGCGGTCAAATGAGAGGTTGTTTCTTCAGCCTCTCGTATAACTCGCTGATGCTCTTCCTGATTCGCTTCATTGGTTTTTCTGCGTTTTAAGCTAGATAGTTTTACGTTTCTAATTAAATACGATATGACCGCAGTAATCACTGCCCCACTCACCAGCAGGATAGTAATCATACTAGGTGTCTCAACTTGAGTTCTAGAGATATCAAAATTCCTAGCTACACCGACGGACACATGGTACGAAATAAAGCTAATAACTAACCAAAGAATCACAGCGACACCTTTGTTTAGCCCCTTAACGTTTGTCCTCTCAGATTCGGAAAGGGCAATTGTTTTGAGGAAGCATCACCCGTTGTGGACTATTCAGGAGTCTTCAGCGGTAAGGAAGTCAGTTCAAAAAGCTCGGATACTCTCCAAGCCGGAACCGCAATACACCGAGGAAGCCAGAAAAAATCAAATAACAGGAACTGTGGTGTTGCGTGCTGTATTTACTTCGGGTGGACAGGTTACAAACATTCGGTCCGTGTCCGGTTTGCCATTTGGTGACTGAGCGAGCTATGGCAGCTGCCCTTCAGATTAAGTTCTCACCAGCAATGAAGGATGGTCGGCCAGTCTCGATGTACATCCAGTTGGAATATAACTTCCATCTATATTGAAATACTTATACCATTTTCAAAAAAAGGCAGACGATAACACACTCTAAGAATTCCCAATATGATTATGGAAGAGGGGTAGGTGCTCCGTTAGTGTGTTGTAAAAATATAAGATCTGAACGTGCTAGGGTCTTCTCCAATGCTTTTGACGGTTGCGACGGCGACGATGGAGTGTGATTTTGGAAGTCTCATATTCTTGGATTGTGTTCGAAGGCGGAGTGGAACCCGCACGCCATTATGCGAATCGGGTTGACGCGGCAGTCTTACCACGTTGAAGGCGTGAAGTTCAATAGCCGGAGTTAGACTGCAAGACCCTTACGCACCCACACAGAAGGCGAAACGACACCTCTGAGTCGCAGATTAGGAAGTTGTATGAATCAATTAACCTGGGCGGACGGGAATCTGCGGCATCTTTCATCGCAACCGGATGGATCCGTCAATAATTTGGGAGACAGACTCCCTGGCGACCGCACTGCTTAAGC
>JAIVJJ010000422.1 GCA_020200095.1 Acidobacteriota bacterium | reverse complement strand
AAAAAAAGCTACTACCTTTGCTACTACAGTAGTCTTTTCGCCGGATCGCCTATTTGACTGTAAGTGATTGAAAAGATTGAAGGCGGCGGTCGGAATCGAACCGACGAATAAAGGTTTTGCAGTCATAGCCAAGAGTTTTGATGAATTTAGCTAAGTTCGTAAGTCTTTATTTGGAGTGTACTTAGCTTTTGCTTCTGTTTGGCTAAAATTGCATGAAAAGGATGAGTTTTGACTGTTTCGCACACATTTCGCACACAAATTTTGGGGCTAGTCTAACTCTGCCGATTCTTCCGGTGACAGCGCTCCGGCTTCGCGTTGCTGCATCAGTTCTCTCAGGCGCGCCTGCTGCTTTACGTTGAAGAAGCGATCAGGCTTGCGGTTCTGCACGATGACGAGCGTGCCGCTTTCATCATTTGTAAGCTGCGACGTTAGCGCGTCCAAAGCCTCGCCCGCCGTGCGCCCGGTGGACTCTTTATCGCCTGTGATGGCGCGATAGGTATCGGGTCGTTCGGGCGTAATGGTGATGGTCGTCATAACAGATAGCTCGTAGCGTATAACAAAACCTCGAAGGACAAACGGCAGATGGTTCTTTGTATTTCCGGCTAAAGTCTGATTACGTTAGGCAAAAGTAATATCGAAATCAGCAATGATGTTGCCAACTTCGTTAATGACAGGCGCATAACTTCCGCTTGAGAATGGGCGATAATTTTGCATTTGCGGAAAAATCAGACGGCATAAGAGACGGAATTGTAAGGGCGCAGATTCGTCATTAACTCTTTCAACACAAACCTCAATATCTTTGTTCCGCCGCATCTCGTTCATATCATCCAGAAGATAGCTGGGACAATAGCCGACGATGTGGTTATCGCGCGTGTGTAATTGGAGAGCGTCCGGTTCAAAAGGATTCTGAAAATCGTGCGCCAAAAAAATCCTTTGCGCCGCCCGAACGCGCCAGAAAAGCGAGCGGGTCGTTGAGGTTTTCGGGCAGGCTGAGAAGCTCGATTGTTTGCTGATATTCGGGGCGAGAGGCGGGCATCACGCGGTTGGCGAACATTGGGAATAGTTCATCTGATTCATACACTTCGCTAAAGTCGGGGAAGGAAACAAGCGGTTGAAAACCTGCGTGAGCTTGGGCTTCGAGTGCGCCTTTGATGTAGCAGAAACGATAAACGTCGCCGTCGAAAGTCAGTTGACCAATGGGAAACCATTTGCGACTTTCTTTATCCTGCCAAGTTAAAAACAGTCTTCTCATGGTTGTTCCAATTCGAGCAAACGGCGGCGATTGACAGCTAACAAACGAAGCGCAAATTCTTTTGCCGTCTCCGAAATTCGTTCTTCCGGCACGCGTTCAAAAATTTCTCTGAGTGTGCCAATCGTAACACCATGCAGCTTTTCGAGCCAGATTTTTGATGCGTCGGGATTGTGTCGAGATGCTGCCTGAAACGCTTCAATCAGCGATAGCGGTTTCGTGTCCGTTTCGTTTCCGAAGATGGCGGAGCGCCCTTTGGCGACATACGCTTCGATGGTTCGGTTGCGGTCTTTGGTCGTTAATCTTTCGCGTCGTTCTATGTCGCGTAGAATTGCGCCGAGACTCGAAGCGTGATCGTGCGTAGGGGCCAGCCGGTCGGACAAAACTCCGTTTTCAAAACGGCGAATCAAAGCCCAATTTTCGTGATGGCGGTCGGTGTTGCCAATCCAAGCGTCGAGCATCAGATAGCCGAGAAAGACCTGCTGCGCGGTCGCGATATTCTGCGGCGCGGGTTCAATCGGCAATTGGACTTTGAGCGGTTCAAAAGTGTTGAAGATATTTTCGATTGAATGTTTCTTGGTTTTCTTTTGGTGTTTCGGATAGCTCGCATCGCGACGAAATAAAACTTCGTTACCCGGAACTAAAGTGTCGTTGTTGCCAATAAAGTTCGGCGTGATAATACCGTTTCTGTTTTGCCAAACGGCGAGCTTATAAACGGCGTGCGGCATTTCGAGCAGTTCGCATAGTTCGGCGGCGATTCTTTCCGCCCAATCTTCGCCTGTGTTGGGATGGCCTTCTTTGAAAAGGCAGTAGCCGTGCTGCTTGTCTAAGTACCAGAACTTGAATTTCGTTCCCATCTGCTCCTGCTCGCGCTGCACGTCAGCGGGAACTTCGATAATTTGGAACTTGGGCGGCATAGAGTTGGGCTTACAATTCGCCGCGAAAGGCGCGATGGAGCAGGGTTTGAAAAAGGTGTTCGGCCTGGCGCGTGGCTTCGCGCTGCTGGCGGCGGACGCGCTCAAACTTTTGGGCGATGGCAGCGAATTTTTCTTGTAGCGGAAGCGGCACGTTTGGAACAGGAATAGATTCGAGCATCGGCAACGTCAAGCCTTCGGTATTTGCGCCGCGAGCAAAGTGAAGAAGTCTTTTCTCATTGTGCTTCAAGACAAAAACAAGGAACAACGGATTAACTTTTTCCGAGCATTGAATTGATTTTATATCTTGACCGTGACAAACCGGAATTTCAGACACAGCTATTGGAAGTTTGTGCATCAAAACTTTGCTTTTAACGACAATCAAAATTGAGCCTTTGGGAACGAGTTTAGTTGCGCTGTTATTGATTGCTTCTTCCGTAATATGTTCTTCTGTGTCGAAAATATAATCGCCCTTCATATCTTTGGAAGTCAGCCAAGCGATTTTCCCTTTGAAATAATCTTCAACTTCACGCGATGGCGTTCCGCCGCCCGTTATCGTAACCAGTTTTATTAAATCGGTTTTCGGAAAATCTTCCTTGAAATGCTCGCTGAACATTTTGATGAAGACGGATTGGAGAAAAGAATCCGAAACAGTTTGGGCGAAAC
>JAIVJJ010000175.1 GCA_020200095.1 Acidobacteriota bacterium | reverse complement strand
AGCGGGGCGCGCGTGACCCGGCTCACACTCTCCAGCACATCAAATTGCTTGATGCTGAATTCGCTGAGTGCCGGGTGGTTGAGCACCGACGCTACGAGCGGCGTCCCCTTAAACTTCTCAACTGAGGCTTCATCGGCGAACAGGTATATCCCTCCGGCCTCCCTTTCCTTCTCATTTATGAGCCAGACCTTCCAGAGACATCCTGGAACGTCGGCGAAGTCCTGCGCCATAGGGGAGACAGTATTTTCGTACTGCTCTCTGGGAACATTGAACTTGAAGTTGACTTGTAGAATCTGCTGGGCCATTGATGTTCTCCTTTCAGAGTGGTTGACTGATTCATTACCTGAGTAAGCCGGGCCGCATATACCACGGCCAGTGATGTATTTCAATGCCAGGCTTATCAGGAAGTTATCAGCCATATCAACGGTTGAGTTGACGCGGCGGCGCGAATTCATTCAAGCAGCGCCGGACCAATTATGTTGCGAATCGCGCTGCCGCCGCTCGCGTCCCGATTTGTTAGACCTCGCCTGAATGGAAAGTTTTTCCGCAACAAACATTTTTACTGAAATTGCATTACCGTATTGTTAGTGGGTATTTCCATTCTGTGTCTTTGTCCGCCGGCTAGAAATGAGTCTAAGACAAACGGCAAACCTTCATTGCCGTTTAAATCGCCGCCGTTTAGCTCGTATTGGTTTCCAATGTGGAAATGCAGATGTGGTCCGACGGCGTTGCCTGAATTTCCGAGTAGCGCAACGACCTGACCTTTGCGGACTCTATCTCCAGCTTTAACACGAATGCTGTTCGGTTGCAGATGAGCGTAAAAAGCATAGCGATTGTTTCCTAAATCAATCGCAATCCAATTACCGGGATTAGTTTCGCGCGTTAGCGGCCCTGCGGGCTTTATCTCTCCCGACGCTTGCGGAATGTTTTCTGGAATGCCGTCTTTGACGAAAACGACCTTGCCGTCGCCTACCGCCAGAACCTCCGCGCCGTAGCCGTAAAACATCTTGTTCGTTATATCGTCGGGGAAAGGATTCGGCAGGATGTTGCCGTCCTTATCAACCTTATTGAAATCGCAGGCGAATCGCTGTGCAATGCGAACGTTTCCGCCTCTGATGGTTAAAGCCTGATGAACTGAGTTGTAAGCTGGACCATTGCTGCACCGCCAATCGCCGCCGCGCAACGGCGCTCCTATGACAACAGGTTTGTCGTTGCTAACCAAAACGTTGTAATCGTCTAAAATCATCTCGCCGCCCTCTCGGTCGGAAGCAAAAGCGCGACGCAACTTGATGAGTGGATTCGACTCGAAAACGAAGCGATGCTTCAAACGCTCAGGAATGACAGCGGGCGAATCAACCGTCAACCAGAAGAAAAGAACTCCGGTGCGCCCGCTGGAAATCTGTCTGGGATATTGTTTGTTCGGCATCTCCGAACGCGGCGGAGTGGGAAGCAGGGTTCTAAAACGGTAATACTCTACAAGCTCTTTATCCGCATAGCGTACTAAAACGCTTGTACGCGTCGCGTCCGAAACCTCAACGCTTTTCAGCGTCAAGTCGGAAAATCCGAGATTGGTAAGGAACAAATGATAGACGAGATACCACTTTCCGTCGGCGCCTTTTACAGGAATGGGTTCGAGAGGAGCTTCGATGTTGATTGGTATGTCGTAGTATTCACGCGGCTGCGAGGCGGTTGTTTGCTGACCGAATACACTCAAAACAGTTGTACCGCAGATTACTGTTAGCATTAATAAGATCCATATTTTTCTCACAAATTTTCTCCTATTCAGTAAATTTAGCGGCACTTAATTTTGAGAACTCAAAAACTCTCTTCTCTATCAACATCGCCCACCCTGTTTTTGTGACAAAAATGACGACATTAGAATCGCTTACTGGATTTGCC
>JAIVJJ010000174.1 GCA_020200095.1 Acidobacteriota bacterium | reverse complement strand
GGCGTACACGATCCTTTTCTTTCCGCAAAAGCTCCCGCACATACTCGCTGCTGCTGCCATAATCACCTTCGGAGACCTGCGAATCCACAAATGTCTTTAGGGTCTCGGGCAATGAGATGTTCATCGTGCTCATAGATTCGAAATTAGCATTTATGGCAAAGTTTGCCAACGCTCGCGGCTAAAGGCCTGTTCGGCTAAGCAAAGTTTCGCGGGTAATTCCGTGGTGTGTGGCAATGTCCGCAAGAATGCCCGAAAGCGTTCCGATCTTTATCGGATCGTGAGCCGGGATCGTAACGTGATGTTCTCCATTCTCTGTTGTGGTGAGCCTGATGTGGCTTCCTGTCTGGCGCGAGACTTCGTAACCAAACCCCCTCAATGCTCGAGCAAGCGAAACACCGCTAATGTCGCGAGGCAATCTCATGCAGCAAGGACTTCCTCACTTACAAAATGAAGCCTGATCATTTTTGGCTTACTTGCCTGATCGTAATGACAGCCGACGGCGTCACGAATATTTGCCCTTAGCTCTTCGACAGTTTCGCCCTGCGTAAAAATTGATTCACCCAACGCCTTCGCGTTGTAGCCGCCTTCGATGTCTTCTTCAACTAGAAAGATTATCTCGTTCATTTATGTATCGATTATTATAGACCATTGACCGTCGAAAAGTTGGTCTGCTTTCGGTCGTTGCTCATTTTGGAATTAGATTCGTCTCCGCCTGAAGAAATTGCGCGAAAGGTTGGGTCAGATGAAAAAGCTATTACCCTTTTTTATTCGCTTGGCATAGTCCGCCGCTCTTTTCCCTTTATTATTTTCCAAGCTGACATCGGCTCCAAGTTTTATAAGCTTTTCTGCAAAATGAACATTTCCATTCTTGTATGCCAGAATCAAAGCGCTGTCGCCGTCCTTGTTCTGATCGTTTAGTGTTGCGCCCGCCGAAACCAATCTTTCAATTAACCGTGTCGCACCAAGCCATACTATATGCCCGTCGCCATGAGCACCAACTTCTCCACGCCTGAACGTGCTGGCGGCTGTCTTCATCAGAGCAGTCCAACCATCCTTATTCTTCATGTTCACTTTGGCTTTTGCTTTTAGAAGAAGGTCAATCTCTTCCAAAAACAATCTCGACGAGGAGATCATCAGAGCCGTCTCACCTTTGTCATCTTGAGCATTAACATCTGTGCCTGCCGAAATCAAAGATTTAAAATTCTCTGACCGGCTTCCCCATCCCAACCACATGAGCGGAGTTCGATTGTCTGATCCGCGCTCGTTTGGATCAGCGCCTTTCTTCAATAAATAGTTTACGATCGCTGCATCATTTCCGTGAGAGCACGCAAAATAAAACGCTGTCCATCCATTCTTGTTTTTGAGCTTTGTCTTAGCGCCAGCGTCGATAAGAAGTTGTACCGCGTCGCGATGTCCCATCCAAGCAAATCTCATTAACGCCGTCAACCCATCCTTCGTTTGAGCATTAACATCAATACCTGCTTTCAGTAGTAATTCAACAATTTCGCGATTGTTGTCAGACTGCGCAGCTTGAATCAGAACTGTTTCTCCATCTTTAAGCCTGATGTCTACTGATGCTCCATTCGCGAGAAGAAAATTTGCTAAATCCAGTCTACCCGATGTAACCGCAGCCATGAGAGCCGTCCAACCCTTGAATCCCTTTGGCTCAGTATCTACACTCACGCCGCTGTTTATTAATGACTTAACGCGAACGAGATCTCCTCGACCGGCCGCATCCGTAAATTCAATTGCCTTCAAATCAGCCAATTTCCCTTGACCGATAGCGGCTAACGAAAGAAAACAAATTGTCAGTGAAATCAGAACTGTTCTCATGTATCTATCTGATGACTTGCACAGTCACTACGCTGCTACGACTTGATAACTTTGTAAGGAATTGCGG
>JAIVJJ010000173.1 GCA_020200095.1 Acidobacteriota bacterium | reverse complement strand
TTTCAGAGTGTAATTTCTCTCTCAGAGTCTCGCCGTCAACAAACTCTGTCGCCAGAAAATGAATGCCATTTTCCGCGCCAAATTCGTGAATGGTCAAAATATTCGGATGATTAAGGGCGGAAGCGGCGAAGGCTTCCTGTTCAAAACGTCGCAGGCGATCTTTATCCGAAGCAATATTTTCGGGCAAAATTTTCAATGCGACCTTTCGATGAAGCCGCGTGTCCTCAGCCAAATAAACCTCTCCCATTCCACCCGCGCCGATTTTCTCGATGATGCGGTAATGGGACAAAATATTGTTGGCTTCGAGTTCTTTGTTCATCTCGTTTTCAAATTCACTCCGGCAGATTCAGCCGTTTCAGCATCTCCTTAAAGCGCGGGTCATCGCGTAGCGGATCCATCAGCGGGTCCACCTTCAAGCGATACAGAGAGAAATCGCGTTGCTCATAGGCTTTTTCCAGCTCGGCGAAGGCTTTCTCATTATCACCGAGTGCGGCATAGATATTGGCAACAAAGTAAGAAATCACATACTGCGTTTTGGCGATCTCTTTGAATCTTTTGATAACCTCCACCGCCTCTTGTCGGCGACCTGATTTCGCATAGGCGCATCCGGCAACCCGAAGCATCTGCTGGTTCGTCGAATCGGCTTGCAGGACTGTTTCACTGAGGGCAATCGCTTCCGCGTACATTCCGTTGGCAATGTAGGCTAGACCAAGAGCATAGCGTCCTGTAGGAAAATTCGGTTCGAGGTCAAAGGTCTTGCGAGCTTGCTCTAATGCTCGATCATTCTGCCCAGCACGCGTATATTCCTCAGCAAGATTTGCGCCGATAAGGAGCGACAGCGGTTCCAGTTCTAATGCCCGTTTGAGTTCCGTGATAGCTTCGTCGTGTCGTCCCTGCGGCGAAAGATAAAGCTGCCCGTATCGAAAATGCGCGGCGGAATTATTCGGGTCAAGCTCAATCGCTCGTTTGAATCCGCGCTCGGCTTCCGCCCAGTTCCAATCATATACGGCAAAATAATTGGCTAAAGCCGTGTGCGCTTCAGGCAGCGTCGGGTCAATTGCTAAGGCTCTTTGTGCCGCCGCCTTAGATTGCGGAAATGCCTCCTTCGGCGTGAGGTAAGCATAAAACGAAATAGTGTTGTAGTATTCGGCTATGCTGGCATACGCCAACGCAAAGTTTGGGTCGAGGCGGACGGCTTGTTGGAAATACCCGATGCCGCGCTGTATATCCTCTTTTGTTCGTTTGGCAAAGTGATAACGACCTTTCAGATAAAGTTGATACGCCTCGTTATTGTCGGTGTAGCGCTTGGTCGAGCCTTTCTCAGTGCCCGACAGCTTCAACTCCAACTTTCGTGAAATTTCCGTCGCTATCTCGCGCTGTGTTGCCAGCAGTTCGGACATCTTTCGCTCATACTGCTCGCCCCACAGCAACTTGTTGTTTCGCACGTCCACGAGTTCGACGCTGATGGTAAGATTATCTCCGCGTTGAGCAATGCGCCCCGACATCACCGCGCTCACGCTGAGTTCACTGCCGATTTTTTGCACGTCCGTCTCTTTGCCTTTGTAGCGAAAGACTGAACTTGTCGGACTGACTTTCAAATCAGGAAGCTGCGACAGCCGGTAAATCAACGATTCCGTCAAGCCGTCCGACAGATATTCCGCGTCCGCGTCCGCACTTCGGTTTTGAAATGGCAGGACAGCAATCGAATCAATCGCACTCGTTGAGCGATTGGCAAAAAAGCCGAAATATGCGACTGCTGAAATTATTCCCAGCAAAACGATTCCGACAATCGCCATCGCAAATTTATGACTCTTTGCCTGTGTTACCGCGTATTCGAGGCTCGAAGCGGTCGTTACATTCTGCGTCCGGCTGGTTTCCGCCTTTGTTTCTTCGATTGATT
>JAIVJJ010000421.1 GCA_020200095.1 Acidobacteriota bacterium | reverse complement strand
AAACGAAATCGCGCCCGTAGCGCGGGAATACGACGAAGAAGAAAAATTTCCCCGCGAACAACTTTCTGGTTTAGCCAAACTCGGTTTGATGGGAATGATTATTCCGGAAGAATACGGTGGCGCAGGTTTTGATACGGTTTCATATGCATTAGCTTTAGAAGAAATTGCTAAAGCCGACGCTTCGGTTGCGGTTATTATCAGTGTTACAAATTCGGTTTGCTGTTATCCAATTTTGAGCTTCGGCAGCGAAGAACAAAAGCAGAAATATCTTATTCCTTTAGCTAAAGGCGAAAAACTAGGCGCGTTTTGTTTATCAGAACCCCAAGCCGGTTCGGATGCGACAAATCAAAAAACACGTGCAGTGGAAGACGGCGATTTTTACGTCTTAAACGGAACTAAATCTTGGGTGACCAACGGCGGTGAAGCAGGCGTTTACCTTGTAATGGCAGTAACAGGAGAAAAAGACGGGCGAAAAGAAATCAGCGCTTTTTTAGTTGAAAGCGATATGGAAGGCGTAAATGTTTCTTCGCTGGAACACAAAATGGGACAACGCGCTTCACAAACAACCGAAATGAATTTTGCCGATGTTAGAGTTCCAAAAGTGAATGTTTTAGGCGGCGTAGGAAACGGAATGAAAGTGGCTTTTAGCAGTTTGGACAACGGACGTATCGGCGTTGCTTCGTTGTCAGTCGGAATTGCTCAAGCAGCGCTTGAAGAATCTACAAATTATGCTAAAAACCGAGTCGCTTTCGGAAAACCAATTTCCGAATTTCAAGCAATACAATTCAAATTAGCTGATATGGCAATGCAAACAGAAGCCGCGCGACTTTTAACATTACGCGCAGCCGCGATGAAAGACGCGGGAAATTCCAAAACCGGCATTTTCGCTTCAATGGCGAAACTTTACGCTTCGGAAACGGCAAATCGAGTATGCGCCGAAGCCGTACAAATACACGGGGGCAACGGTTTCTCGCGTCATTATAATGTCGAAAAATATTATCGCGATGCCCGAATTACAACCATCTACGAAGGAACCAGCGAGATTCAAAGAATAGTAATTTCACGCGGGATTTTAAGATAATGATAAAATAAAAAAATGTTCAAGATTATTAAAGGGGAATCGTCGTTGACAGCCGAAAACAAATTTTCTTTACGGATTTGGAAACTGTTTGGAAAATTGATTCGCAAGGGAAATTGTCAATTTTTAAAGCCAGCGTCGGAACGCACGTCCACGATTTATCAATTGACAAGCGGGATATTATTTACGGCTGGTACAACAGTTACGAGCCGCGAACGGAAAAGCATTTACGCTCTTTTTGGAAAATATCGCCTGATGGCGAATTTACAGAGATTGTTTCTTTAACCGAAAATGTGCCGAGCGGAATGAGCATCTGGCGGGATTCTGATGGAAATACGTATTCGGTTGAGCCGTGGAGTAACGAAAGGCGGGAAAGTAAAATTATAAAACGAACGCCCGACGGAAAAACTTCTCTTTTCGCGGGCGGAAATTACGGTTATCTTGATGGCAAAAAGGAACGGGCAAAGTTCGGTAACATTTTAGATATGGCTTTTGCCGGAGACAATTCAATTTATATCACAGATACTAATCGCGTCCGTAAAATTGATAAATTCGGCGCTGTAAAGACGCTCTACCCAACAGACGATGCGCAGCGAAATCAGTCTCAGCTTTTCGGGTTGACCGTTGATAAGCAAAATAATGTTTTCGTTGCTGATTTTGCAGGCAGACGTCTTTTGAAAATAGATTCAAGCGGCAAAACTTCAATTGTTTTAGCTTCTGACAAAGATTGGTCGCCACTCGGAGTTGCAACCATTGACGATGAAATTTACATTTTGGAGGGAAAAACTTATGAGTCAAAATCTCAAGGAAATCGTGTTTTGAAAATTTCTTCCGACAATCAAAAAACGGTTGTCGCCGATTTGAAAGATTCGAATAAAACGAGCAATTCGCTAAACTTGAACGATAAGAATCCTCAACCGCAAACAAAAGAAAATAACAATTTAAATTCAATTGTAAGTAACGAAAATCAATCGAACCAAACAGAAAATAAAAAACTTGGGCTTTACGGAATCGTCGGAGCAGTAATTGCCGCTTTCACGGCATTCGCATTTTTCAGAAAAAACAAATTTATTGGTTAATAAGCTCTGGCAAAGACAACTCTTTGTTTCGATAACTTATTCGTATAAACGCATTCTCCCGCTTCTTTTTCACCGAATGGAATACAGCGAATAGTCGCTTTTGTTTCTTGTTTGATTTTCTCTTCCGTTTCGCTCGTTCCATCCCAATGCGCCAATATAAATCCGCCTTTTTCAATCTGGGTTTTGAAATCTTCCCAAGCGTCAACGCGAAAAGTATTATCTTCACGAAACTGTAAAGCCCTTTGATAAATGTACGCTTGGATTTCGTCCAGCGGATTTTTGATGTGTTCGGCAATGTTTTCGATAGAACGAGATTCTTTTGTTAAAGCGTCGCGTCGCGCAATTTCCACGCTGCCGTTTTCCAAATCACGCATTCCAATTCCAAGACGAACGGGAACGCCGCGCAGTTCGTATTCGGCAAATTTATAGCCGGGTTTGTATTTATCATCGTTATCAAACTTGACCGAAATTCCGTTTGATTTTAATTCTTTTATAATCGGTTCAACTTTTTCGGAAATCTTTTGTAAATCTTCTTCCGAACGATAAATCGGAACGATAACTACTTGAATTGGAGCAAGTTTCGGCGGTAAAACCAAACCATTATCGTCCGAATGCGCCATTATCAATGCACCCATCAAACGTGTAGAAACGCCCCAGGAAGTTCCCCAAACATAATCGAGCGTATTTTCTTTATTAACAAATTGCACGTCAAACGCTTTGGCAAAATTCTGTCCCAAAAAGTGAGATGTTCCCGATTGCAAAGCCTTTCCGTCCTGCATCAAAGCTTCGATGCAAAGTGTGTCAACCGCACCTGCGAATCTTTCGTTTTCCGTTTTCGTGCCTTTCAAAACGGGCAATGCCAT
>JAIVJJ010000172.1 GCA_020200095.1 Acidobacteriota bacterium | reverse complement strand
GCCCTACACAATAACACCGACAAAGTACGCACGCTGACGATGCTGGCACTCTCGGCGCGCGGCTAACCACAAAAGAAGGAGACACGCAACATGAACAGAAATCTTTTCGCTACCGTCCTCACCTATCCGGCTCCGAGTTCCAACTATCGCGGCGAGTCTGAAGAAAACCGCACCGTGCTGCAAAAGATCACGCGCGACGGCAAGGAATATCCGGTCATCAGTCCCGAATCAATGCGTAACGCTCTGCGCGAGATAATCGCTAAAACTCAACCATTCAATAGAAGCCGCCTTCACCAAGAAGACCAACTCGCGGTCGCCTTCAAAGAGTTTCCAAACGCAGACATATACGCGGATGATTTTTTGTTTGGCTTCTTGGTCACAAACAAAAAAGAAGTCGGGAAGAATAAGGATAAAGACGCGAAGCGCGATTCCGTTCTACGGATGAACATAGCGGTTGCGACCACACCTTACCGCTTTAATGCGCTCTTTAATCAATCTCCCAGAAGCCCAATGAGCGAAGCTGAGAAGACTCAGTTAATTCACCGCGAAGTCGCACACGTTGCATATCAGTATCCGTTCGCCCTTGCTTATGAAGATTGCAGCAAAGGCGATGGTCTGAAATGGACGCGCACGCTGCTCGAAAGCATCGGTCAACTTTCAAACGTTGCAGGCGGCCACGCGCGCAGCTATTTCGAGATGTCACCCGCAAGCATCGTCGCACGTCTCACGCCGCAACTCGTTGCCGGATTCAATACTTACGGTTTCGACGAACACGGCGCATTTCAAGAACTCAAGCGCATCAACAAAAACGATTTGCCCGGCGCGGAATTTTGGATTGGCGGCGAAATCGTGCGGAACATGACAGCCGAAGAAAGTAAGCGATTGAAAGATGCAGGCGCGCATCTCTACGAAAATCCGCAGCGTTTGTTGGCTGATGTCGCCGATGAGTTTCTCGGAGCGAAGAAGCAATGAGCGAAACATCAATAGAGCGATTTTGGTTGCGCGTGCGTGCGCCGTTCGCGGCGTTTCGCATATTCCAAGCGGGCGTGTATCGCGCGACAAGTCCGGTGATGCCGCCCTCTGTCGCTTACGGCTTAGTGCTGAACTTGGCAGGAATAGAAATGCGCGAGTATTCGCCGAAAAGCACGACGACGCTGATTCGTCCTGATTTGCCTTGCTTACGCATCGCCGTTGGCATCGTCAAACCACCGGAACTCTGTTCACTGTACCAACAACTCCATACCTACCCGGTCGGAAACTCCGGCGCAGAGTTTCAATCGCGCACACACGGCGCGAAGTATTGGATTGCACCGACAAGGCGCGAACTGCTCGTTGGTTACAACGGCATCATCGGCATTGAGTCGCCGCATGAATTGAATTTAGCCGAGCAAGTGCGTCGCGGCTTGCGCGGCGAACTCACGCGCTACGGCTTACCGTTTGCAGGCGATAACAATTTCCTGTTTGACCGCTTGGAAACTATTGACCAACCAGAGGCGGCATATTGGTACACGCCCCTTGCGCCTGACGACGAGCCGCGCAAAGGCTCTTGTCGTTTATCTGTCGGCATTGACCGTGCCGACAACAGCAAGACGACGGGCGCGTTATTAGCTCCGACGATTGAGATGGCATCCGAACCGCCTGATCCGGCTTGGACATGGACACCGCGTCAACCCAACAACTGACAATCAAACTTATGACGAACTCATTACCCATCCACGCCCTGCACGCGCTCGCGTACTGTGAGCGGCTTTATTACCTCGAAAATGTCGAACAAGTTCGCGTCGCAGATGAACGGGTCTATGCAGGGCGGCGGCTGCACGTTGAAATCGCGAGAGAGGAGGACGAGGAAGAGTGGTTGACGCTGAATCTGCAATCAGAGCAGTGGGGGTTGACCGGGAAGGTTGATTG
>JAIVJJ010000171.1 GCA_020200095.1 Acidobacteriota bacterium | reverse complement strand
GACTAAAATAAAAGCCGTGAGCGTCAAAACTTGCGGCTTTTTTCTTATGATTACAAATAAGATAAGATGCTTATGTCAAAAACGACCCGATACTGTTGCCCAATTCAATTTGCTAATCTTGCAAACCGGGAAACTCTTGTTTTTGCAGGCAGTTCCATGCTCGAGTAGTTGACTGCCCGCACAATGTTGATCGCCGTTGCCGTTGCCACTTCCTGAAGATGTGTTTTCTCCAAACCGCTGTATCTTGACCGTCGCAGCGTTCCGCGCCTGACTCCCTGTGAAATCGTGCCTTCGATGCCGGCGCGTTTCCGGTATTCGTTTCGTCCTTCTTCACTTAATAGTTTTCTTCGCGTCTGCTCGAGTGCTTCATACATCTCCCGACCTGGAATTTGTAAGGATCTGCCCGCCTTTTTGCTTCTGACACATTGTTTACGGCTGACACAAACTGCACAATCGCGCGGCTTGAATCTGATCTTGACGACCGGAGTTGAATATTCCCTGGTTTGATATTCAGACCAGTAAGCACTTTGTTTCCCCATCGGGCATCGTGCTTGTCGGTTATCCCAATCTATTTGAAACTGGGCGGCATCGATTCCTCGCTCACGCGCCTGCCAACTTGGATTGAGCCGCATCGGACCGAAGAGTTCAATGCCGTATTTTCTGGAGCTTCCGACCACCAACTCCGCATCCATATAACCGGTATCGACCAGATGTCTCGAAGGCAGTAAGTTATTCTTCTGCATCTGCTTGTGAATATCATTGGTGCAGGAGACATCCTGCGTCGTGGCAGCCGTTGTGTGAACGTTGGTAATAAGGCGCGGCAGATGTTCATCACAGGTTTCACTTAAATGAACCTTGTAGCCTGTCCAGGATAAATCACGTTTAGTCGAGAAACGAGCATCAGTATCATAAGGCGATTCGACTGCCGTTGCCGCTTTTGCCAGTTCGGCAGTCGGTCGCCAGTTAACTTCGCCGTCTTCGCGGCGCGTGTAATGGCGCTGCCAGACTCTGTCCAGGATGGCAACTTTTTCGAGCTTTAATAAAGCCGGCTGCTGATCGCTCAGCAGTTTGAGCAGATAAAAACCATCCTCCCCAACCTGGCGAGCATAATCTTCCCGAGCCGGATCGGTGCGCGGCATCCGGGATTGTTCGGCTCTGGTCGCGTAGCGTGCCAACCATTCGGGCAGAGCCGCTTTGGTTAGCCATTCGGGAGCAGAAGCAGCGACTTCATTCAAGGCGGCGCGCATCGTTTCGGTCACCAGTTCCAGCCGGTTCATCACGCGAATGGCTGCCAGGACATGCGTTGAATCGGTACGCTGATGTCCTCGCACTTTGAGCAGTTTCTTTTCCCGAAACCGATCAAGCAGTCGTTCCAGCAGTAGTGTCTGTTGTTCACCAACAACAAGTCGTGAGCGAAAACCGCTCAAAACTGAATAATCAAAGCCGGAATCGGTTAGCTCCAAGCCAAGCAGATACTTCCAATCGATCCGCGAACGAACCGCTTCCGCCGCCTGCCGGTCAGACAAATTCTCCAGAAACTGCATAATGGTGATCAAAGCCAGTCGCCAGGGAGTAAATGCCGGATGACCGCGACGCGAGAAGAGTTCAACAAAATCGGCATCTTCAAATAAGGTTCCAAATTCGTCACGCATCGAAAGATAAAGATTGCCTTTGGGAAAAGCGGCACGGGCAACCAGCACAGTTTGTTCGGGGACCGGTTCGATGATCGAAGGTGTTAAAGACATAATAAAACTCCTCCAAAAGTGATTGAAATAGTGTTATTATACTGAAAATACAGTCTGCTATGAATTGGGCAACAGTATCCGACCCTTTTTGAGACATTAAAAAGGTCGCTGTTTCTCCTCCACATTCATTGGTAGGATGAAAGACGGGTTTTTACCTATCTGTATCC
>JAIVJJ010000170.1 GCA_020200095.1 Acidobacteriota bacterium | reverse complement strand
GATGTAAGCGCCCCTGACCGTATGAAAGTGCGGACAACGGGTAAAGATTGCCGTTCCCTGCCGGTCGACGCCGCCCGGCTCATTAATCTCGCCGTCGAACATCACACCGCCGAGGTCGTCATCATCGGCAAGCTCGGCGAGGAAGACCCACATCTTCCACTGCGGCTTATTAGCGAAAGCATCCCAGTACAGCCGCATCGAGTCGTGCAATTCCGAGTAGTTCCAGCGCCTGTTAGTGCCCGCCTCAGTATTATTTATAATGGTACCGCTACCGGTTGAGCGCTTGATTCGGATACCGGCTTTGGCGAAAGCGCTTTCCAGAGTCAGAGTCTCTTTCGGGACATCGCTTGGTCGGTCGGGATGAATATGCGTGCTTACGGGTTCCACGTCAACCGCATTTTCCTCGCGGTCAACGTCAATCTCGACCTCGCGGAAATACATTGATTCCTGCACAACCGTATATGGACCGAAATCCTGGTGTTGCATCGTGTCGTGAAAGATTACTTGCGCCGTCGGATTTATCAGAGCGGAGCCGCTTAATTCTATACTTAGCCGGTCGATGTTGTTGTTGGTGTCGAGCCATCGGAATCTAAAGTCTTCGACGATTAAATTACGCCCATTGGCGGAAGCGTCGTTTGATGTAACGCGACCAATAAAATGGGGTGATGCTATACTGAAAAGGTAAGCCTCTGAGAACATTTATGAGATTATCTCCAGGCTTGATAGTAATCTGGATGTCACTTTGATGTTTCTGATTAGAATCTGACATAAGTAAGTCTCCTTTGCGATCTTTGTGTCGTTTCTTGCTCTAAGCCTAGTAATCTTTCCCAAAAACTTGGATTGTTTTCCAGCAATTGAGGGCGGATCGGCATCGTTCCGTATAATAGTCACAGCAACATTTATCTTTTTTTTCGGACATATTTTATTTTCCTCCTGTTCTTTAAATCATTTGTTTCTAACCGCTCGCAACTTAACCCGGCAATTCGGCAATAGCGTCTATTTCGACGTTAAACGGGTCCAGTAAAATCGCCTGAATTGTTGTCCTGGTCGGCTTGCGTTTGGTGAAGAACCGCTTATAGACTTCGTTCATACCAGGAAAGTCATTGATGTTTCTTAAAAAAACGGAACACTTAACGACATGGTTGATGTCCGTGCCTGCTGCTTCCAAAACGCGCTTCAAATTAATCAAAGTTGTTTCGGTCTGAGTTTTAATATCGTCGCCATGCGGCTCTCCCGTTTCAGGATGAACGGCTACCTGCCCTGAAACAAAAACAAATCCTTTTGAAATGATAAATTCGGAAAAAGCAGGCTCGCCGTCAAAATTGTTATTATTAATGAATTCCATCTGTAACCATCCTTCCCTTTAACGCTCAATACTGGTTGCCGTAAACGCAACATTCATCCGCAAAATCTCAAATGCCAAATCATAGTCAATATGTGCGAGCGTGTCGTTTCCGCTGTGAATATTAGAATTAGAACTATCCGCTCCTTCTATAGTCAAGACACAAGGAATTCCCGCTCGGATAAACGGCACATGATCGCTGTTGAAAGGATTCAGTGATGTTTGCACGACTAATTCTGTGTAAACGGCGGCGGTATTTGCCAAACCGTCAATAACCGGCTGAGATACGCTCGCTCCCTCAATCAAAACTGTCGGCGCGGATGTATTGAGCGTTCCGATCATATCCATATTTATTACCGCTTTGATTCTCCTGCGCTCTGCGCTCGATAATGTCGCTAAATACTGTTGACTGCCCTGCAGCCCTTGTTCTTCTCCGCCGAACAAGATAAAACGAAGGTCGTGGCGTCCGATATGATCTTTAAGCGCGCGCGCCATCGCCAGCAGTCCCGCGCTTCCGCTTCCGTTATCATCCGCCCCCGGCGCGATTGCCGCCGTGCCGCCGTCATGGTTGACGGAATCGAGATGAGCGACGACTAATACACATTGCCGGGTATTGGCGGTGTTTCCGGGCTTTTCGGCTATTACGTTTTGGCTGTTGCCGGCGCCGACGCTAATTGTCTCAAGGCGAGCGTTAAATCCCATTGCTTGAAGCTGGTTTTTAGCCCAATCCGCTGCTGCTCTAAAATGTTCTCCTGTAGAGTAACGATTCGGATACGAAACGAAATGTTCTAAATCAGCCTTTAAAGAATCCATCTGCAATTTATCAACTAAAGATTGCACCCACGGTACCACCACTTCCGATCTTTCAAAGGAATCGGGTCTACGAACGTCGTATATTATCGAATTGTCCTGTAAAGGGCTTAGCGACCAGCAGGTAGCATTTCCTTCCTTCGAGTAATCGTGCGCTTGTTGCGAGCTGACTTCGACGATCAGAAATCGCCCTTTATTGAATAAAATTGGAACCTCAGGGTGACTGCGCTCGAATAAATCGCCCTTTTGAATTACCACGTGCAAATCTTCGCGGCGCGGCGTTTCTCCAAGCTCGCTGAAATTTGTCCGCTCTGCTAGCGCTGAATCCGTCTGATTCCATTCACTCTCATCCGAAAACAAAAATAGCTCATCCCCAAAACGAGCGTATGAAACATTAGGATTCTCAACAAATTTGTTTTCTTTTTCTAATCGCTTAGGC
>JAIVJJ010000169.1 GCA_020200095.1 Acidobacteriota bacterium | reverse complement strand
CGCCGACGTGAACAATTAACTTGTTTTCTTTAATACTAAAAACATATTTTGCGTCCAACTCTTCGCTGTAAAATGTTCCCGCGAATTTGCTCAGTTCTTCGGGCGTGTAGGCGGCAGGCTTGACAGATTCATAAACATCCGGCTTCCCGTCGCTCGTGATGACGGACATATTCTTCGCCTTACCCGTCCGCGGCGGACTGAAACTGACTTCAACCTTGCCGGGAACATCCGCCATCAGAAAGCGGCTTGCGCTGACAGCTTTCAATTCACTTGTATTATTCGCGCTTCGGACAAACCACAGCTTACCGTCCTTCACCATCACGCGCCGGTAAGTTTCTGTGGTTGAATTAAAATAAAGACCGGCGACATCGGCTAATTCTTGTTCCAAAAGTTTGAGAAAAACAGTTTCCGATACCGCGCCGCCGTCATCTTTGGCTGGCTGCTTTAGCTGTTTCTCTAAAAAAATATCCGCCACTTTGGTCGCTAAGCTGGTCGCGTTGATGCTGCCTAAATTGCATATACAGATGACCGAAAATTTCTGCTCCGGGAAACGAATCATTTCCGCTCTAAACCCGTTAAAACTTCCTCCGTGACTAATCATCTTGAGTCCCTTGTAATCGCCTGGAATGAGAGCGTAGGCATAATTGGTTTTTTCTCCGTTGTTCAGCGCCCCGGTCGTGAGCAAGCTGTTGATTAAATCCGCTCCGCCCGCTAGTTTGGTGTTATAGAAGTTCCGATCCCAGAGCAGCAAATCTTCAACCGAAGTAAATAAACCTCCGTCGCCGACGCCGTCAAAGTTAGTCATCACGACGGAAAAGCCGCCGTCTTTACGCGGAGAATAACCGGTCGCCCTGTTTTTTATGATTTCGCTGCGGTCATCGTGGAAACGAGTGTTGACCATACCGAGCGGCTTGAAAATATTTTCATCGGCGAAGACTCGTAGCGATTTGCCGCTGGCTCTTTTTACTATTTGCGACAAGAGAAAATAGCCCGAATTGCTATAAAGATATTTTTCGCCTGGCTTAAAGTTGAGGTTTTTCTGCCGCGCAATGAACTTGATAAAATCATCGTTAGTATTAATGTCTTCGGTGTGTCTGCCGGCAAGCATTGTCAGTTCGAGATAATCACGAATGCCGCTGGTGTGATAAACGAGATGGCGGATGGTAATAGGGCTTTGATATTGCGGAATCTCCGGCAAATATTTGCGCACGTCATCATCTAAAGAGATTTTTCCCGTCCTCGCTAAAAGCGCAATACTCATCGCCGTGAACTGCTTTGAGGTAGAGGCAATATAGAAGGAAGTGTTGGGCGAAATCGGAATGTTATAGTCCAGATTCGCCATCCCGTAACCACGTTTATAAATGAAGCTGCCGTCTTTGATGACTCCCAACGCGCAACCCGGTGAATCCGGCTTATCCCACTGGGCAAATAACCCGTCAACTTTAACTTTCAGTGGTTCAACAAGTGCGAAATTTGATTCTTTTTTCTGCTCTTGTGCAACTGCACTCAGATTAAGCAATACTCCAAGTACAAGTAGCGTCACAAACAGTCGTTTAAGAATAGTTAAGCTTTTCATAGTTGATCCTACTCTGGAACTCCGTCCACGAGCGGCTCAGAAACTTGAATTGAAACTTAGTAAATTTCCCGCAAAGATGAGCCAGAGAAAACCGAGACACGCCAGCGCGAAAATTATCGCTTGAAGTTTGCCCCAGATTCGGTATCGCTTGCTTAGCCAGGCATGAACGGCGTTAGCGAAAACCACCAACGTTCCGATTGCTCCGAGAACTCCGATGATTTGAATGAGGCGCAGCCATTTAGTGCCGGAATCGTTGAGCAATTCAAAATTTTCTGACGCAGAGGCACCGAAGATAATAAAAGCAACGATAAAAATCAGGTTCAGCGCGAAAACGATTCGCACGGTTATACGC
>JAIVJJ010000296.1 GCA_020200095.1 Acidobacteriota bacterium | reverse complement strand
GGAATAAACAATATACAAAGCCTGGCGACCTTAAAATGCGATGTTTTGGGCGTTGATTGGACAAAGGACATCGGCGAAGTAAAGAGACAAATCGGCGATAAAAAAGTTTTGCAAGGTAATCTCGACCCGTGTGTTTTGTTTGCGCCGAAAGAGAAAATTCGCGCTGAAACCGAAAGGATTTTGCAGAAATTCGGCAATAATTCAGGACACATTTTCAATCTCGGACACGGAATTTTGCCGAAAACTCCGGTGGAAAACGCGAAATATCTGGTTAACTGCGTTAAGGAGTCGAGCATCAAACATAGCAAACAGAAAATTGGACAAAGTTAAACGAAAGAAATTTGCCGCAGATAATCGCGGACGACGTGGATCAAATCATAGTTAAACTTGCTTTCGGCTTTTAGAAATAATGAGTAGTTTTGCAGAAATAGACCTTGAAATCTTGAAGAAATACAACCAGCCCGGACCGCGCTACACTTCGTATCCAACCGCGCCGTTGTTTTCTCAAGATTTTACTGCCGGAGATTTTACTGCTGAAATAATTTCTACAAATTCTGGTGCTGAAAATGCAGCTGATTTGTCGCTTTATTTTCACTTTCCATTTTGCGAATCACTTTGTTATTTTTGCGGCTGCAATATGATGGTTTCGCGCGACCGCCGCTTGATTAGCGAATACAATGAACGTCTGAAAAAGGAAATCGAAACTCTCACGCCGCTGATTTCAAAAAATCGCAAAGTTTCGCAAATGCATTGGGGCGGCGGAACGCCTTCGTATTTGACGCCCGACGAAATCCGCGATGTCGGCGAATTTATTAAAAGCAAATTCAATTTTGCCCCGAATATTGAGGCGAGCGTTGAGATTGATCCACGCGGGCTAACGTTTGAACATTTAAAATCGTTTCGTGAAATCGGGTTTAATCGCATCAGCCTTGGCGTACAGGATTTTAATCCGCAAGTGCAAGAAACGATAAATCGTATTCAGCCGGAAAATATTACGCGGCAAACCGTCGAATGGGTGCGGCAACTCGGATTCGGCAGCATTAATTTAGATTTGATTTACGGTTTGCCGTTTCAAACGCTTCGCTCTTTTCGTCAAACGGTTGAAACGGTGATAGACATATCGCCCGATCGCATCGCTGTTTTCAATTACGCGCACGTTCCCTGGCTCAAAAAACATCAGAATATTTTCAAAACCGAAACAATGCCTTCGCCCGCTGAACGTCTGATTATTCTTAAACAAACGATTGAACAGCTTGTTCAAAACGGCTATGAGTACATTGGTTTAGACCATTTCGCGAAGCCGACCGATGAGTTGGCAATCGCACAAAAAAATAATACTCTTTACCGCAATTTTCAAGGTTATTCAACTAAAGCAGGTTGCGATGTTTACGCTTTCGGCGTATCGGCAATAAGTCAATTTCAGAATATTTACGCGCAAAATTTGAAGAATATAAAAGATTATTATGCCCGAATCGAAACTAGCGAAGCAGCAATAAATGTTGGCTATCGAATGACTTTTGACGACCACGTTCGAAAGGAGACGATTATGCAATTGATGTGTCATTTGCAGATCGACAAGCGTTCGATTGAAAACCGTTTCGGGATTAGTTTTGAAAAATATTTTGCGGACGATATTAAAAAACTTGATCCGTTTATCGTTGACGGACTTCTTGAAAACAATGCCGAACGTATTTTTATCAAAGGCGCGGGCAAATTGATTATCCGCAACGTGGCAATGTGTTTCGACGCGCACTTGGCGGAAATGGCGAAAGAGAAAAAACCTGTTTTTTCAAAAACGGTTTAAGAAGTTTCACTTGCGAAACACACGAAAAACACAAAAAGAAAACAAATGAAGGAAAAACACTGACTTTTATTTTGTTTCACTGTTGCGGCTTTATTTTTAGTATCGTTTGTGTGTTCCGTAAGCGAGCATGTTTAAGAGAAAATTAAAATGCAGAAAAAAATCGGAATAGTTCTATTAAATTTGGGCGGACCTGATTCGCTCGAAGCCGTCGAGCCGTTTCTCTATAATTTATTTGTTGACCCGGATATTATCAATTTTCCCGGCAGTTTTTTATTCCGTGAATGGCTGGCAAAACTGATTTCATCGAAACGGCACCCAAAAATTCAAGAGCAATATAAACAAATTGGCGGAAAATCTCCGCTTAAGGATTTTACGCTTGGACAGGCGAAGTTACTCGAACAAAAACTAAACGAGAAATTCCCCGCTAAAGTATATGCTGCAATGCGATATTGGCATCCATTTACTAAAGAAACTTTGGATGCGCTCGAAAGGGACGGTATCAAGAAAGTCATTCTACTTCCGCTTTATCCGCAATTTTCCAAAGCGACTACTGAATCGAGCGTTAAAGAATGGAAAAAGCAGCTTGAGCGGCGCGGAAACCTAACGAAAATCGAATGGAGTTTAATTGAATCTTATTACGATTTTCCCCCGTATATTGATGCGTTTGTTGAGCGAATCAATCAAGGATTGGAAAAATTTCCTGCTGAAAAAAGAAAGGAAGTTGAAATACTTTTCAGTGCGCACGGAACGCCGATGAAACTCGTCCGCGAAGGCGACCCGTATTCCGACCAAATCAAAAAAACAGTTACGGCAGTTGTCAAACAGGGCAATTTTACGCAACCGCATCATCTTTGTTACCAATCTAAAGTTGGACCACAGAAATGGCTTAAACCTTCGACACCGGAAAAAATTGAAGAACTCGCACGCAAAGATGTGAAAAACATGCTGATTGTGCCGATTGCCTTTGCCTCGGATCATCTCGAAACATTGTTCGAAGTAGGCATCGAGTTTCGGCATATGGCGAAAAATTCCGGTGTTGAGCAGTTTGAAGTAACTGAAGGCTTGAATTATTCGGATAAATTTATCAGTGCATTATCCCAACTTGTTTTTCAAAAATTAGGAATTCCCGTTTCGGATAAATCCGTTTCTGCTGACACTTTTTAATGACAAAACAAATTTGCATTGTCGGCGGTGGGATTTCGGGGCTTTGCACTGCTTACCATTTGAAAAAAAAGGGTTATGGCGTTTTATTAATAGAGAAAAACAAGAACTGCGGCGGCAACATTCAAACGGAGAAGGACGGTGATTTTTTGATTGAATGGGGACCGAACAGCGTTTTACGTTCGCCTCATTTGATCGAGTTGCTCGATGAAATTGGTTTGATTAATGAAATTGCCAATGCCAACCTGACTTCTAAAAAAAGGTATGTTTTGCGCGGTAGCAACCTTCAGGCTTTGCCGACCGGCGTTGCCAATTTCATTCGCACCGACTTTCTTTCAAATCAAACTAAATTAAAAATCTTGCGCGAACCATTTGTTAAATCAAAATCGAACGAAAAAGAATCGGTTGCGGATTTTTTTCGCCGTCGTTTCGGGCAGGAAATCGTTGATTACGCGCTTGACCCGTTTGTGTCCGGCATTTATGCGGGCAATCCCGAAAAATTAAGTTTGAAATATGCTTTTCCACGTTTGTTCGAACTTGAAAAACGTTTCGGAAGCGTGATTAAGGGTTTTATCGGTGCGAGAAACGAGAACAAAATTGCTCCAAAATTTAAAAAGTTTTCGCGCACGCTTTCGTTCAAACACGGAATGCGAACGCTGGTTGAAAAGTTAGTTGAACTTTTGCGGAATGAAATAAAAACAAACACGGAAGTTTCGGGAATTTCGAAAAGCGAAAATGGGCGATTTCAAATACAAACAAATGACGAGCAAACCAGCAATCGTATATTTGATGCAGTAGTTATCGCTGCACCGTCGTATGCGGCGGGGAGATTAGTTGAAGACTTTGACCGCGAACTTGCCGAAAACTTAAAACAGATTTATCATCCGCCGCTTGTCGTCGTCGTTTCGGCTTTTCGGCGCGAAGACGTAAACTTCGATTTAGACGGCTTTGGCTTTTTAGTTCCGAAAGTTGAGAAAAGACGCATTTTGGGAAGTCTCTGGAGTTCGGTCATTTTTGAAAATCGCGCACCCGCAGAATTCTATTTGATGACAACTTTCATCGGCGGCGTGAGGAATGCCGAGCTTTTTGATGAAAGCGACGAAATTTTGTTTAATTTAGCCTTTGAAGAACTCAATGATTTGCTCGGCTTAAAAAACAAACCGGTTTTTCAAAAAATCCGGCGCTGGGAACGCGCTATTCCGCAATATAACCTCGGCTACGAAAAAGTTGTTGATTCGATTGAAAGTTTCAAAATGGAAAATCCGGGCTTTCTCTTTTGCAGTAATTTTTATCGCGGTGTGTCAGTGGGCGATTGTATTAAAAGCAGTTTGACGACCAGTGAGGAAGTTTCAGATTATTTGAGAAAAAATTTTTAACAACAGATGCACACAAGTAAACACAGATAAAATTTGACAAAGACAGGTTAAACCTTTTTTCTTTTCAGTGTGCGTGTATGGTTAAATTGCTTAATTTTTAGTTTATGAGTAAATATCTTTCTCCCACCTTTCCAACGACACGATTACGCCGTTTGCGAAAAAACACCGCATTGCGCGATACGTTCCGTGAAACTCAGCTTTCAACAAACGATTTTATTTTTCCGCTTTTTGTTGTTGAAGGAAATAACGTTAAACGTGAAATCGCTTCAATGCCGAATATTTTTCAAATGTCGGTAGATGAAGTTGTTAAAGAATGCGGAGAACTCTTAAAGGTCAGTATCAAAGCCGTTATTTTATTTGGCATTCCAGAACACAAAGACGAAACCGGGAACGGCGCATATGACGAAAATGGAATCATTCAAAAAGCCGTCAAAGCAATCAAAACGGAATTTCCCGAAATGCTGGTTATCACAGATGTTTGTTTGTGCGAATACACATCGCACGGTCATTGCGGCGTGATTGATAACGGCGACGTGCAAAACGACGCGACTCTCGGACTGCTGGCGCAAGAAGCGTTATCGCACGCGCAGAGCGGCGCAGACATTATCGCGCCGAGTGACATGATGGATGGGCGCATCGGAAAAATTCGTCAGACTTTAGACGCCGCCGGTTTTACGGAAATTCCGATTATGGCATATTCGGCAAAATACGCCTCGGCTTTTTACGGACCTTTCCGCGAAGCTGCTGAATCCGCGCCGCAATTCGGCGATCGCAAATCTTATCAAATGGATTGCGGAAATTCTGACGAAGCAATGCGAGAAATTGCCCAAGATATTGCGGAAGGTGCGGATATTGTAATGGTCAAACCCGCGCTTTCTTATTTAGATATAATTCGCCGCGCCAAAGACGAATTTAACATTCCGTTGGCAGCTTATAACGTCAGTGGCGAGTATGCAATGATAAAAGCTGCGGGTGCAACCGGTTGGATTGATGAAGAGAGAGCGATGATGGAAATGCTTTTGTCCATCAAACGCGCCGGTGCAAACGTAATTATTACTTATTTTGCCAAAGATGCAGCGAAGATTATCTAAAAAATTATTGTAGAAAATTGTTTTGTAACCTTACTGTTTAACTTTGCGAAAACTTTTTGCTTTCTCTGCGATACAAATTAGTCAGGCAAAACAAGTAACAACAATGTGAGCAATTGTAAATCCTGCATTTGTAAAATGATTTAATCTCTCTACCTAAAAATGGACACTGCAAACAGCGACAAATTATTCAAAGAGGCGCAAAAACATTTGCCCGGCGGCGTAAATTCGCCTGTTCGTGCTTTCAAATCGGTCGGTCGAAATCCTTTGTATATCAAAAAAGCTAAGGGAGCGAAAATGACCGACGCCGATGGCAACAAATTTATTGATTACATCGGCTCTTGGGGTCCTATGATACTTGGACACGCGCATAAAAAAGTTATCAAGGCGATTAAAAAAGCTGCTAACGACGGAACGAGTTTCGGCACGAATAGTGAACAGGAAATACAGCTCGCCGAAATGATAAAAAAATTTGTGCCCTCAATCGAAATCATACGTATGGTCAATTCCGGCACTGAAGCAACGATGAGCGCCGCGCGCCTCGCGCGCGCTTTCACACAGCGAAATAAAATTATTAAATTTGAAGGCTGTTATCACGGACACGGCGACACTTTTTTGATAAAAGCCGGTTCGGGCGTGGCAACTCTCGGCTTGCCTGATAGTCCGGGTGTAACCGCTTCAACTGCAAAAGATACGCTAACTGCACAGTATAACAATATCGAATCAGTCTATCGCCTTGTCGAAAAAAACAAGAACAGTGTGGCGGCGATTTTTATCGAACCGGTTGCCGGAAATATGGGTTTGATCAAAGCAGATAAAGATTTTTTGAATGCTTTGCGTGAACTCTGTACGGCTGAAAAATTCCTACTAATTTTCGACGAAGTAATGACCGGATTTCGCCTCGCACGCGGCGGAGCACAGGAACTTTACGGCATCAGACCGGATTTAACCACGTTTGGAAAAATTATTGGCGGCGGTCTTCCCGTTGGCGCGTATGGTGGTAAGGTATATTACGTTTAATTCGTGCGGCTCGATGTTCACAATGTTTTTTACAAATCAAAGAGTAACTGATTTTGCGACTGCTAAAACTTCCGACACAAAATTATTTGCTCATTATTTCGGTTTGATGTTGGAAAAAGGTGTGTATCTTCCGCCATCTCAGTTTGAGGCGTGCTTTGTCTCCGCTGCGCATGGCGAAAAGCATTTTGATAAAACCATAAAAGCTCATTACTCTGCATTGAAACAATTGTAAAATGCGTTGTTCTGTTATTTTACTTTTACAATAAAAATATATTTATTGGTTGATAAATTGTAATATATTCAAACCGCTTGCGTTATTCGGATGTATTTTGGTATGATGCAACGATTGAAATTACGGGTAGAAATCAGCATTTTAATTTGCAAACTTCTGCCATTTTCTATTTTTGATAAGATGCTAACTAAGAACTTTGCAGTAACACGAACTACTACAACACGCTTCTAACAGCGTGAAAGTCGCGTTTTAAAGAACGCAGGGCAAAGTCGCTTTTATCAAATCAAATCTTTTTCAGGTAGTAGTTAATTGTTAATCGTTAGTGGTTGATTAAATTTTTTGATAAGCGACGAATTTGTCTTCAACAATTTTGTGAGGCGAAGTTTGAGCTATAAATTTAAAATATAACCATTTACCATTAACAAAAGTATGAGCGAATTAAATATCAAAGTCGGAGAAAATCAGAAAAGTATTTCAGCGCCCGTTTCGGTTGCGGAGGCGTTAAAGTCTGTTGACCGCGATTTGCTGAAAAAATCCCTCGCTGCAAAAGTCAACGGTGAGGAAGTTGATTTGTCTTTTGAGCTACATGCAACCGACGAAGTTTTATCAATCGAACCGATTTTAACCGAGACGCGCGATGGTTTGGAAGTTATCCGTCACTCGGCGGCGCATCTTCTAGCGGCGGCAGTTTTGGATTTGTTTCCCGAAACGAAACTGGGTGTGGGTCCCGCACTGATGGACGACCCGCGTTACGGTTATTACTATGACATAATTGCCCCGCACCAATTGACAGAAGCGGATTTGCCTATAATTGAAAAAAGAATGCGTCAGATTGCCGGAAAAAATTTGGCTTACCGGCGCGAGGAAATCAGCCGCGACGATTTGGTAAAACTTTTCAGCGAGCGCGACGAGCCTTTGAAATGCGAATTGATTAACGAAAAAGCAGGCGAAACGGCGACGGCTTATCATATCGAAAACACTTCGTTTGTCGATTTTTGTTTAGGTCCGCACGTGCCGAATACCAACAAAATAAAGGCATTTAAACTGCTCGCCTTGTCTGGCGCGTATTGGAAGGGCGACGCGAATAATCAGCAAATGCAGCGCATTTACGGAACTGCCTTTGCGACGCAGGAAGAACTCGACGCCTGGTTAAAGCAAAGAGAAGAAGCGGAAAAACGCGACCATCGAAGATTGGGCAAGGAACTCGATTTATTTTCAATTCAAGACGACTATGGTCAGGGCTTGATACTCTGGCATCCGAAAGGCGCGGCAATTCGGATGGAAATGGAAAGTCTTCTGAAAGAAGAACTGCAAAAACGCGGTTACAGTTTTGTTTTCACGCCCCATATTGCTAAACGCGAACTTTGGAAAGTTTCGGGACACGAAGAAAATTACGCTGATTCAATGTTTGCGCCGACTCACGTCGTAGGTGACGAAGACGAATTTCGTCTAAAACCGATGAATTGTCCGTTTCATATCGGAATTTACAAGGCTTCACCAAAATCTTACCGTGATTTGCCGCAGCGTTACTCGGAAATGGGAACGGTTTATCGTGCCGAGCTTTCAGGGACTTTACACGGACTGATGCGAGTTCGCGGATTTACGGTTGACGACGCGCATTTGTTCGTCCGCCCTGACCAGGTGCGCGAAGAAGTCGCCGATTGTTTGGATTTCGCACTTAAAGTTTTTGAAACTTACGGTTTTGAGAAAGTAAAATTTGAGCTTTCCGTACGCGGCGAGGCAGAAAATAAAATTTATCTTGGCGCGGATGAAGAATGGGACAATGCCGAAACTTCGCTGGCAAACGCTTTGAAAGAGCGCGGCATTTCTTATGAAAGAATCGAAGGCGAAGCGGCGTTTTACGGTCCGAAAATTGACATCAAAATTGAAGACGCAATCGGAAGAATCTGGCAGCTTGGAACGATTCAGCTTGACTGGAATCTGCCTGAAAGATTTGAATTGGAGTACACCGGCGAAGACGGACAAAAACATCGCCCGATTATGATTCACCGAGCATTGTTCGGTTCGATTGAAAGATTTTTCGGCGTGTTGGTCGAGCATTTTGCGGGCGCGTTTCCCTTTTGGCTCGCTCCCGTTCAAATCACGGTGCTGCCGATAACAGACCGCATCAATGAATACGCGGAAAGTGTTGCGAAAGAATTGAAACGAGAAGGCTTTAGAGTTGAATCAAATCTAAAATCTGATAAAATCAGCGCAAAGATTCGAGACGCGCAGTTGCAAAAAATTCCGTTGATGCTCATTTTGGGTGATAAGGAATTTGAAGAAGGAAATGTTGCCGTGCGGGAACGCAAAACAGGCGACATCGGCACAATGACGCTCGTAGAATTCAAGGAAATGGCGCGAAGATTAAATGAAACTCGCGCTCTGGCAAATGTATAGTCCCAAGTTCAAAGTCAAAGTTGTGTAACTTTGGATATTAAACTTTAGAATTGGGATTTGAAGAAAAAGGAGAGATACATATCGCTACTAGATTTAATAAGAATCGCGGCAATCGTTTTCAGAGAGGTCCGAAACATCCTACAAATGAACGTATTCGAGTTCCTTCGGTGCGAGTTATTGACGAAGATGGCGAGCAACTGGGCGTCATGGACACGCGAGACGCTATTCAAAAAGCTCGTGAAGATGGCAAAGATTTGGTGGAAATCGCGCCGAATGCTAAACCGCCCGTGTGCCGAATAATTGATTACGGAAAGTTTCTTTACGAAGAGAAGAAAAAAGCGCATGAAGCGAAGAAAAAACAAGTTACCGTTGAAGTTAAAGAAATTAAATTTCGTCCCGGCACCGACGATCACGATTACGGTTATCGAATGGAGCGCGCCCGCGGTTGGATTGCCGACGGTGATAAAGTTCGCGCGACAATTGCCTTTCGCGGACGCGAAATGACGCACCGCGAGCTTGGAGCAAATCTTTTAGCAAAGCTTCGCGATGATTTAGCTGACGTCGCCGACGTTGAAGTTACGCCGAAAATGGAAGGCTATCAAATGTTCGTCATATTTGTGCCGAAAAAAGCAAAACTGCCAGCCAAAGCGGTTGAGAAAAAGATTGAATAATTGGATAGTTAATAGTGAAAAACGGATAGTGAATTTTCAAGATTTTAACTATCAATTATCCACTATCAAGGATCCACTACATAAGGAGTAATTATGCCAAAACTAAAAACACACAAAGGCGCGGCAAAGCGTTTTCGTTTCACTGCTACTGGCAAAATCAAACGCGGAAAATCGCATGCGCGTCATATTTTGACCAGCAAAACTTCAAAAAGAAAACGAAAATTAGATATTGATACATTGGTTTCCAAAGGCGACCAAGAACGCGTCGAAAGAATGTTGCCCTACGGAAGAGATTAAAACAGTGGTAAGTGCTAAGTGGTAAGTGAAGAGTTTATTTTTGTTTTTATACTTACCACTTAACGTTTACCATTTAGCACTAATTTAAGGAGTGAATTATGCCAAGAGCAAAACGTGGAAATAAGCGCGTGCAAAAGCGCAAAAAGATATTAGCCCTAGCCAAAGGATATTACGGAACAAAATCAAAACTTTACCGTCAAGCCAAAGAGTCGGTCGAAAGAGCATTAAATTTTGCTTACACCGGACGTAAATTAAAGAAACGCGATTTTCGCAAACTCTGGATTGTGCGAATTGGCGCCGCAGCGCGCTTAAACGGAATGAATTATTCGCAATTTATGCACGGTTTGAAAGTCGCGCAAATTGATTTGGACAGAAAAGTTCTTGCCGATTTAGCGGTCAAACAACCCGAATCATTTGCCGCTTTAGCCGGACAAGTCAAAGAAGCGATTAACAATAATCAGCAACAACCGTCCGCTTAGTTCCCTTTTTTAGAATTAAAATACAGGCAGACACGAAATGACAAATGTCTTGTTGTATTACAAAGTTTAACAAAATGTTACTCGGATTAAGAACCGTAATTTATAAGGTCAGCGATTTGGAAAGAGCGAAAAACTGGTATCGGGACGTTTTAAACACACAGCCTTATTTCGACCAACCGTTTTACGTCGGTTTCAACATCGGCGGTTTTGAGTTAGGACTTGATCCTGACGTTTCGGGTTTCATCGCCGGTAATAATTTGTGTGTCTACTGGGGTGTTAAAAATGTCCCTGAGACATTTGAAGAATTGCTTAAAAAAGGTGCGAAAGTTCATTCCGAACCGCAAACGGTGGGCAAAGAAATCGTCGTGGCAAGCGTTTTTGACCCTTTTGAAAATATCTTCGGAATCATCGAAAATCCCGAATTTAAAATCGAAAATATAGAATAGCTTTATGTCGGAAGAGAGAAAGCAAATAGAGCAAATCCGCGAAGCGTTCGAGCAGGAATTCGGACGCTTCGCTCATTTACGCGTTGAAATTGACGGCTTGAGCTTAACCGATGCGGAAAATTTAAGCCGCGAACTCGTCGAACTCAAAACCAAGCACACCGGCAAAAAATCAGAAATTGCCGGTGCGAAAAAGCTAATCGGACGAGTTGCGCCTGAAGAACGTGGCGCATTCGGTCAATTTGTGCAAACGATTGAAAAAGAGATTGTCGCAGCGATTGAAGAAATCGAAAACAATTTGAAAAATTTCGTCTCTAAAGCAAAAATCGAACGCGAAAAACTAGACGTAACTTTGCCCGGAAAACGTCCGCGTGTCGGTCATCTGCATCCGATTACACTTTTGCGGCAAAGGATTGAAGATATTTTTGTGTCGCTCGGTTACGCGATTGAAGATGACCGCGAAATCGAAACCGATTATTACAATTTCGACGCGCTGAACATTCCCGAAGGTCATCCGGCGCGCGAATCGCAGGATACTTTTTATACAACGAACGGTTTTGCGCTTCGCTCTCAGACTTCGACCGTGCAGATTCGCGCGATGGAACGGCGCGGCGTGCCGATTCGCATCATCGCGCCCGGCAGAGTTTTTCGCCGCGACACTCCCGATTTAACGCACACGCCAATGTTTCATCAAATCGAAGGCTTATGTGTGGACAAAGGAATTACAATGGCGCATTTGAAAGGCACAGTCGGCGTATGGCTGCGAAGATTATTCAGCAAAGAAACGAAAATTCGTTTGCGCCCGTCATACTTCCCTTTCACCGAGCCGAGCGCGGAGTTTGATTTTTCCTGCTTCAAATGCGGTGGCACAGGAATTTTTGAAAATGAACGTTGTCGTCCGTGCAAAGGTTCGGGCTGGATTGAATTAGGCGGGTCGGGAATGGTTCACCCGAATGTTCTGCGAGCCTGTAACGTTGACCCGCAAGTTTATTCGGGCTTCGCCTTTGGCTTCGGCTTGGAGCGAATGTGTTCGTTGATGTATTCGCTCGATGATATTCGCCTGATGTTCGAGAACGATGTAAGATTTTTGGAGCAGTTTCGATAAATATGGATGCTTTTAATCCGATTGTTGCGGCACATAAACATTCTAGTAATCATCGTGAGGAATTACTCAAAAGCGATTATTGCGGTTGCTTTTATTGTTTAGAAATTTATTCACCGCAAGAAATCAAAGATTGGGTCGACGATGATAAATGTGCTTTATGTGCAAAGTGCGGCATTGACTCAGTTATAGGTTCTGCATCAAATTATCCAATAACCAAAGAGTTTTTAAAGGAAATGAAAAGATATTGGTTCGACAGGACAATTCCTTTATCCGAAGTCAAAAAACATTTTGGAGATTTATGAATATCAGTTACAACTGGTTGAAAGATTTGGTTGAAGTAGATCTGTCGCCCCAGGAATTAGCGACGAAGTTGACGAATGTCGGCTTAGCTGTCGAAGGTATTCACGAATTTGAAAATGATTTTGTGTTTGATATTGACTTGACTTCAAATCGTCCCGATTGTCTGTCGCATCTCGGCGTGAGCCGCGAAATCGCGGTAATTCAAAATGCGGAATTAAAAATTAAAAATGCAAATAACGAAGGACAAAGGACAAAGGACGAATCACAAAATTTAGTAACAATTCAAGATTCTGAGTTGTGTCATCGCTTTACAGCGAGAATCATTCGCAATGTAAAAATTGCGCCGTCACCGGATTGGTTGATAAAGAGACTTGAAGCAATCGGCGAACGCGCCATTAATAACGTCGCTGACATTACGAATTATGTAATGCACGAACTCGGTCAGCCCATGCACTCGTTTGATTTGAATAAGCTAAAAGAAAATCGAATCGTTGTGCGCCGCGCAAGAAACGGCGAAACGATTAAGACTTTGGATGAGATTGAGCGCAAATTAGATGATTCGATGCTGGTTATTGCCGATGCCGAAAAGCCTTCTGCAATCGGAGGAATTATGGGCGGTTTCGAGTCGTCAATTACAAGCGAAACGACTGATATATTGCTCGAAGTCGCCTATTTCAAACGCGAAAACATTCGTCAAACATCTCGCAAATTAAATCTTTCGACTGAAGCGAGCTATCGTTTTGAACGCGGCGTTGATATTGAAAACTTGATTCGCGCATCAAACCGAGCAACCGAATTAATTTGCGAACTTGCAGGCGGAACTTCCGAAGAATTTGTTGACGTTTATCCGACGAAATTTCAGCCTGACGAAATCGAATCAAAAAATATTCAATTTGCCGTTAAGCGCCTTACGGGATTAACCGTTGAAGAAACCGAAATTATTCGTGTTTTGAGTGCGCTCGGAATTAAACCGAAGGAAAAATCTCAAGATTCAAATCTCAAATCTCAAATTTATGTCGTTCCGTCTTGGCGACACGACCTTGTTATTGAAGAAGATTTGGTTGAAGAAGTGGCGCGGATTTACGGTTACGATAAAATTGCGGAAGAAATTCCGCCCGGTAAAAGCGCTGGCGAATATCAGCCGACGGAGCCGCGTAAGAAATCTTTGCGGAAAACTTTGGCTGATTTGGGTTTTGACGAGGCGATTTCTTACAGTTTTATTGATGTTAAAAATGATGAAAAATTTGAACTCCTTCCGCATCTCGTTCACGAAAATTTAGATGAAAAGTTCGTAACGCTCAAAGATTCAATTATTGAAGGCGCAGTTCGGATGCGTCCGTCGCTGCTTTCGGGTTTACTCGATGCAGTTCGCACGAATTTTAACTTTCAAAAACGGGACGTTAAATTGTTTGAGCTGGGAAAAGTTTTTTCCGCGTCGAACAAGGAAAATGAATTGCCGAATGAACGCGAGCTTTTTGCGTTTGTTTTGACCGGCAATGAAATGTTGGAAAATAAAACAATGCCTGTTCGTGAACTTGATTTTTATGACGCGAAAGGCACACTTGAAAGTGCTATTGATGTAATCAATCCAATCAATGCTCCGTCTTTGGAGTTTATTGCAAAAGATGTAAAACATCTTCGTAAAGGTCAGTCTGCCGAAGTTTTATTTAATGGAAAATTAGTCGGAACATTAGGGCGTTTGAGTGATGAGATTGCTCAAGCCTATAAATTTAAACAGCCTGTTTATGTTGCCGAAGTAGATTTGGAAACTTTGCTCTTAAGACATTATGTATTAAATGTCGAAACAGCTAAGTTCACCATAAAAGGTAACGAAGTTAAACTTACTTATCGTCCTTTGCCGATTTATCCGTCAATCGTGCGCGACGTTTCCCTTTTAATTAAACGAAACGTGAGTTTTGCGGAAATTAAAAAAGCCATTGAATCTGAAAATTGAATATAGAAGCGACGAGCGAACTTTGCTCGAAGAAGAAGTTGAAAAAATTAACGCTTCGATTTTGCAAAATCTTGAATCAAATATTGGTGCCAAACAAAGATTTTAAGAAAAACTTAATAAATTGCTTGAAGTTTTCTGAAAAAATAAACATAATCATTCCGAAGTTACAATAAAATTAGCGGAGAAAAGAATGGGCGGATTAGCAGGAATGGAAAAATTTTCGCATCTCGAAGACAAAATTTATTTGACAATCGAATTCGCAAAAAAGATGCGCGAAGAAAAGGAACGGATTGAGCGCGAGATGAGTTCACTCAGGCATGAGGTCAGCAATCTTTTAACGGAAAAAAACCGTCTGGAAGAAAAAGTTGAGGACTTGCTTTCTGAACGCGATGCAATTCAATTAAAAGTTGAAGCGATGCTTGACGCGATGACAATTATCGAGCCGGACGTCGCCGAGGCTGTGCGGAGGTAAAGTTTATGATTAATGGAAGAGGAAAACCCGACGGTATAGCGCAATCTATCAGAGTCGAGATTTACAATCAAACTTATAATATCCGCTCGGACGGCGACAATGAATATATTATGCGTCTGGCAGAATATGTTGACCGAAAAATGCGCGAAATTTCTTCCGGCACACTGACTGTTGATTCTCTGAAAGTAGCCATTCTAGCTGCGCTCCACATTGCCGACGAGTATCATCAATTAAAAAACCAGCAGGAACAATCTGACGCTCAACTAGCCACTCGCAGCGCGGAATGCGCGGAAATGCTCGACCGCGTTCTGAAGCATCGTGATTTTGCGCCGCAGGAACTTGAAACCGAACAATGATATTTTTCGGTTAAACCGCGCGGGAATTAATTGAATGTCAGATTTGAAATTTCAGATTACAAACTGCTTTCACATCAAAAGAGTGACAAAAACAAAAGTTTATTTTTGTTTGACCGATTCTTTACAATTTACCGTCTGGTTGTGTTAAAATTCTTTTAGGCGAAGATATTTTCTGCGGAGTTGGTTACCGAACGCCATAATAATTGAGCCAACATTTGAATTTACGGGAGACTGATGCTGCCCGTTCGGTGCAATCTTTCATAGTTAAAGATTTGCCATAGACGGCGGCTTTGATGCTTTTGCAAAAAAGCAAAAAGTCACCCACCTGTAGAAGAACAGGTTCAATTCAATCGTTTGGGACGGCTCGCGCGGTTACTCATCGCCTTTTTATTAACAAAATCAAATATGGATGTTGTTTTTATTTTCCAATAAAACTTTCCGCCGATATCGAATTCTTCATTTACCGCCTTTTTTACTTTTCCTTCTAATCACAATATTTTCGTTTCCTTTTTCCTCTTGCAGAACTGCGCAAAGGACCGATATGCGCTCGCTCGCGCCAAGAAATGCAATTGCATACCTGGAAATTAATGATTTATCTGTGGCGCTTAATGCCTTAACTGATACCAAAGTTTTTCAAGAAAATTCTATTAATAAGCCGGATTTTTCCGCGCTGGAAAATGTGCAAGCTGCCGTAGCGATTACTGGTTTTGAAACCTTGGAAAAACAAATCACCGACGAAAATTCCGTTATTAATTTCAAGCCGAAATTTGTCGCTATCGCCGACACTCACGCCTGGAAGCCGACTGCTGTTTCGATTGTCGAGAATCAAATTGGAAAATTTGTTAAAGGAAATTACGGCGATGATGTAAAACTCGAAAAATCGGAAAAAAGGGACGCGAAATTTTTCGTTTGGACAAGCCGTGAAGGTAGCAAACTTTTTGCCGCCGTTTCAAACAGCTTAATTTATGTCGGAAACGACGAAGTTCTTTTGGACGAATGTCTAGCGGTTAATCGCGGTGAAAAGGAAAGTTTGTTGGAAAACGAAAATCTGACTCAAGCGCGTGGAAATGTTTACGGCGAAAATCTTCTCGCTTACGGTTATGTTTTGCCCGAAGGTATCAAACAGTTTGCCGACATTGTAGGTGTTTCCGTTGCGTTAAAGGCGAGCGAAAGCGATGAAGGCAAAGGTTTGATTGCGCAAGTTTTGCCGAAGATTTTGCAAAATACAACAAAGGAGATTGTTTGGACGGCGCGAAAAGCCGAAAACAAAATTGAAGATGACTTTTTTGTTTCTTTAAATGACGATGCCGCTTCGATATTTAAGGAAACGCTGAAACCATCAGCGCAAGATTCAATTGATGCGGCTGAGTTTTTACCGTCTGATGTTTTCGGGGCAACAAATTATAATCTGCAAAATCCTCTTATCGCGTGGCGTAGTTTGCTACTCGTTACGGCTAAAAATACCGATGCTTTTAGCGGAAAATCTTTGATTCAATTTTCAGATAGTTTGCTTGAGCCTTATGGCATTTCAAAAGCGGAAATGTTTTTGAGCGCTATCGAATCTGAAATTTTCACCGCTCAGTTTGACGCCGAAGGCGAAAATTCCGTGGCAGTTGTTACGGTTAAAGACTTTGAAAAAATAAAAAAATCAATGGCTGAAATAAATTTCAAATCTCCGTCCGAAAAACAGGAGAATGTGGAGATTTGGAAATCCGAAGATGAAGAACTGTTAGCAGCGTTTGTCGAAAATAAATTAATTTTGGGGGACGCCGAAAGCGTTATGAAGTGTTTGAAGGCAAAACAAAGTGGACAGAATTTTACAAAAAATCACAATTTTCAAAAATTTGGCTTTTCTAAATCAACTGCTTTAACCTTTGGAAAAGATTCGGATTCAGTTGAAAAAATTATCACCGTTTTGGGAAAGACAAAAGGAAAGAACCAAAAAATTTGGACAGATTATATAATCGAAACTCGCTTTACCG
Organism: Acidobacteriota bacterium; assembly: GCA_020200095.1. Lineage (GTDB taxonomy): Bacteria > Acidobacteriota > Blastocatellia > Pyrinomonadales > Pyrinomonadaceae. The sequence continues at coordinate 151 of JAIVJJ010000296.1, read as the reverse complement.
CTCAAGGAATCGAGCGAAAAACAATTTCGGATTTCGGATTTTTGGGGACGATTTTAGAGCAATTAGGGGAATAGAAAACGAAGTTAATTTAAGGGTAAATGAAGAAAGATATTTGTGCCGAACAAAAAACTCATCACTCACCGTTTATAAT
>JAIVJJ010000420.1 GCA_020200095.1 Acidobacteriota bacterium | reverse complement strand
GATTTGAATTGTCTTCAATTATTAACGCGACAGTCTTTTGCGGAAACGCTCATAAAAAATTGTTTGACTAGAAACCGGAAAGAAAATATCCTTTGACAAATTTTGAAATGGAAGAAAATTCACAGCAAATTACACAACTTCTTAACCAATGGAGCAACGGCGACGCGGAAGTTTTAGACGGTTTGATGCCGTTGGTTTATAAAGAACTGCGCCGCCAGGCTTCGGGTTATTTGCGGCGCGAACGCCCCGACCACACACTGCAGCCGACGGCTTTAATCAACGAAGCGTATCTGAAATTAATTGACCAGCGCAACGTGAAATGGCAAAACCGCGCTCATTTTTTTGCAATTGCGGCGCAGGCAATGAGGCGTATTTTGGTTGATTACGCGCGTGAACGAAAGCGGGAAAAACGCGGCGGCGCGGAGGAGAACTTGCCGCTCGACGAAGCCTTTACAATCGTTTCGCAGGAAAAAAGCCTTGATTTGGTCGCGCTCGACGAAGCCTTAAACAAGCTGGCGCAATTCGACGAAAGACAGGCAAAAGTTGTCGAGCTTCGTTATTTCAGCGGATTGTCAATTGATGAAACTGCCGAAATCTTAAATGTTTCAAACGTAACAATCAGGCGCGATTGGAATATGGCAAAGGCTTGGCTGCATCAAGAAGTCATAAAATAATATGTGATTTCTTGAGCAAGAAAACTCATTAAGAATTTTGAGGTTGATATTCATTTAGGATTTTCTGGATGGATTTTGGAATTTTTATGGAAGTTTTAATTGTCTCAAAAAGGGTCGTTTTTGAGACTTTGGAAAGTAGCTGCCCGCGCCATTACCTCCATTGATTTGTTATGTTGCAGGCATAGATACTTTCTCCCGCTTATGTAACTTGCCGCCCTTGATGACATACACAATTTTTGTTGTGTTTCCGATGTCTATACTCGGGTCAGCGCTCAAAATAACTAAATCCGCTATCTTGCCTCTCGCAATTGTGCCGTATGATTTCTCGATGCCAAGAGCTATTGCTCCATTACGAGTTGCGGTTGTAATTGCTTCAATAGGAGTTAATCCGCACTTTGTGACAAGAAGTTCTAGTTCGGTATGAATATTTGGGAAATCCTGGTTTCGCGGCGCTTCTTGAAAGTCTGTACCCGCGACGAGCAAAACACCGAGTTCGTGTGCGCGGCGCGTTACGCCGAAAGTAAAATCATCCATCCACTGTGGGTCTCGAATAGTTCTTTCCGCTTCGGGTCTGGCTAACTGCCTGAGAACGAATCTCGTATGAGTATGTGTTACAGTAGCATCGAGTATCGTTCCCTGTTTTTTCATACGGCGGAATAAAGCCGCTATTATCGGCGACTCAATAGGAAACTTGTCCCAGTCAATGTTCTTGTAAAAATCTTTTGGTCGTGTGTCGGTAGTCTTGGGAATATCTTTGAGAAATTCGTAAAGCAAATCAACGCTGTGAGAAATGACATCAACTCCAGCCGAAACCGCGTCGCTCGGTTTACTAGGAAAGATAATTGCGTGACTCCAAACTTTGAGTCCCTGCCGATGTGCTTCTTTAGTAATTCGCGCCACTACTTCCGGGGATAAATCGGCATACATTTTGATTCCCGTCGCTCCGGTTTTTTTAGCTTCAGTTACCACCTTAACAATATCAGTATCCGGTTTAATAGCCCGTGCCCACGCCGCTTCTCCAGACGGCAACCCGTGCATATCACGCACGGCAGTTACACCGCCGAGAAAAGCAAAGCGATGACGAGCCATTTCCTCTGCCGCACCGCGATTGAGAAGCAAGTGATAATGAGAATCAATGAGACCGGGAATGACATATTGCCCGCTCAAATCCATAACAGTTGCGTCCGCCGGAAGTTTCTTCTTTCCGGTAGTAAAAATATCAGCGATGCGCCCGCCGAAAATGATTATCGTTTTTCGCGGTTGAGGGCGACCACCGTTTCCGTCAATTATTGTGGCGTTTGTTAAAGCTAATATTCTCTCCAATGATTTGGGAGATTGACCGTTAGCCGTCGTTATCAAAAGCGCAATAAGCAAAAGAATAAGGAGTTGAAATTTAACGACGAATCGATTCATAAAGGAGTAATTTTCTTGCATAGGCAAGATTAGCAGTAGCCTTCGGGTTGTGTCTTGAACGAATAAAACCAATTGGGACGCGATTAACTTTTGGAATGAATCGCCCGATAGCCTGTCGGGGTTATTCCCATTTGACGTTTGAAAATTCTGGAAAAATGGCTTTGGTCGGAAAATCCGGCAGCCATAGCGATTTCAAGCAGCGGGGCTTTCGTCGTGAGCATCTGTTGCGAAGCATATTCGACTCTTAATCGCCGGATATAATCACCGATTGTGCAACGATAATGTCGGCGGAAAACGCGCGATAGATAAACCGGATGAACACCAGCAGATTCGGCAATATCATTGAGGATTAAATGTTCGGAAAATTGGTCGTGAATAATTTCAGTTACGGCTTTGAGCCACCGCGGAGGTTGTATAGAATCTTCATTAACCCGCCGACGTGAAACCTCTGCCAGCATTTCAAGGACGAGACCTTCAACGACAAGAGGCGAAACATCGTCCATTTGACAAAATTCGTGATAAGCCTTTGTGTAGAGCTGCGTTAGTTGTCCGCTCCGGCAATGCACCGATTCGTTAAAATTCAAAGAACATTCCCGCATTCGTTCAAGGAGCGGTAACTTGATTTCTATACTAAAACTAAGCACCCCTGTTTCATAAAACTTTAGTGAGTGTGTTTCGCCGGGAGGAAGAAAACTCATAAACGAAGGTTCATATGTCCGCATTTTACTTCTGTAAATTTCGCTGCAAAAGCCTTCCAAAGCCATACAAAAAAATGCCGTCTCGTGCGAGTGATTCGGGATTTTTTGGTAGGGAGCATATGAAGCAATCTCTAAGCTCAATTCACGAGTTTGTAATTTAGGTAAAGGGGTTTGATGATAGTGAGTTTGTCTCATAATTATTTATAAACTTTACAACAGCCATTCAACAGCGACATAACTAGTTATTATACGGCAAAATTGCGGCATAATCCTCAAATAGGAATAAATTACCATTTGAACTGTCTCAAAAAGGGTCGTTTTTGAGACTTTGGAAAGTGGCTGTTTCGCCCTCACGTCCATTGATTTGTTGTGCGCGGTGTCGGGTAAAAGAAAACCGCCATCGACTTACGGCTTGTTTGGACTTAGTGGTTTCCCGTCAACGAGTGTGCTTTGCTCTCGCTCACCGCCGACGCTCTTGAGTTTCCAGCCGTTTGCCGTTTTTACCCAAGTTTCTTGCTGAAGAACGCTGGTCGTTACATTGTGAACGCTGCCGTCGGCAAATTTCTGGACGCGGGAAACGATTTGACGAGCGTCAATGACAGCTTCGTTACCATTCACCATTGCGTTTTCAATAGCGATGTTTTGGCTTTCGATTGAAACGAATCGCTCTAGATTACGACGCATATAAGTTTTAATCTGCTCATAATTTATCGTCTGTCCGTCGGGCAACGTGGCGGAGAAATCCGGCGAGATGTGGCTAACCAGCGTTTCGTAGTCCTTTTTTGTGTAAGCCTGCATCCGTGCGGCGAATACAGCTTGAAGTTCCGCGAGTGTCGCATTGAGCAACGGCTTCGAGTT
>JAIVJJ010000295.1 GCA_020200095.1 Acidobacteriota bacterium | reverse complement strand
GCACATAAATATAAAATTTTGTTATGCATAGCTTGGTATCACACATCTTCAAAGACACATTTGAAAACGGTTTTTTGCGCAACAATGTTGCAAAAATTTGTAGGAAGGTTATTTTGTAATTGAGTATTTGGTGATTGCAGTAATGCAATCAAGTTTCCGCCTCGCGTCATTTTGAACGACGTTCTTGACGAGAAACTGTTATCTCGGCTTCAATCTCCGCGTCACCTAATTTTTCAGCGTTTCATTCGAGAAGATAGGCAGGAAAAGATTTTCGATTAATTCGTTTGAGAGCTGTCCGCCGCCGTGTCCGAGAACGATTTTCGGATAATCACGAAGCGGCAGAGGGCAAGTCCAACTGTTGAAATCTAAATCATCCATAAAAGAAACTGCCTGCGAAAATTATCGAGTTTTAAATCCGTAAAGTTTAATCGCGTTTTCGCGCATAACCATTCGAGCTAGTTCTGAAGCCCTCTCGCGTGTGATTTCACCGTCGTTCATCATTTCCGTTAATGCGAGCGCCAGCGCCTGTCTCGCGCTTTTGTTCGTCAGCCAGCCGATTTCTTCCCACCCGACGGTTGTTGTTAAAGGATAAGCGTCCGTCCCGAAAAGCACTTTTTCGGGAAAACGTCCCAGCCAGCTACGAATGACCTGACTTAATTCTCTCACCGAAGTCAAAAACGTCTGTGATGAGAAATCGGCATAGACGTTTGGCTTACCCAACAGAAAGCTGGTGGCTTGGGCAAAAGGCAAGCCGCCGTGAATTAAAACAAAATTGGTTTTTCTAAGTTTCGGGTCATTAAGCATGGAATCGAGCAGAAAAGGACTCGCGGTGCTGTTGTAAAAAAAAGGACCAGCGCCCGCGCCAACGTGAATGTGGACAGCCAAGCCGATGCGCCCGCATTCGAGTGCGATGCGGCGGAACAGGTAATCTTGCAGGACTTTATAATCCGACGCGGGCGGCGCATTACCTCCGGCGTATTTTGCATAAACGCGCTGCGCTTCCCGTTCAGACACATCAGCAAAGTCCAGCGAGCGCATATAAGCGGCATAGAATTTTACGGCTATCACGCCGTCTTTTTTTCTTCGCTCAAGCAAGGGAACAACGAGTTTATTTACATAATCGTCCAGCGTTTCGGGCAATTTGGTGAGTTTGAATTCAGTGAGAAAATCCTTCAACCACTTTTCATCAGTGGTAAAATCAGCTTCGCGTTGTGGATTACTTTTTTTCGCTTCTTCATTGTTAAGCGGAAACAAAAGCGGATTGGCATGCCACACCCAGAGAAAACGCGGCGCAGTTAGCCCGCGTCCCATTGTTATACGGTTGGCAAACATCGTTTCGATACCAAGCCGGTCAAGAATCCACGCCGGATAAGCCGCGCCCTTTTCGTTCATCACGCGCCGCTTCGTCTCTAAAAGCTCGCGCAGATGCGCCTCGCTGAAATCGTCGTATTTATATCCGTATAGAATGCGCCACGCTTCGAGGTATTCAGGATTAGACAGTCGCAATCGAACGGGCGGAGCTAAAGGCGGAGTTGATTCGGGAACATCGAACTCGACATCTTTTTCCCCTTCATTCAGAAACGGTAAAGGATGAGCGTGATTATCTATGGCTTTGATTTGGTTGATTTCCGCCAGAAGCGCAGAGTCAACTTTTGTTTGCGCTGAAAGTTGAATGGAAAATAACGGAATCAAAAGCGACGATACAAGAATAATAAGAGAATGCTTCATAAGTTAACACCTTCAAGATTATTCGAGAGGATGATATTTACCTTTTTTCACAAATCTAGCGGTCAATAAAATTAAGCCGATGCAGTAAAGCGTCCGTAATTGTAATAAGCCGCACAAGCGCCTTCACTCGAAACCATCGTCGCACCGAGCGGTTTGCGCGGCGTGCAAAGTTTGCCAAAGCATTCGCATTCGTGCGGTTTTATCATGCCTTGCAAGACTTCGCCGCTTCGACACAGAGGCGATTCGACGGTTTTTATTTCGCTGACTTCAAATTTCGCTTCGGCATCGAATAGGCGGTATTTTTCGTTCAAACGCCAGCCGCTGTTTGGAATAATGCCGATGCCGCGCCACGCGCTGTCAGTCGTCTTGAAAACTTCAGCGAGCATCGTTTGCGCCGGATTGTTTCCTTCAAAATTTACGACTCGCTTATAACCGTTTTCAACTTCAGCTCGCCCACTTTCAAGCTGCACAACGGCGCGGCGCACGCCTTCCAAAACGTCCAACGGTTCAAAGCCCGTTACGACAATCGGAACTTTATATTTCTCGACAAGCGGCGGATATTGCGCGTAGCCCATCACCGAACAGACGTGACCGGCGGCGAGAAACGCTTGCACGCGATTGGTCGGCGATTCCATAATCGCGGCAATCGCGGGCGGCACGAGAACGTGCGAAACCAGCATCGAGAAATTTTTGAGACTTTGCTGTTTCGCCTGAAAAACCGCCATTGCATTGGCGGGCGCGGTCGTTTCAAAACCGATCCCGAAAAAGACGACTTCTTTTTCGGGATTTTCGCGCGCGATTTTCAGCGCGTCGAGCGGCGAATAAACTGTGCGAACATCGCCGCCTTCGCTTTTGACGCGAAACAAATCCTTCTCGCTTCCGGGAACACGCAGCATATCGCCGAACGAACAGAAAATTACATTCGGCAACGCCGCAATCGCCAGAGCTTTGTCAATCATATCAAGCGGCGTTACGCAGACCGGACAACCGGGACCGTGAATCAGTTCGATATTTTCCGGAAGGAGCTGGTCAATGCCGTGCCGGATAATCGAATGCGTCTGACCGCCGCAAACTTCCATAATCGCCCAACTGCGCGTCGTTACGACGCGAATCTCAGATAAGATATTTTGCGCTAGTTCTGGATCACGAAACTCTTGTAGATATTTCATCGCTTTCTCCTTCAGATGCGCCGAGTTCTTCTTCTAAAAATCCCATTTCTCGAAACATCTGGAGAGTTTCGAGCGCCGATTTTTCGTCCAATTTTTCGATGGCAAAACCGACGTGGACAATCACGTATTCGCCTGGTTTAATGTCCGGCATATACGCCAAACAGATGTCTTTGGTGATGCCGTCGAAATCAACTTTGCCCATTTGGACACCGCCCGCTTCGTGAAGGCTGACGACTTTTCCGGGAACTGCTAAACACATAAATTTGCTCCACAAATAATTCAAAATTAAGAATTAAAAATTATTTTACATTTTACATTTTTAATTTTTCATTAAGCAGGTTTTTGCCTGCGATAACAGCTTGTCCGAGCGCGAGTCCGCCGTCGTTCGACGGAACTTGCCGGTGCGTGAAAACTTCAAAATCATTTTCCCGCAAACGCTTCAAACTTGCTCGCAGAAGCGCAATGTTTTGAAAACAGCCGCCGCTCAAAGCGACCCGGTTGAGTTTTTCTCTTTCTCTAAAAATCAAAGCGAGACGCAAAATTAAATCGGCAACCGCATTATTAAACTTTGCGGAAATTTTAGCAACAGAAACCTGCGCCAAAACATCTTCAGCAACGGCTTGAATCAAGCTTGAAGCACCGATTTCAATCGTTTCGCCTTCGCTCAAATCAAATTCGTAGGCGTCGGAAACATTTTCGTCCAGTAAGGCTTCAAATTCAATCGCCGCTTGCGCCTCGTAAGTAATCGTTTGTCGAACGCCAGCTAAAGATGCGACCGAATCGAACAACCGTCCGAAACTGCTCGTCGGAATCGTGTTAAATTTATTCTCAAATTGCTTTAATAAAATTCTGCGCTCGGTTTCGGAACAAATTGCGACGCACGGCAAACTTTCATTCCAATCAACTCGAGCTTGCCACAAATGCGCGAGCGCGACGCGATACGGTTTTTTTATCGAAGCATCGCCGCCCGCCAGCGGAAAATATTTCAAATGCGCGGCTCGTTCAAAACCCTGATAATCAGCCAGCAAAACTTCGCCGCCCCAAATCGCGCCGTCGTCGCCGTAGCCCGTTCCGTCAAACGCAAAACCGATAACTCGTTCCGCGCCGTTTAATCCGTTTTCCGCCATTACCGAAGCGATGTGCGCGTGATGATGCTGAACCGCGACGAGTTTGGTCTCTGACTCAAAAATTCGCCCTAAATTTTCCTTTGCCCAACGTGCCGAAAGATAATTCGGGTGTTTATCAAACGCGACGATTTCAGGTTGGATGCGAAAAAGTTTCCGCATCTGCCCAACCGATTTTTCAAACGCCCGAAGCGTTTCCAGATTTTCCATATCGCCAATGTGCTGCGACATAAAAGCGAACTGGTCTTTCGCCACGCAAAACGTCGCTTTCAGTTCACCGCCGACAGCTAAAACCGGAGGAACTTTGAATGGCAATTGCACGGGAAACGGCGCATAGCCGCGAGAACGGCGAATCGGTAATTCGTGATTTTCAAATACCCTAATTACCGAATCGTCGCAAGGCACAAAAATATCGCGGTCGTGAATGAGAAAAGCGTCGGCTAAACCGGAAAGTTTTTCTAAAGCTTCGTCATTGTCTTTAACAATCGGCTCGTTCGACAAATTGCCTGAAGTCATTACAACAACATCAAGCCTTTGAAATTGTTTGTTAATAGAATTAAACAATAGATGATGAAGCGGCGAATAAGGCAGCATCACGCCCAAAAACAAATTTCCCGGCGCAACGAGTTCCGAAATTTTCGTACCTTGTTTTTTGTGCAACAGAACAATCGGTCTTTCTTTACCGGTTAATAATTGTCGCTCGGCTTCACCAATTTCAACTAAACTTTCCGCCGTCGTCAAATCTCTGCACATCACGGCAAAAGGCTTATCAACTCTGCCCTTTCGATTACGTAATTTTTGCAAAGTCGCCTCGTTTCGCGCATCGCAGGCGAGGTGAAAACCACCGATACCTTTGACTGCAACAATTCTGCCGTTTGACAAAGCGTTTAGTGTTGCCGAAATCGCATCTTCACCAAAAGTCTTTTCATCTTTTTTCCCAACAAACCAAATTTTCGGACCGCATTCGGCGCACGCATCCGGCTGCGCGTGAAAGCGTCGGTCAAGCGGATTATCATATTCGCTTTGACACAACGCGCACATTTTAAAAACGCTCATCGTCGTATTCGAGCGGTCGTAAGGAATGTCTTTGATAATGGTAAAACGCGTTCCGCAATTGGTGCAGTTAATAAAGGGGTAGCGAAAACGTCGGTCGCTTTTATCGAACAATTCGCGCAGGCAATCGTCGCAAATGCTCACATCGGGGGAAACGAGTGTATTTTCGCCGGGACTGTGCTGACTTTCGATAATCCGAAAATCTTTGTCATTTTGAATTTCGATTTTTTCAATCTTTATTTCGGTGATGTGACAAAGCGGCGGAGAATCTTCACGCAACGTGCGCAGAAAACAGCGCAAATTTTCTTCCCTGCCTTCAATTTCAACAAAAACGCCTCCGCTTTTGTTGCCGACAAAACCGCGCAGCGCATTTCGACCCGCAAGAGCATAGACAAACGGACGAAAACCGACGCCCTGCACCGCGCCGCGAATACTTAAGTGCAGCCTTTGTAAAATTAAGTTTTCACGATTCTCAAACAAAACGTGTTTTTAATAATATTCAGGTTAAGAAATTTGGTAGACAAATGCAAAAAATTATAAGTAGTGAGAGTTTATAAGAAACAAATAATTATATTTATTAATTATTACGAAAATTTCGTCATAGCGACTCGCGCCCAGAGACAATTTTTTATTGACATTTCTAAAGAATTTCCGACATACTCGGCAAACATCTGCGATTTGACGGCTTCGGACAGTCAGAAAGATTATGTTGCCTGGAGCGCGCCGCGTCCGGCGAATTTAGATGGAACGGTTGTTCCGTGCGCGGCGTCGTTGCAAGAAATGAAGGACAAATTCGATGAAAAAATTATTAAGAATTACAGATTCGCCGACGCATTTAATACGCGCACGGGTCGGACGGACACCGACGTTATCGGCATTGATTTAGGAATCACGCTTTTGAGCGCAGAAAATTTGCGAAGCGGGAAAGTTTGGTTTTGGTTTATGCAAAATCCAGAAATCGCTCACTCTTTGCGCCGCGCGGATTTGAGATAAAATTTTGAAAACTGAATAATATAAGTTATCGGTTATAATTTTATGGCACTCCTTGAAATGAAAAATATCGTGAAGGAATTTCCCGGCGTGCGAGCTTTGGACGGCGTTACATTCGACCTTTCGAGCAGCGAATTTCACGCTCTGGTCGGCGAAAACGGCGCGGGAAAATCTACTCTGATGAAAGTTCTGTCGGGTGTTTATCCATTCGGAACGTATTCGGGCGAAATTTTGGTTAACGGCGACCCAAAGCGTTTTGCCAACGTTCGCGCCGCCGAACAAGCCGGAATTGCCATTATTTTTCAAGAACTTTCGCTCGTCAAAGAATTAACCGTCGGCGAAAACATTTTTTTGGGGCGTGAACCCGCGCGTTTCGGTGTTATTGATTCGGCTATGCTTTACAAACGAGCCGCCGAACTGTTAAACGATTTGAATTTGCCGATAAACGCACATACAAAAATCGCTAATTTGGGAATCGGTCAACAGCAGCTTGTCGAAATTGCTAAAGCGTTATCGCAGGATGCGAAAATTCTTGTTCTTGATGAGCCGACCGCCGCTTTGACCGAATCAGAAGTCAAAACGCTGTTTGGCATTTTGGAAAAATTGAAAACGCGCGGCGTCGGAATGATTTATATTTCGCACAAACTCGGCGAAGTTTTTCGGATGAGCGACCGCATTACAGTTTTGCGCGACGGGAAAACCGTCGGAACGAACGCAACCAAAGATTCGTCAATCGAACGAGTTATCGCGCTAATGGTCGGACGCGAGGTTGGCGATATCTTTCCGAAAACTTCGCACGAGTTCGGCGAGACGGCTTTGGAAGTGAAAAACTTGAATGTTTTTGACACAGATGTTACCGACAAAAAAATTGTTGACGATATTTCTTTTTCGGTCAAAAAAGGTGAAGTTTTGGGCATTGCCGGTTTGATGGGCGCGGGCAGAAGCGAGCTTTTGATGGCGATTTTCGGCGCGTGGAACGGAAAAAATTCGGGCGAGGTTTTTGTCGAAGGTCGAAAGGTAGATATTGATTCGCCGTCGGAAGCTATCGAAAAGGGTATCGGCTTTGTCACCGAAGACCGCAAACGCTTCGGGCTTCTGCTCGAACAAAATTTGCTCGACAATTTGACTCTCGCGGGGCTGAAACAAATTTCCGGAGTTTTCATTACTCATCGCTCGCGTGAAACCGTCGCGGCGCAAAAATCAATGAAAGATTTGCGCGTCAAAGCCAATTCGCCTTTCACCGTCGCCAACACGTTGTCAGGCGGTAATCAGCAAAAGGTTGTTTTGGGAAAATGGCTGTTGACGAATCCGAAAATTTTGTTTCTTGACGAACCGACACGCGGCATTGATGTCGGCGCGAAACAGGAAATATATGCGGAAATCAACAAACTGGCGAAAGAAGGTTTGGCGATTGTAATGGTATCAAGTGAATTGCCCGAAGTAATGGGGCTTTCCGATAGAATTTTGGTTTTGCACGAAGGAAGATTGACCGGCGAGTTTACGCGAACCGAAGCGACCGCCGAAAAGGTGATGGCGCGGGCAACCGGCAATGTTTGAGAAGAGTAAAAGATTTTTTACCGCCGAGGAGCAGAGTTTTTGCAGAAGAACGCGGATAAAATGTTTGATTCGGATTTGAATAAATTTTAATGTCGTCTTTTGAAGGATGGATTACGTCGAAAAGTCTTAAATTTTAAGGAGTAAACTCTGTGATGCGCTACGAAAACTCAGCATCTCTGCGGTGAAACAACTTTTAACGATGAACGAACCTAAAGAACAAGGCTTCAAAATGAATACATCGGCGCTACGTGCCTACACGATGATTGGCGCGCTCGCCCTAATTTGGCTTTATTTTCATTGGGCGACCGGCTATATCTTCCTAACGCCGCGCAATTTGTCGAACTTGATGCTGCAAACTGTTCAGGGCGGCTTAACCGCTTATTTGAATATTCCCGCGTTTATCGTAACTTTGGGCGGTATGCTCGCGTGGCGCGGCGCGGTTAAAGGCATTACTGAAAGCGAAACTATTCCCGTTGCCGATGCGACTTTCAAATCCTTCGGACAGAGTTACGTTTCGCCACAAATCGGTTGGATTTTGGCGGCGGCGGCGGTTTTGTTTGTTTTGTTTATAGCTTTCAAACAAATCAAAACAAAAAAGGAATATGGAATCGGACACGCGAATCCGACGCGCGAAATTCTTCAATCACTTTTGCCAATCGGCGTAATCATTGCTTTTATTTACGTAATGAATTCGTATGCGGGCGTTCCCATTCCGGTTTTGGTTTTGCTGGCGGTTGCTCTGTTAGGTTATTTTATTACGAACAACACGACGTTCGGACGTTATCTTTACGCGATTGGCGGAAACGCGGACGCGGCGCGGCTTTCCGGTATTAATAACCGGCTCATCGTCTTAAAAGTTTTCGCGCTTTTGGGCGCGTTGACTGGCATCGCTTCGATAATTTTCACGGCGCGGGTCGGGAGTGCGTCGCCCGACGCGGGAGTTTTGAAGGAACTTGACGCTATCGCAGCTTGCGTCATCGGCGGCGCGAGTCTCATCGGTGGACGCGGCACGATTTTCGGCGCGTGTTTAGGAGCTTTGATTATGGCAAGTCTCGATAACGGAATGTCTTTGCTGAACGTCCGCGATTTTATGCAGGAAATAATTAAAGGCGCAATTTTAGTCGCGGCGGTCGGGCTTGATATGGCGGGCAAAAAACAAAACTGATATATTAATATTTTAATCCGTGCTGGTTAGATTTTTAGCCGCAGAGACGCTGAGTTTCACAGAGAAACGCAGAAAAAAATCCTCGGTGACACGAGGCGCATTCTCTGTGCGGTTGCGGTGAAAAATAACAACCAACGTCCAAGATTATCTGACGGAAATAACATACTTCAAAAGGAGAAAACAACAAAATGAAAAGTCGAACAGGCGGATTTATTTTATTATCTTGTATTTTATTTTTCATGGCGTGCGTCGGCGCCCCAAACGAGCAAAATCAAGCAAACCTTTCGGGTGCAAATCGCGCACAAACCAACAAAGACCCTAACAGAAAGCTGAAAATCGGTTTTGCGATGGATACATTAAAAGAAGAGCGTTGGGTACGCGACAAAGATGCGTTTGAAAAACATTGTCGTGAATTAAATGTAGATTGTGTCGTAACGGTCGCCGACAACAAAGCCGACAAGCAGGCAAATGACGTTGACAATTTGCTCACGCAAAACGTTGACGTACTCGTTATCGCGCCGCATGACGCAACACAAGCCGCTTCGATGGTTGAAAAAGCAAAAGCGCAAAACGTGCCGGTTATCAGTTACGACCGGCTCATCAACTCGGATAAAATAGACCTTTACATTTCGCATCAGGTTCCGGTCATTGGCAGGAAAATTGCTGAATATGCTCTGCAAAAAGTTCCAAAAGGAAATTACATAATGGTTTACGGCGCTTCGACCGATAATAACGCCATGATTATGAAAAAAGCCCAATTAGAAGTTTTGCAGCCGGCAAAAGACAGAGGCGATATAAAAATTGTCGCCGAACAGTTTATCAGCGATTGGAAACCGGAGATCGCGCTGAACTTTGTGGAAAACGCGCTAACGCAAAACGGCGATAATATTCAAGCGATTGTTGTTTCCAACGACGGAATGGCTGGCGGCGTAGTTTCCGCGCTTGATAAAAGAGGATTGACCGGTAAAGTTCTCGTCACCGGTCAAGACGCGCAAAAAGACGCTCTACAGCGCATTGCCGCCGGCAAACAAACGATGACTGTCTATAAACCGATTATTCCTCTCGCCAATGCAGCACTTGAAGCGGCAATTAAATTAGCGAAAAACGAATCGCTTGCGGGAACGACAATGTTCACAAACGAAACGGTTGGCAAACAGATTCCGGCGATTCTGCTGGAAGTTCAAGTCGTTGACAAAGACAATTTAATGACAACGGTGATTAAAGACAACTACGCCAAATTTGAAGACGTTTATGCCAATGTACCAGAAAGCGAACGCCCAAAGAAATAAAATGATGAGATTATCAAAACGCTTTCTCTCGCCGATATTTATTATCGCTTTCGTATTCGGCAGGCAAACAATTGCTAACGCACAGGCGTTTAACAATTAACAAAACGGAAATAATTTGCAAGTAATTAAAATTAAGCATTTAGAAAACTGCCGTGATATAAATACACAATAATAACAAAAAAGTATATACTATATTATAATAATGTTTGAATGCTGCCTAAAGCATTAGTTGGAAAACTTTGAAATCATAAAAAAATAATTTTTGGAGATACTTTTATTCTTATATTTGCATCTGACGCAAATTCAAAGTTTTTAAAATAATATAATAAGACATATCTTTTTCCCGAAATTCCATTTATCATACTGTATCCCGTATCAGGTAAACTACTTGTC
>JAIVJJ010000419.1 GCA_020200095.1 Acidobacteriota bacterium | reverse complement strand
CCACCGCGGTTTCGTCCAACTGGATTCCTTCCGCAGTGCTCGCCGAATCGCAGACCCGCGCTCATCTCCACCTTGACTCTCGGCGAGACTGCGGAAAGAATCCTGTTCGTTATGTGGCAGATAAAGCGGATTGGCTAGGTGCGAGGCTGCCGGGAACCGAACGCCCTGCAACCATCAGCAAACATTCACATGGCTAATCAATGGCTATTCAAGAGCGAAACGTACGATAACTGCAATTGTTCTGTGAGCTGCGGCTGTCAATTCAACGAGCCTACGACGCATGGCAATTGTCAGTTCGCCTACGTCGGCACCATTGTCGACGGCCATTTCAACGACACGCCGCTCACGGGCATGAATTGGGCGCTGATTTGCAAATTCCCCGGCGAGATCGCAGAGGGAAACGGTAAGCGCCAGATCGTGATCGACGAGAGAGCGGACGACGCTCAACGGAGGGCTCTCGAGACAATCATCTCGGGCGAGGCGTGCAAACCCCTCAGCAATCATTTCTCCGTCTTCGGTTCCTTATGCACGGAGTTTTTCCAGACGCTGTTTCTGCCGATCGGACTAGAGGTAGACCTCGAGGGCAGAACAGCCAAGGTCGACATTCCCGGTGTCGTAATTAGTGCCGGCCGACCGATCATCAACGAATTCAATGGTGAGCCATTCCACATTGCAATCGCACGCCCGAGTGGCAGCTTCGAGTTTACGTATGGGGAAATCGGACGAGGCTCGACCACGGTGACTGGTGACTTGGAGATGGCGTTTGAGGATTCCTGGGCGCTGTTTTGTGTTCATCACTACAATCAGGATGGGCTTATCCGCGAAAGATCAGGCTCACAGCATGGCTTGGCGGCATGGGTCCGCGCTCCCGTGAATGACGACAGTGGGGCATGAGCAGATGTATGTTTGTCACTAACACGGATAGCCACACAATCGCATCCAGCGGACTCGCGAAGACGCTCGCCGCTGATGCGTGGCATTATGCGGCTTTATCTGTCAGGGATTATTGATTGAAGTCTTGAGGGAGCAAACGCTGCTTTATGGCAAAATCGGCTAATTCTTATTCGTTAATTGAAAGCCGCCTATTTTCGAGCCGATTATATACCGTTGCAGTCATATACTTTTTGCTGCCTTTGCCTTCCAGCTTTGGTTTCACGCCGTGCGAACGAGCGCGACGTTTGACGAGCCGGCGCATATTTTAGCTGGACATCGGCACTGGCAGTGCGGCGATTTCGGCATCAATCCTGAACATCCGCCGCTTTTGAAACTGCTCGCCGCCGCACCTTTAATTTCTCGCACTTTAGTTGAGCCGAATTGGAATTGCGGTTCGCGCCTCACGCCAAAACCCGAAATGTTCAGCGCAGGCGGCGCGTTTTTGGTCAACAATAATGTCGATTCAGTTTTGATTCCGGCGCGGCTTGCGGCAGCAGTTCTGAGTTTGCTGTTGGCGCGTTTAGTTTTTTTGGCGGCGCAGGAAATGTTCGGAAAACCAGAGGCGTTGACAGTTTTGGCTCTGCTTGCGTTCGAGCCGAACCTAATCGCGCACGGTTCGCTTGTAACAACTGATATGGCAGTCTCGGCGACCGCTTTTGCCGCCGTTGTCGCGCTTTATCGCTATGGGAAAAATCCGGCTTGGGCGCGTTTTCTGATGGTCGGTTTGGAGTTCGGGTTAATGCTGGTGGCGAAACATACGGCGGTTATTTTTGTGCCGATTTTATTCGCGCTTTTTATTGGCGACGCTTTTCTGTTTCGCAGACCGGAAGTTCGACTGCCGGATCAGATTTTCCGGCGCGTTGCTGCGTTCGCCGGTTTCTCTTTGCTAGGTTTTATTTTGATCTGGTCGTTTTACGGCTTTCGTTATTACGCGCTGCCGAACGCGACGCAAAACATGGTTTCGGGTTGACGAATACATCAAAACAAATGGTCGCCCTGAAAT
>JAIVJJ010000235.1 GCA_020200095.1 Acidobacteriota bacterium | reverse complement strand
ACCGTCGCAAGTCCGGCGGGCTGTGTTCTATCGGCGAAAAAGTTGACAATGCGCGAGCCGAATTGCAGTTTTCCGGTTTTATCCGGCGTTAGAAAACTCGTTCCCGCGTAGTTTGCTTCCCACCACAAAGCGCGGTCGAGTTCGGTTGAATGACCGACCGATTCGTGAATCGTTAAATAAAGATGCGACGGATGCAGCACCAAATCATATTTGCCCGGCTCGATTGGTTTCGCCGTGAGTTTACCGACGGCTTCTTCGCCCGCTTGTCTGGCTTCGACCATCCAGTCCGGTCTTTCGACGTATTCATAGCCCATCGCTCGTCCTTCGGCAATGGAGTTTCTCGTTTGAAAATCGCCGTTTGCGCGATTAACCGCCGTCACGCTGAAATTCGGATAGCCCCGAATAATATACTGCTCGATACGCGAGCCGTCAGAAGTCGCCAGAAATTTCTGCTCGTTGACCCACGCCATCGAAGAATTGATAAAACTCACGCCTTTTACGCCAAGCGCGGTTTCATTAAGTTTAAGAAGAAACTGAATTTTATCGTCAATCGAAACGTCGAACGGGTCTTTTTGGAAAGAGCTTTTCCAGTTTGCTGTAACTTTTCCAGCGGGAGCTAAAGTTATTTTCCGGCGCTGGAACATTGAATTTGCCTTGGCAATTTCAATCGCATCCATTGTCACGCGGCTCACCGATTTTTCGGTCACATCCGGGCTGGCGGCGAATCCCCAAGTCCCGTTGACCAAAACCCGCACGCCAAACCCGAAATTCTGGTTTCGCGCCACGTTCTGTATTTGTTTTTCACGGGTCGAAATCGCTTCCGTGCGGTAACGATTAATCCGAATGTCGGTGTAAGACGCGCCGAGCCGCTTGGCAGTCGCAAGCGCAAGGTCGGCAAGTTTGTTTTTGTTGTCTTGGACAATCAGATTGGCTGCCGCTTCAGCTTCCAAAACCCAGGGAGCAAGCGTTACCGCACCGAGCGCGAGTCCGGCAGTTTTCAAAAAATCACGTCGAGATGTTGACATTTTGTGAACCTCGTTAAGCAGATATTTTTTATCTATTGTGATAAGTAAATCGAAAATAACACGGATTGTTTAAGCGTTACAAACAAATTTGTGATTTTAATTTTTAGGTCTGGCGCTGATGCCAATTTCTTCGGGTTTCGGAATTGTGCCGGTTTCGTTATATTGCGTTAATGCTTCGTTGATTTGGCGTGATTTATCGAGCCACATCTGAATTGATTGATCGTAACGCGCCAGAACGCTTTCCAGATGCGAAGGCTTGTTTTCTGCCAGATACAACTGACGATATTTGCGTTTGAGTTCGCCGAGTTCTTCCGACATTTCGCGCAAATAATTGTAAATCGCGCCCGAATACCACGAAAGTTTGCGAACTTTTCGCCTGTCGGACATAGTTAAATACGCTTCCCAATACGCTTGACTGAATTGTTCTAGCAAAATCAACCGTCGTCCCAAGTGATTAAAACGCTGCGCGGCAAAACGCATTGCCGGAATCATCTCTTTATTTCGCTTTACCTTTGCGCCGTTGCGAATCAAACTTTCCTCAACCGCTTCGACGTTGAGGCGCAATTGTTTGGCGTTGGCGTTTAACAAGACGGCGCGTTTTTGAAACGGCGGCGTGAATGGGTTTTGCCAAAAAAGCGAATTCTGCGTTTCCCGAATACCGAGAGTTTTGCTTGCCGCGCCAAGCGTTCTGATTCCTTTGGTAAATTCGTCGCTTTCGCTGCGGAAAAACGCCCAATCAAATTTTGAGTCGAATTTTTCGACATTGAGGGGCGCGTTTTCCCAGCCTGCCGCCGCGCCCAGAGCAACCCCGTACCAAGTCATTTCAAAAAGCGTTTCGCCGTCGTCATCCCAATTCGTATTCATCACGCCGATTGCTCCGGCTGCTTGCCCGTCGCGGACAAAATTGCGGATATTGACGGTGGCAAATTCGTTGTTCGGGAAAATCAGATTGAAATTCCAGACCGAAGGACAGACAAACTGTTCGAGTCCGGCTTTTTTGAACGGCTCGATGCGGTTCATATAAGAATCACTCACTCCGTAAGCCCAATTCATCACGACAACGTCTTTCGGAATCTCGCCGATAAGTTCCGGGTGATTTAACGCAATATCGCCCCACATCATCAAACGGCGATTGTAAGGCTGCAAAATATCGCGGATGCGATTGATGTGCTGAAAATAAACTTTGCCGACGCCTTTTTCTTTTGTTTCTTCACGGCTTCGCCCTTCGCCGAGTTCAAAAGTTTCGTCCGCGCCGATGTGAAAGAATTTCGATGGGAAAATTTCGTCAATTTCTTTGTATAAATCTGCTACAAGCCGATAAGAACCTTCTTCCTGCGGCGTGAGAACGTCGCCGTACGGAACTTCGGCGAGTGCGTTATATTTTTCAAACTTGATGACCTTGTGCAGATGCCCGAAAGTCTGCTGTTCCGGTACGATTTCGATGTGATATTTTTGGGCGTAAGCGACGATTTCCCGCAGTTCTTCGGGCGTAAAACTTCCTTCTTCGGGTGCGTAAAGCGGGTTCGACTTCGAGGCGAAGGTATGTTCCATATAGAGCGAGTGCATATTCATTTTGAACATCGCAAACGTCCTGATTTGCCGCTTAACGTAATCAACCGTCGGCACAAGCCCGCGCGAAATATCGTCGGAAAAAGCGCGGTAACGCATTGTCGGAAAATCAATTATTCGCGCTCCTTGAATGTAAGCCGTCGCGCCTTCACCGCGTATCATTTGTTTCAAAGTCTGCAAACCGTAAAAAGTTCCGACTTCGGTTTTTCCGCCGACGACAATTCGTTTTGCATCAACAAACAAAACGTAGCCTTCGTCGCCCAAATTTGCCGGAATTTCGATTTTGGCTTTTTGCAGCTCGGTTCTGATTTTCGGATTTTCCAGCAACCCGATTAAAATTCCGCGCCCGCCGCCGATTTTTAATTCGACATTCGCCGTTGCCCGCGCGTCTTCAATAAAATCCTGCGCGGCAAAACGGTCAGCCTCCGAACGCGAATTTGCCAGAACGATTTTTGAATTATTTTTGAGAGGAAAATTATCTTCCGTCGCCACCGCTTCTTTAGGCTGCGGGATGACTTGGAGCGGCGTTGCAGCAGGTACTCCGAGCGTAGCGAACAAAATGGCGCACAATAAAAAAAGTTGTCGGAAAAAATAAATCACTGCTTTCTCCAAAGTTGAAAAGATTAACCGAACATTGAGTGGAATAGACACCTGCATTAAACTGAAAATGAATTCGGATGTCAACCTGCGGCATTTCACCGCATGCGAAATCTCTTGAATTTTCATTGCCGACAATTTAGGTTAATTTATAATTAAAAATTTTTCCGCTTTTTTAGATAGTTTGTTTGACACAAATTCGAATATCGTGTTATCAATCGGACTGGTCTAGTCCACTTTTATCAAAAAACGATGCGAACTACTTTGCTGCGCAATAGCGCAACTCCGCTGCATACGCAAATTACTAAAGCCTTGCGGCTTCAGATTAAACGCAATGAACTCAAGGCGGGCGAGAATTTTCCGTCCGAACGCGAGTTAGCCGAACGTTACGGTGTCAGCCGGATGACCGTCCGGCAGGCTTTGCGGCATCTGCGGCAGGAAAATTTGATTTACCACGAACGCGGAGTCGGAACTTTTGTAACTAACCGAAAACTCGACGTTCACACCAGAAATCTGAGCGGATTTTCCGAAGAGATGGCTTCGCTCGGACTTGTCCCGAGTTCGCGGGTGTTGCAGTTAAAACGTAAATGTTCGAGTCAACTTATTTGCCGTCGGAAATTTGCCCGGAACTCGACAAAATTGATCTAACGAAAAATTCGCTCTATCAAGTTCTAGTGGAAATTTACAATGTGCGGATGCACCACGCGGCGGAAATTCTGGAAGCGGCGGCGGCAAGCGGTTTTGTCGCTGGACAACTCGGCATCAAACCGAAATCGCCGGTCTTGGTTGTACATCGCGTCGTTTTTACCGAATCGAATCAACCGATTGAATCGGCGCACACAACTTACCGCGCCGACCGTTACCGCGCGACGTTTTACCTATCAAAAAATGCACTATGAATTTCAAAGACACAGATAGACACAGATTTCTGACAATTATGAATTATGAATTACGAATTACGAATTTACTTTGCGTGCTTTGCGTGCTTTGCGTTTTGTTTTCAAACGCGATCGCACAGACGCAGCCGAAAATGAGCTCGAGAGTTTTGCTGATTCCGCTCGACGACCGCCCGCCGTGTTTGCAATTTCCCGTGCGAATGGGCGCAATCGGCGACGCGGAAGTTGTCGCGCCGCCACAAGAACTTTTGGGACGTTTTACCCAGTTCGGCAGATCCGATGAAATCGTTAATTGGTTAGAGACGCAGGATTTGAAACGGTTTGACGCGGCGATTGTCGCGCTCGATATGCTCGCTTATGGCGGTCTGGTTGGTTCGCGTGTTCAGGGTGATACAAGTGCGACAGACGCGCTCAAGCGAATCGAGATTTTGCGTGATTTGAAAAAGCGTGCGCCGCGAATGCCGGTTTATGTGCAAAATGTGATTATGCGGCTCGCGCCGACCGGGACGGGCGATAATGAATCTTACCGCGCCCGGCTTGCGGAATGGGCGGAAATTTCAGTCGAAACCGACGCTAAATCAAAAGCCCGAACTGCGAAATTAGAAAAAGAAATTTCGGCTGCCGCGCTTTCCGATTACAAGAAGGCGAGACAGAGAAACTTACAAATAAATTTGAAAGCAGTTGAAATGACGCGCGACGGAACGATTGATTATTTGATTTTGTCGCAGGACGACGCCAAGCCGAAAGGCATTCACATTGCCGATAGAGAAAAATTGATTGCGGAAACAAAACGATTAAATTTATCCGAAAAAATCGCCGTTCAGCCCGGCGCGGACGAAGTTTCGATGCTGCTTCTGTCGCGGGCGATGAACAAGCGTTTTAATTTTTCGCCGCGCATTAAAGCCGTTTATTCATCGGAAGAATTGGCAAATAAAGCGATGCCGTTTGAAGACCGCGCACTGCGCGAAACCGTCAGCTATCACATCAAAGCAACGGGTTCGCGTGAGGTCGAAAACGAAAGAGACGCGGATTTGCTTTTTTACGTGTATGCTTCGCGGTTTGAAAATGGCAGAGCTGAAAGTTTTGCCGATGAAATTTGGCAAACGGCGAAGACTTGGAAAAAATACATTGTTGCCGATATTGACCCTAAAGGCGATGTGCAGGGCGCAGACCAGAAATTTACGCAAGAACTTATCAAGCGCGGAATGTTTTTCAATTACTCGCCCGCCGGTTACGCTTCATGGAACACAGCCGGAAATACAATTGGGACGGCACTACCGCAAGGCGTTCTGTTCGCGCTGTCAAAGGAAAGGCTCTTAAAGGCTTCGATAGAACGCGGCAAACAAGTTCAAAAGAAACCTTATGACGCTTCGTTGATTTTTGGCGATGGTCTTTCAACACCAAATAAAATCGCCTCCGCACAACTTTGGTTCATAATGCACAGATTGCTTGATGATTACGTTTATCATTCACTGGTCAGACCCGAAACTAAAAAATTTGCTGCCGAAAATAAACTTAATACGCTTCGTTTTGACGCGAAAGATACACGTAAAGTGGAAGCCTTTATTCAAGAAAGAATGCAATTTTATATTGCAAAAAGTGCTCCCAATCGGGTTTCTTGCAGCGTTCCGTGCTGCTTTGGCGGCGACAATTTATCAGTTGTGTGTTTCGATTTGGAAAAATTCAACATTTACTTGCCGTGGGACAGAACTTTCGAGGCGGAAATAAATTTTAACTTTCGAGCGTGTCCGGGAATAACTTAAAGGGATTAGAAATTATGTAGTTGGAAACAGGAAAGTAGTATTTTTCGGAAAGATAAATGCCGGGAGATATAAGATGAAGAGTAAAAAGCGTGACATCTATCAGTTATCACCTTTTATATTTCATCTACTCCGTTTTGTGGTTAGCAAAATGACGCAAACCACTTCAAAGAAAAAATAATTCAAATCCATTGCCGTTCCATTTGACAGTCGTGCTATTATTTTGTTAAATCAAGTGGTCTAGTCCACTTTTCAAGTACATAACTTTCAAAATTTATCGAATCGTTATAATTGTCCGAACAAATCTTATGTGTTTTGCGATGTCGAACCGATTGAAAACTTAAGTATTAAACTGGAGAAAAATATGAAGCGTCTGCCCAAGATTTTATTGACGTTAACGACATTATTGATGATTCTTTGCCTGACCCAAACTGAGAGCTTCGCGCAAACAATTACCGCGACGCTGACCGGCGAAGTCAAAGACCCGCAAGGCGCGGTTATTCCCGGCGCAAACGTAACTGCCGTTTCAAACGAAACCGGACTAACAAAAACCGTTACGACAAGCGACGAAGGAACTTACACAATTCCTTTTCTGCCGCCCGGCACTTACAACGTAACGGCTGAAAAAGCAGGTTTCGCCCGAACCGTGCGCGAAAACATCAGACTTGAAATCGCGCAGACGGCAAGCGTTGACATTGCGCTCGGCGTGACGGGCGAACAGGTAACAGTCGAAATTGAAAGCAACGAAACTCCGCTTTTGCAGACCGAAACTTCAAATCTCGAAACGACGATCGAGCAAAGATTGGTCGAAGATTTGCCTTCGATTGAACGAAACATCTTCTCGTTCGTCAATCTTGTTCCCGGAACAATTGACACCAACATCGCTTTAGGCAATCCGAACAGCGCGATTGGTTCGTCAACGACTCAAGAGCCGGAACCAGAAAATTTCACGGTGCGCTTTATGAATATTTTCAAGACGGAAACTTAAATGCCAACGGATTTTTTAACAATAGAAACGGTATTCCCCGCGTCAATCAGCTTTCCCGTCATCAATTCGGCGGGGCAATCGGCGGACCGATTTATTTCTTGGGTTTCGGCGAAGGAACGAGCGTCGTAAACAAACTTGAAAAGACTTTTTTCTTTGCCAACTACGAACTGCGACGCGAGAAAAATCCCTTTACGCGGCTTCTGACTGTGCCAACCGCGAGAATGCGGACGGGTGATTTAGGCGAACTGCTGACCGGCGCTACTCGCACTGGCTTAACAAATCCTGACGGTAGTCCAGCATTGTTCGGGCAGGTTTACAATCCTTTTGGAACGCTGGTCAACACCAGAAGACAGCCGTTTGCAAACAACAATTTGAGCGTTCTGCCGGTTTGCTCAACTTCAGGACCTCGCACGCAAGCCTGCCTTGATCCGGTTGCTTTGGCGGTTTTGCAGTATCTTCCGCTGCCGAATAGACCCGGCTTAACCGACAATTTTCTCGTTAACGATACGGTTGATTTTACGCGCGACATCGTTTCCGCCAGAGTTGATCATACAATGTCGGAACGTCAAAACTTTTTTGTTCGCTACAGTTATGAAAAAAGGCTAACTACGCCGCCGAACTTTTTCAATTCTGCAGCCACATCGGGAAACGTAGTTACGGACAGGTTTTATAACGGGACGTTTAATCACGTTTTCAGCCTGACGCCGAATGTAATTAACAATCTTCGGCTTGGGGTTACGCGAGCGCACGCTATCCAAGCTCCGAACAGCGTGGGCTTTGACCCGACGATTTTGGGTTTACCTTCTTATTTGCGCGACGCCGCGCCGATATTAGTTTTTCCTATCTTTAACATCGGAAATGTGGGGTTAGGAGCGCCTGGACAAGCCGGCGAAATTACAACCGGCACAATCGGCGGAATGGGCAATAATCAAGCCCGCGATACGTATAACGCCTCCGATTCGATTACCTGGCTGCGAGGCAAGCACACTTTTAGACTGGGCGCAGAATATCGTTTGTATAAGTTTTATCCTTTTCAGGGCGGTCAGGCGTCACCGACGGGCAGTTTTTCGTTCAGTCGTGACGCAACGCGCGGACCCGTACCGTCCACGACTGTATCGCCAATCGAAGCTTCCGGCTCGTCGCTCGCATCCTTTTTGCTCGGCATTCCGTCGGGTATCAATCAGGAAATCGTCCAGCCGATTACAATCTGGCATCACTACGGCGCGGGTTACGTTCAGGATGATTGGAAGGTTTTTCGCAATTTAACGCTCAATCTGGGTTTACGCTGGGATTTTGAGACACCGACCGCCAATAAGCAGCAACTCGTTAGTAATTTTGATTTTGACGCGCCATCGCCTTTGCAGGGAAGGTTAAATTTAACAAATCTTGACCCGGCTGTCGCGGCGATAAATCCGGGCATCAGAAATTTAAACGGATTACTCAGTTTTCCCGAAGGTCCACAGACGAAAACTAATTACGATCGTTTCGCTCCGCGCATCGGTTTTGCATACAGCTTAAATAATAAAACGACTATCCGCGGCGGTTTCGGAATGTTCTTTCTGCCTATCTCGCTCGAAGCGCTGACGGCAACCGGAACAAACATTACCAGCCCGCAAACCCAAACGCCGTTTATCTCCGGCACGACGCAGGTAACCAACCAAACCATATTTTTGAGCAACCCGTTCACTAATCCCGGTTTGCGAACGCCGACTGGAAATTCGCTCGGCGCGAACACTTCGCTCGGACTTGCGCTCGGCTTTGTGGTCGAACCGGAACGACCGAATCCATACAATATGCAGTGGAATCTGGTTCTTCAGAGAGAACTGGCTAGAAACTTAGTTTTGGACGTTGCTTACGTCGGCAGTCGCGGCAGAAATCTTCCGACGCGCGACATTCCCTTAAATCAAATCTCTTCGGAAACTATAGAATTTGCTCGCGGTGAAGTAGCCGCCGGGCGTGCGACGAGTATTGCCAGCTTCTTTTCTCAACAAGTGCCGAATCCGTTTGTCGGATTGCTGCCGGGAACAACACTTAACGGCGCGACGCTTCCGCGTGCGCAGTTGTTGCGGCGTTTCCCACAATATACAACTGTCGGTCTGTTTAGCCCGCATATCGGTTACAGCGATTACCACGCCTTGCAGGTTAATTTGCAGAAACGATTTAGCAACGGCTTTTCGCTGCTGTCAAATTATGTCTGGTCGAAACTGCTCGATACGGGCGGCGCGGGCGCAGGAGCGCGATTCACGGACCCGACAAACGCCGAAGACATCTCGAATTACGACGAAGAGTATTCGTATTCGACTTTGGACGTTCCCCATCGTTTCACCGCAAGTTTCACCTACGAACTTCCGTTCGGAAGAGGAAAATGGATTGGCAATAATTGGAACGGTCTGACAAACGCATTTCTCGGCGGCTGGCAAATTTCCGGTTCGGGAGTTTACCAAACCGGCGCTCCGATAACCATTACTTATCAGGGCTTCCAACTGACCAGCGGATTAGCCGCAGTTGGAAATTTGCAGCGCCGTCCTAATCGAGTGAGCGGAGTTGACCCGATGTATGGCGATTATGGAAGTCGCGTGCGCGAAGGCTTGCCGGTCTTTAACCTGGATGCTTTCTCGCGTCCAAGTGAGGAAAATTTTGAGTTTGGCGGCGCTCGCACATACAACGACATTCGCCGCGATAATTACAAAAACATAGACTTATCAATCATTAAGAACGTCACTTTCGGTGAAGGCAGACAAAAATTACAGCTTCGCGCTGAATTTTTGAATGCTTTCAATATGGTCGTATTCGGATCGCCGTTAAGCGTACAATTCGGTTCTGCCACGTTTGGGCAAGTTACGTCGCCGGGTAACCGTCCGCGTATCATTCAACTCGTCGGACGCTTTACCTTTTAGAGATGTCAGATGTCAGATGCTAGATTTAGCGTCAAAACTAACATCTGACATCTGACATCTGACATCTTTTATGCTCGGCTTTTTACTTCTCGCCATCTTCGCCGTTTTCGCCATGCTGATGTTTACGCGGCGCGTTCCGGCGTTGATTGCCGTGCCTTTGATGGCGATTTTGGCGGCGGCGATTGTCGGACTTCCCTTTAACAATATTTTGAATGACATCATTGCGGCGGGCGTTGTTCGTTTAGCTCCGGCGTATGTCGCCGTATTTGCGGGCGCAATGCTTGGTCGCGTGATGATGACGACCGGTATTGCCGAAGCGATTATAAAACGCGCGGCGGAATTCGGCGGTGAAAATCCGCTCGTCGTCGCATTCGGA
Organism: Acidobacteriota bacterium; assembly: GCA_020200095.1. Classification (GTDB taxonomy): domain Bacteria; phylum Acidobacteriota; class Blastocatellia; order Pyrinomonadales; family Pyrinomonadaceae. Next base: position 68,170 of record JAIVJJ010000235.1, on the reverse strand, counting down.
TTGATGATTGCAACGGCGGTTCTTTTTACGACGCTGACCGGTTTAGGCGCGATAATTATGGTCGGCTCGCTGGTTTTGCCGATTATGATGAGTTTGGGTTTGCCGCGAAAACTCGTCGCTGTGTTGTTTTTGCTTGCGTTCGCCACCGGATTTATTTTCAACATCGCGCTGATAAAACTTTACCGCGAATTTCTGCAAATCGCGCCCGAAGCGCCGCTGCCGCCGGAAATCGTTTATTTCGCGTTTGGTTTGCTCGGCGTAATGGCAATCATCGTGGTGATTTACGCGCTTGTTTCGCAGAAAAGATTGGGCGAAGTCGCGCTTTTCGCCGTAAAAACAAAAGAAGAACTACTGGAAAATATCGCTACCGAAAAGCGTGTTCCTCTCATTTCTTTTTTAACGCCGTTTGTGCCGCTCGTTTTGTATTTCTTTTTCGGCTGGAAGGAAGTTCCAGCGTTTTTAGGCGGCGCAGTCTTCGGTTTATTGACGACACAGCCAACGCGGGCGATTCAAAATTTGACGGCTTCGCTCGTGCGCGGAATTGAAGACGGAGCGCCGGCGGCGATTTTGATGATGGGAATCGGAATGCTTCTGAACGCGCTCAAACTGCCCGCCGTCGAAGCCGCTCTAAAACCGATGGTTACGGCTCTGCCGCTCGATTCCGCGCTTTCTTACGTTTTGTTTTTCGGTCTGCTGTCGCCGCTCGCGCTTTATCGCGGACCGCTGAATTTGTTTGGCGTCGGTATCGGCGTTTATTCATTGATGTTCACGCTCGGAATTTTGCCGCCGCTCGCGCTGCTCGCCGCCGTGATGTCGGTTGTGCAAGTGCAAAACGTCTGCGACCCGACGAACACGCACAATGTCTGGATTGCGAATTTTACGAATAAAACGTGGATGCCGCGGATTAAACGGATGTTCGCAGATTAATTTAATTCATTATTTTGCAAAGTGAAATGTAAAAATCCGCTAAATTCGCTTATCCGCGTTCCATTTCTTTTAGGTTTTAGGTATTGTTCAACAACAATTTTTTGCGAGGTCAATTTGTATGTTAAAAAATCTTTTCTTAATCGCAATTTTCATCTTTGCTTTTGCAGCTTTCGGATTGGCGCAGAATAAAACGCAAGTTACCGCACCGAACGGTCAAACTTACAAAATCTCCGGTATAGACAAACTCCGCAAAAACGAAGAAATCATTCTTTATACGCTCGAATACTATCGCAAAAATCCGACAAATCAATCGGGCGTTGACGTTCTTGTAGTGGATAACAAAGTTACCGTTATTCAAGACCGCGCCGGAACGGTTTATTTGCAATACAAACCCGACCCGGGCATGATTAAAACCGACCAGAAAGGTTATATTTTGAGCGCGCACGGGACAGCGCGAAAATGGATTTTGGCAAACTTCAAAGTCGGCGATGAAGTAAAATTAGGCGATGCTCCAGCAGTAGCCACTAACGCGAACGGCGAAGTCGCGCCAGCGGCTTCGATTCCCTGTTTTGCCGGCGCTTATTATCGCAAAGCCGTTTCGAGTTTTGACACTTGGACAGGCATCGTCGGCGTCGTCAAACTCGGAACGCCGAAAGTTGACGAGAACCGTCTGAGCGAAAAAGACAAACAGCTGCTCGATAATTTTTCAGTTTATATGGGCGGACGCGCCGGAGACAAAGAAATTGACGCGGGTTTAACGTGGGGCTTTACCAAAGATGAATCGGGAAATCAGAGCAAGCGGCGCAATGCGTGGCGACCTTTCTGGCGCAACGAAACATGGAACAATGCGCCCGCCGAAAAACATTTTTACTGGTATCCAGGTGATGTCGTGCAGATGGCGGTTATCGTCGCCGGACCCGGAAAATTACGGCTTGTCATCGCCGATGCCACGCCACAACCGAAGCGAGTTTTTCAAACCGAATTTGACGCGAAATCTTTTGTGCCGAATGTGCCGCGACAATTCAAGCGCGTCAATGCGATTGACCAATTCGGCAACGAGGGCAAACCCGTCCAACCGACAAAAGCCGAAGTTACGGGCGCGGAATGGCTGCAAACAACTCTGCTGCGCGGCGCGGGCGCGGATGCAAAACAAATTCCGATGGACAAAACGCGTTTTACCGATATGCGCTGCGCCAACGAATCAAATGTCGTTGTCAGTGTAACCGACGCGGGGAAAGGCGCGGAAAAGATTGATATTTACGGAACGCCGAAAAAATAGCAGTTAGCAACGAACAATCACGAAAAATACAAAAATACAGAAAATAAAATTTTCGTGTCCTTTCGTATTATCTCGTGGCTAACCTGACATGCTTTTACTTCCGGCGAAAAGTTTTATGCAGCTTATTTTTAACACTAAATTTTTTCTTGTTACCTTGCTTTTTGTGGAAAGTCTTTTTGTTTTTGCGCAGAAAATCCCCGATGCGCCGCGCAACACGATTTGGGTTTCTTCAACCGCTTCGGCTGACGTGATTGCGAGCCGCGAATCAATCGCCAAATTCGCCGATCAAGCCAAACAAGCCGGATTCGACACCGTAATTCTTTACACTAAAGAGTTAAACGGTCATGTCATTTATCCGAGCAAAATCGCACCGCGCCTCGTCGAACACAAAGGCGTAAAATACAACACCGATTTTGACGCGCTCAAAACCTTTATCGAAGAATGCCACAAAAGAAATTTGCGCCTGCACGCGGCGTTCGATATTTTCACCGAAGGCAATAAACTGATTCCCGGAATCGGCGTCGGTTTCGACAAACACAAAGATTGGCAATCTGTCGCTTACGACGTTGACGAGAAAGATAAAAAAATAAAAATCGCGCCGATTGGCGAATTCAAACAAGGCATTCCGCTTTGGGTCAACGCCGCTCTACCACAAGTTCAAGATTACGAACTCTCTATTATCAAAGAAGTTTTGACGAATTACGATGTTGACGGCGTGGTGATGGACCGGGCGCGTTGGAACGGAATCAATTGCGATTTTTCGGATTATTCGCGCGAGCGTTTTCAAGATTATATTAAAAATAAAAATCTAAAATTTCCCGAAGAGGTTTACGAAATAAAACTTGACGCAAGCGGTAAAAAACAAATCGTTGAAGGCAAATTTTATAAACAATGGCTCGAATGGCGGGCGAGCGTCATCAAAGGTTTTTTCGTGCGTTTAAATAAAATGGTTAAGAAAACGAAGCCGAAAGTTTCGCTTGAATCTTATGTCGGCTCGTGGTATCCGATTTACAATGATGTCGGCGTCAATTGGGCGAGCGAAAAATATAAAGTTCCATACAAATGGGCAACGCCGGATTACAATAAAACTGGTTACGCCGAACTCGTTGACGTGCTTTACGTCGGCTTGTATTATCCAAATAATACCGAAGCGGAAGCAACAAAAGCGGGCGCAAATTCGTGGCGTTCGGTTGAGGGCGCAGCGAAGTTGGCGCGAGAAGTAACGCGCGGCGCAAACGTCGTTCACGGCGTTATCAATTACGGCGACGATAATCTTTCAACCGAAAAACTTGGAAGAGGAACGCGAATAATTGCCGAGGAAACAAGCGGCGTGAGCATTTTTGAAGCCTCGCACGTCAAACGAAGAAACGTGTGGTCGCTGCTCGAAACAATTTTGACCGCAAAGCAAACAAAATTAAAAGGCGCGAAATGAAAAATAAGCACAAAGCACTGGTAAAATCGGCTCAAAGATGTTTGGCAACGACAGCCTGCGTTGCATTAATGGCAGTGAGTTTCGGCAATTTGCCCGCGCTGGCGCAAAAAGTGAAAACTCCAAAAAGCAACGTGAAAACTGCGCGTCAGGACGTTTCGCCCGAATCGGTTTGGGTTGAACAAACGCTTAAAAATTTGACTCTGCGTGAGCGCATCGGGCAAATGATTGTCGTCGGAGCGCTCGGCGAATACAAAAACGTCAACAGCGAAAAATTCGCCGATATTAAAAAACAGATTTTGGCAAACAAAGTCGGCGGTTTCGTATTTTATCGCGGCGACGCACTCGAACTCGCGGCAATGACGAACGAAATGCAGCGCGTTGCAAAAGTTCCGCTTTTGATGGCGGCGGATTTCGAGCGCGGGCTTCCGATGCAGATAAAAAGCGGAACGAGTTTTACGCACAATATGGGAATCGCGGCGGCGGGCGACCCGCAAGCGGCTTATCGCAAAGGGCGAATTATCGCCGAAGAAATGCGTGCGCTCGGAATAAATTGGCTTTACGGTCCGGTTTCGGACGTTGCCAACAATCCGGGAAACACGATGGTTAATGTTCGCAGCTATGGCGAAGACGCACAGAAAACTGCCGAGTTTGTTGCTGCCGAAGTGCGCGGCTTAAAGGACGGCGGCGTTTTATCAACCGCCAAGCATTTTCCCGGTCACGGCGACACGCCGATTGATTCGCACATCTTTCTTCCGATTATCAACGTCAAGCGCGAGCATTTTAGCTCGGTCGAACTCGCGCCGTTTCGCGCCGCAATTGCCGCCGGACTTGATTCGCTGATGACGGCGCACATCGCTCTGCCCGAAATTACCGGCGACAATGTTCCGGCGTCGCTTTCGCCGCAGATTAACAACGATTTGATTCGCAAAGAATTAAAATTCGACGGAATTATCACCACTGATTCTCTGGGAATGGGCGCAATTATTAAAAATTATAAAGGAACGGAAGGCGCAGTGCGAGCGATAAAAGCCGGCGCGGATGTTGCGCTGCTTCCGCCCGACCCAAAAGGCACGATTGACGCAACCCAAGCGGCGGTCGTGCGCGGCGAAATTCCTAGAGAACAAATTGACGCTTCGGTGCGCCGCTTGCTTCGCGCCAAATATCGCGTCGGTTTGGCAAATCCTAAAGCACGAACGGTTGATTTAAACGCTGTTAATCGAATCGTTGAAAAACCGGAAAATGTGCGCTTTGCCAATGAACTTGCCGAACGCTCGATGACGCTCTTCCGAAATGAAAAAAATGTTTTGCCGCTCAACGCCAATCAAGCGCAAAATACGTTATTCATTATTGTTGCCGGAGACGAAGACCCCGACCAGGGCAATGTGTTCAAAACGGCAATTGAAACGCGCGTGAAAAATGCCAGCGTTCGCAGAGTTGACCGACGCACGACCGAGAAGGAATACAACCTGCTTTTTGACGAAGCCAAAAAAGCCGAAACAATTGTTGTCGCTCCATTCGTCAAACGTGCCGCGCTCAAAGGCACAATCGCTTTACCCAACGAGGAAGCCGAATTTATGCAGCGCATCGTTGATTTGAAAAAACCGGTTGCGGTCGTCGCTTTCGGCAGCCCGTATCAGCTTCAGCAGTTTCCGAAAGCCAAAGTTTATATGGCGGCGTGGGCGGTTGAAGACGTAGCGCAAAATGCCGCCGCTCGCGCAATCTTCGGCGAAACGGCAATCACGGGACGCTCTCCGGTGAGTTTGCCCGGATTTTTCAAAATTGGCGACGGTTTGCAAGTCGGCGCAATTAAGCGCAAAGAAAAGGATGCGAAGGATACGACGGAAATTTTCAATTGAGAAAGTATTATGGCTATTACTTTTTTTTGAAGAAAAGCAAAACGCAGATTTACTAGAAATGAAGTTATGAGAAAGTTATTCGTTCTATTCGTTCTATTTGGTTTAATCAGTCAACAGTTTGCTTTCTCGCAAACTCAAAAGCCCGACAGAAAAGCTGAAAAATGGGTTGCGCAAACTCTGAAAAATTTAACTTTGCGCGAGAAAATCGGGCAAATGGTGATGGTGCGAATGAGCGGCGAGTTTGCCAATTTGAACAGCGAGAAATTTGCCGAATCGCGCCGTCAAGTCGAAGAAAATAAACTCGGCGGCTTTATCGTTTTTCGCGGCGAAGCGAATTCGATTGCTGCTTTGACCAACGAAATGCAGCGAATATCGAAGCTGCCTTTGCTGTTTGCCGCCGATTACGAGCGCGGTCTGCGGATGCAATTAAGAACCGGAACGCCTTTCACGACGAATATGGGCGTCGGCGCGACGGGCGACACGCAAGCTGCATACCGTCAGGGCAAAATTATTGCCGAAGAGATGCGGGCAATCGGCGTTAATTGGCTGTTCGCGCCCGTCGCTGACATCAACAACAATCCCGACAATCCGGTAATAAACATCAGAAGTTTCGGCGCAAATCCAGCGAAAGTCGGCGAATTTGCCAACGCTCTGGCAAAAGGCGTGCGCGACGGCAACGCGCTGGCGACGCTCAAACATTTCCCTGGACACGGCGATACGGCGACCGATTCGCATATCGGTCTGGCGAAAATCAGCGCGAATAAAGCACAGCTCGGAGCGGTTGAACTCGTGCCTTTTAAAACCGCGATAAACGGCGGCGTTGATTCGGTAATGACGGCGCATCTCGCCGTTCCGAATGTTGCGGGCGACGACGTTCCGGCAACTTTGAATCCGAAAATTTCAAACGATATTCTACGTAACGAACTTGGTTTTAAAGGAATTATCACGACCGACGCGATGGAAATGGGCGCGATTAAAAAGAATTATTCGGACGAAAAATCGGTTGTGATGGCGGTCAAAGCAGGCGCGGACATCGTTTTGCTTCCCGCAGACGCGAAAAAGACGATTGACGCGATTGAAGCGGCGGTTAAATCCGGCGAATTAACCGAAGCCAGAATTGACGAATCGGTTCGCCGACTTTTGAGCGCGAAACATCGTTTGGGTTTAACCGAAAATCGTTTCGTAGATTTAACCAAAGTCAATCTAATGGTCGAAAAACCGGAAAACGTCCGTGAGGCAAACATAACGGCGGAAAGATCAATCACGCTTCTCAGAAATCAAAACGAAATGCTGCCGATTAATGCGGAAAAAGCCACCAAAACTTTATTTATCGTGGTTGCGGCGGACGATGATGCGGTTGAAGGAATTGCGTTGATTCCCGAAATTCAACGTCGTGCGCCGCGTGCAAAAATTGTTCGGCTCGACCCGCGAACGACAAAAGACGAATACGAGAAGGTTTTAGATGACGCGAAAAAATTTGAATCAGTCGTTATTGCACCATTTGTGAAGCGTGCCGCGCTGAAAGGAACGGTTGCGCTGCCAGAAAACCAAACAAAATTTGTCCGCGAAATGCTTGATTTGAATAAGCAGGTCGCCGTCATAGCTTTCGGCAGTCCGTATTTAATCCGGCAGTTTCCCGAAGCCAAAACTTACGTTGTAACTTATGCGATTGAAGAAGTTGCGCAAACGGCGGCGGCGCGAACAATGTTCGGCGAAGTTCCGTTCGCAGGCAAACTTCCCGTCGGCGTTCCCGGCATTTTTGAAATCGGCGCGGGAATTACAAAGTAATTTTATGTTTAAACGAACGACACTTTGTTTGATGATTTTGCTTGTCGCCACTTCGTTAGCTTTCGCGCAAAGGCGGGCTAAAACGCCGATAAAAAATCAATCGAAAGTCAATTCAGTTGCACCGCAACCGCTTGATGAGCGGATAAAAGCGGCACTTGCGGATTTTCGCGGCAACGCTTGGATTTATGCGAAAAATCTCGACACCGGAAAAGATTACGCCTTTCGTGCCGACGAGCAAGTTCGCACCGCCAGCACGATAAAACTTGCGATTATGACCGAAGTTTTTGCCCAAGTCGCGGAAGGCAAACGCAAATGGACGGATGAATTGACGCTGACCAAACAAAACAGATTCGGTGGTTCGGGCGTGCTGGGCGAGTTTTCCGACGGAACAAAAATTGACCTCAAAACAGCGACGAATTTAATGATTGTCGTTTCGGACAACACGGCGACAAATTTAATCCTCGACGCAATTACAGCCGATGCGGTGAACGCGCGAATGGACGCGCTCGGATTGAAACAAACGCGCAGCTTGGGAAAAATTGGCGGCGGCGCAAGAAGCAAGGCTTGGGAAGAGCCGGTTTACAAAGTTTTCGGCATCGGCGTTACCTCGCCGCGAGATATGGTGCGCCTTCTGGAAATGCTCGAAAAAGGCGAAGTCGTCAACAAGCAATCTTCGGCTGATATGATTGCGATTTTGCGGCGACAACAATATAACGATGGTATCGGGCGCGGCTTGCTCGATTCGACTCCGAGTGCTTCAAAATCTGGCGCGTTAGACCGATTGCGAAGCGATCTTGGAATCGTTTACACCAGACGCGGGCGAATTGCGATGGCGATTACGCTCGACGATATGCCGGTTGTTCATTACTCGCAGGAAAATCCGGGGTTGGCAATGCTCTGGAAACTTTCACAAATTTTGCAGGAAGGTTTAGCAAGATAAGATTTCCCGCAAAGGCGCAAAGCACGCAAAGAAATCGTTAGGAGATTAATTAGTAATCCAAAATCCAAAATCTAAAATCCAAAATCAAAAGGTGCGTGTCGGCATTGACGTTGGCGGAACTTTCACCGATGTCGTCGTGATTGATAACGATACGCGAGAAGTTGTTTCGCAACTGAAAGTTCCAACAACGCACAGCGCACGGGAAGGCGTCGCGCTCGGCATTATTAACGCTATTGAACGAGTGTTAAACGAACTTGAAATTTCCCCGGAAGATGTAATTTTTATCGCGCATTCGACGACGCAAGCAACGAATGCTTTGCTCGAAGGCGACGTGGCAAATGTCGGAGTGATTGGTTTGGGGAGCGGCTTAGAAGGCTGGAAAGCGAAATTCGACACGCGCGTTCCGCCGATTGAACTGGCGCCGAATAGGTTCTTAAAACCCGAATACAAATTTGTTTCCGTTTCATCTGATGGTTTATGGAACGACAATTTCACATCACATATTATCAAAGAACTTAAAAACAAAGGTGCAGAAGTAATTGTTGCATCCGAAGCGTTCGGCGTTGATAAAAACGAAAACGAAAATAGAATTGCGAATCTTGCGCGGGCAAAAGGTTTGCTTGCAACTTCCGGTCACGAGGTTTCGACGCTTTACGGCTTGCGAACGCGCACAAGAACGGCGGTTTTGAACGGCGCGATTTTGCCGAAAATGATTCACACGGCAACGATGACCGACGAATGCGTCAAACGCGCCGGAATTAAAGCGCCACTGATGATTATGCGTTCCGACGGCGGCGTGATGAGCGTTGAAGAAGTTCATCGCCGCCCGATTATGACGATGCTTTCAGGTCCGGCGGCGGGAATTGCGGGCGCGTTGATGTATGAAAAAGTTTCGGACGGAATTTTTATCGAAGTTGGTGGAACTTCTGCCGATATTTCCGTTATCCGCGACGGTCAGCCGCAGACGAAAGCGGCGAAAGTCGGCGGGCATCGCACTTACCTGAATACTTTAGATATAAGAACTTTGGCGATTGCCGGCGGTAGTATGGTGCGCGAGAAAAACGGCGCAATTGTTGATGTCGGAGCGCGTTCGGCTCATATTGCGGGCTTGGCTTATTCAAGTTTTCAAAAGCCGGAGATTTTTGAAAGCGCAAAACTTATTCACTTACGCCCGACTGAAAAGGACACCGACGATTACATTGCGATTGAAACAATTTCAGGCGAGCGTTTTGCTCTGACGCCAACGTGCGCCGCCAATTTGCTCGGCATCATCCCAGAAACGGCTTTCGCGTTTGGCAATACGGAAGCGGCGCGTTTGGCTTTCAAACCTTTGGCGGAAAAACTCGGCATTTCAACGGAAGATGCGGCGCGAAAAGTTTTGGAAATTTCTTGCGCGAAAGTGCAGAAACAAATCGAAGAATTGATTGCCGAATACAATCTCGACCGCGCAACGGTTGAACTTGTCGGCGGTGGTGGCGGTGCGGCATCTTTAGTTACGTTCACCGGAAAGTTGATGAATCTTCCGGCGCGTTTGGCGCGAAAAGCCGAAGTTATTTCAACGATTGGCGTTGCACTCGCAATGGTGCGCGATGTGATTGAACGCAACATTGTTGACCCGACGCCCGAACAAATTTTGCAGGTGCGGCGCGAGGCGAGCGAATCGGTGATTAAAATCGGCGCTTTGCCCGAAACTGTCGAAGTGAATATCGAAGTTGACACACGCCGCAATCTGGTTCGCGCAACGGCTTTCGGCACGACCGAACTGAAACAAGGCGAGAGCTCGACGGCAACAGATTTGGAAGGCTGCCGACAAGCGGCGGCGCGTTCGATGAAAACGGACGAATCAAATGTCAGACTCAAATCAGAAACTTCCGCACTTTACGTTTTCACAGCTGAGATTTTGAGAAAAACTTTTTTCGGTTTATTCAATTCGTCAAAACAATTGGCGCGAGTTGTAGATAAAACGGGCGTCGTGCGTCTGCAGCGCAGCCATGCCGAAGTTTATCCGACGACGGTTGAAAACATTGCCCGCGAGCTTGAATTTGTGATTACAAAACTGACAGATTTCGGCGACGCCGGGCGTGATTTGCCCGACATTCACGTTCTGGTCGGCGCGAGAATCGTCAATCTTTCCGGGCTGGCTGAAATGGAGCAGGTAATTGCGCTGGCGCAGACGGAGCTTGAAAATTTGTCTGCCGATGAATCGGTCGTCGTTGTGGCGGCGCCAAAAAACGCTTGAGTAGAGCGATTTCAAATTTACGGAAACGGTTTTTTAACGAATTATGAAAGAAGAATTTTTCGACATCGTCCGAAAATTGGACGAGCAGATTTGCCGAGACGAGCGGCTTGACAGAGAGCTTTTCGCGCAATTGTTCGATAAAGAGCGCGAGTTAGGACTTTTGCACGACGAGCGTCCTTATTGCCCGTTTTTGCGCCCGCATTTCATAACTCGCTCGCAATACGAGAAAGTCGCGCGTGCCACCGAAGTTCTTTCGGGCGCGTTCGAGCTTTTAGCCGCTGCCGCGCTGGAAAATGATGAAATTCTCGCCGAGCTAGATTTGACCGAAAAAGAAGAGCGTATGGCGCGGATTGACCCTCGATACGAGCGGCTTTGCGTTTCGAGCCGGTTCGACGCTTTTTTTGACGGCGATGATTTCAAATTTCTCGAATACAACGCCGAAACTCCCGCTGGTGTCGGCGACCAGATGCAGATAGAGAAAGTTCTTGAGCTTGTTCCGCCCGTTAAAGAATTTCTCGCGCAGCACAAACATTGGCGACCCGCGCCGCATCAACGGCTTCTCGAATCGCTCGCGGCGGCTTACCGCGAAACCGGCGGAAACAAGGAAAAGCCGAATATCGCCATTGTTGACTGGCACGGCGTTTCAACGATGACTGAATTTTATGTTTTGCAGGAATATTTTGAATCGCGCGGGTTTCCGACTTTGATTGCCGACCCGCGCGAGCTTGAATATGACGGAGATTCTTTGCGCGTCGGGGATTTTGCGATTGATATTTTTTACAAACGAATCCTCATCCATGAATTTTTGGAAAATTTTGATGAAACTCATCCTTTATCACGCGCTTATGCGGATGGGCGAGTTTTTATGGCAAATTCTTTTCGCAGCAAAATCGCGCACAAAAAAGCCGGTTTTGCTATTTTGAGCGACGAGCAATATGAAAAACTTTTCACGCCTGAACAGCTTGCCGTAATTCACCGTCATATTCCCTGGACGCGGCGCGTGTGCGATTGCCGGATGACGCGCGAAGGTCGGGAAATTGATTTGTTGGAGTTTTTGCGACGCGGGCGCGAAGAATTTTTGCTAAAACCGAACGACGATTACGGCGGCAAAGGAATCAAACTCGGTTGGGAAATGTCGCAGGCAGAATGGGAAACGGCTTTGAACGAGGCTTTGCTGGATTCTTACGTTGTTCAAGAGCGCGTGCCGGTTGGAAAAGTAATTATTCCGGCTTTTTCTGATTCAATCAAGATGGAAAGTTTGCTGATTGATTTCGACCCATTTTTGTTTCTCGGAAAAGTCGAAGGCGGTCTGGTGCGACTGTCTTCGCAATCGCTCGTCAACGTCTCGCAAGGCGGCGGTCAAGCCGCGCTTATCATTTTAGAAGATTTTTAATTGCGGTGAAGGAACTGAAAACCGACATTTTGATTATTGGCGGCGGCGTTGGAGGTTGCGCGGCGGCGCTTGCTGCAGCGAGCAGTTTTCAAGTTATCTTAACTGAGGAAAGCGATTGGATTGGCGGGCAATTAACGTCGCAGGCGACGCCGCCGGACGAACACGGCTGGATTGAAGGTTTCGGCTGCACAAAGAGTTACCGAAAATTTAGAAACGAAGTTCGTCAATATTATAAGAATAATCGTCCGTTGACCAAAAAAGCGAAAGCGAATCCGTTTCTAAATCCGGGCAACGGTTGGGTTTCGCCGCTTTGCGCCGAGCCGATTGTTTATTTGAGAGTTCTCGAAGCAGGTTTGGCGGAATACGTTCAAAAAGGAAATTTGACTATTTTGACCGAACATTTTCCCGTTTCTGCTGACACAAATGGCGACAAGGTAAAAAGCGTAACGCTTAGAAATTTGCAAAGCGGAGATGACGTAACGATTCGCGCCGAGTATTTTGTTGACGCAACGGAATTAGGCGAGCTTTTGTCGCTCACGAAAACCGAATTTGTAACCGGTTCAGAATCGCAAAAAGAGACCGGTGAGCCGAGCGCGAAAGAATTTGCGGAGCCGAATAATTCGCAAGCGTTTTCGGTTTGTTTTGCGATGAGTTATCACGAAGGCGAAAATCATACGATTGAAAAACCGCAAAATTACGAATTTTGGCGCGATTTCGTTCCGAACTTGACTCCGGCTTGGAGCGGGAAATTATTGAGTTTAAGCGGCGTCAACCCGCGCACAATGCAGCCGATTAAATATAACTTCGCGCCGCACAAAGAAGAAAATAAAGCGTTTGCCGGGCTTTGGACGTATCGCCGCATTTTACATCGGGAAAATTTTGTCGCAAATACTTATGACATCGATATTACGCTCGTCAATTATCCGCAGATTGATTATTTTCTCAAAGATTTGTCGAATGCCGAAACTTACGAGGAAAAACGGCGATTCGTTGACGAGGCGAAACAACTCAGTTTGTCTTTTTTATATTGGCTGCAAACCGAAGCCGGTTTTGCGAGTTTGAAATTGCGCGGCGATGTCGCTGGAACGCGAGACGGTTTGGCGAAAATGCCTTACGTGCGCGAATCGAGAAGAATAAAAGCGGAATTTACAGTTCTCGAACACCACGTTTCCGCCGCGTGTCGCCGGAATGAAATTCACGCGGAAAAATTTGCGGATTCGGTCGGCATCGGATTTTACCGAATTGATTTACACCCAACCGTCGGCGGCGATAATTATCTCGATGTCGAAGCCTTGCCGTTTCAGATTCCACTCGGCGCGTTGATTCCCGAACGAATCGAGAATCTTTTGCCCGCGTGTAAAAACATCGGCACGACGCACGTTACAAACGGCTGTTATCGCTTGCATCCGATTGAATGGAACATCGGCGAAGCGGCGGGAAATTTAGCCGCGTTTTGTCTTGAGAAAAATGTGAAACCGCGCGAGGTGAGAAACGACGCGAAACTTTTAGGCGAATTTCAAGATTTGCTCATTAGGAAAGGTTTTGAGCTTGAATGGCGAGAAAATTTGAATTTAGCTGACGGCGAGCCGCACCGACACGCGATGTGATTTTGGATTTTGGATTTTGTATTGGTGGAAATTTTTGTTGAAAAAGTCATTCGTGAATTCGGCACACGCGACGTTTTTGAAATTGCCGAAAGGATTGGCGTGAAAATTGTTTATGAAAGTTGGTTTCCGGTGACGATTGGCGAATTTGACAATCGTAACAAAACTATTTGCGTTAATTTAAACGCGGGCGTAAAACTTGAAAAAATAATCGCGCACGAACTCGGACATTTTTTCGCGCAAGAGTTTAATTTAAACAAAGCGGAAGAAGAAAAATTTGCGCGAGAATTTGTGGAAGTTTTGATTGATTGAAAGAAGTTTCGCGCAGAGACGCAAAGGACGCAGAGGAGAATTAAAAATAAAATAAGTGGGCGAATCCAAAATCCGAAATCCGAAATCCAAAATCTTTCTCGGTATTGACGGCGGGCAAAGCCATACGGAAGCCTTAGTCGCAGATGAAAACGGCGTAATTGTCGGGCGGGGTCTTGGCGGCGCTTCAAATCACGCCGAGTATCCGGGTGGGCGCGAACGGCTGAAGCAGGCAATTTTGCAAAGCGTCGGCGAAGCGTTGGAAAAAGCGAATCTTCCGCCGATTGAAAAAACGTTTTTTGCCGGCGCTAATTTCGGGATGACTGGCGGCGCGGATTATAAAGAAGAAATTATCGGCGAAATCGTTAAAGCCGAACATTTAATCGTCAGCCACGACGCTCCGACCGCGCTATTCGGCGCAACCGCAGGAACACCCGGAATTGTCGTTATTGCCGGAACAGGTTCAGTTGTTTATGGCGAAAACAAAGCGGGTAAAACGACCAAAATCGGCGGTTTGGGATATTTATTCAGTGATGAAGGCAGCGGATTTTGGCTGGCTTTGCAGGTGATTCGGTTAGCAATTAAGGAGCAGGACGGTTTGCTTTCGCCGTCGGGTTTGGAGAAATTAGTTCTGGATTTCTTCGGGCGCGAAAAGATTCGCCAACTGACCAATGATTTTTATAACGCCAAGATGACGCGCGATGATTTGGCGAGTTTTGCTAAAACGGCGCACGAAGCGGCGGCGGCTGGAAACGTCGTCATTCAGGAGCAAATCAAATTCGGTGCCAATGTTTTGGTTGAAAGCGTTCGCAGCGCAAGGCGGCGTTTGCATTTTGAGAGCAACTTTCCGGTTGCCGGAGTCGGCGGTATGTTTCGCGGTCAGTTGATGCGAAAATATTTTCAAGAAATTTTAGAGAATAAATTACCGAACGCCGTTTTTATCGAGCCGCGTTTTAATCCGGCAATTGGCGCGTTACTGTTGGCTTATAAACAGGCAAAAATTGAAATCAACAAAATACTTTTAGCAAATTTGGAGAAATCACAAGTTAAATGATTGACTCGAAATCCGAAATCCAAAATCTAAAATCCAAAATCCAAGACGGTTTGATTGTTTCCTGCCAAGCTCCGGCAAATTCCCCGCTTTGTAAGCCTGAAATCATTGCGGCTCTAGCCGAAACCGCCGAACAAAACGGCGCCGTCGCCGTGCGGATTGACTCACCGCAGCATATCCGCGCCGTCAAACAAGCGGTCAAAGCGCCGATTTTCGGAATTTACAAAGTTGTTTTTGATTCGAGCGAAGTTTACATTACACCGACTTTCAATGCAGCAAAAGAAGTTGCGGCGGCTGGCGCTGACGTGATTGCAATTGACGCAACTTTGCGGCAGAGACCAGACGGCGAAAGTTTAACCGAAATTGTTTCACGGATTAAAGAAGAACTGAATTTGCCCATAATGGCTGATGTTTCAAGGCTTGAAGAAGGATTAAATGCGGTCGAAGCAATCGGAGTTGATTTTGTCAGCACAACGCTTTCAGGTTATACAACGGCTACAAAACATTTGGTTGAACCGGATTTTGAATTGGTCGAGAATCTTGCCCAAAGACTAGATGTTCCGGTTATCTGCGAGGGTCGGCTGCGTTTAGCTAACGATGTGCAGAGGGCTTTTGATTGCGGCGCTTTTGCGGTTGTAGTCGGTGGCGCTATCACAGGCATTGATCAATTGGTACAGCAGTTTGTATCTGCGACGCCACGGCGTTCAGCAAACTTCAAGATGTTTTAACAAAGGTAATTGCCGATTTTGAAAAAGCTTAGTGAAAAGAGCTTTTCAAACTCAATTTTGTTTTAGGAAAGAGTGTTGCGCGCCATAGTTTGCAGCCTTCGGCATTCATATAAACTTTGTCGGCTTGAGAAATGTTTTTCTTCGACTCGCCTTGGGCATCGAACATTGCCGCCCAAAGTGAACTAAATTCTGTTAGCTTTGTTACAAGTAATAACGCTCGGCTAAACTTTTCTGCTGCTCAAACTTTGCTAGAATTGTTTGTGGACAACTGGCTTTTACAAAGCTAAAATATTTATGAACAAGGTGCCGAGACAAACGCTCCGTCGAATTCTTGCAAAATACGGAAATGACTTGTGCGGCAATGCACGGCGCTGCGAAGGATTGTTAAAGGATTTGTGCGGCGAATATCGTCGTGAAATTAACGTTTTAACGAACGCGATTGACGAGCGTATTCCGTTGGATTTGCTGGCGGCGGGAAATTCGATGCCGCGCGAGTTGCTTTTAACGAGACTTGCAAGACGACTTGAAGATAATCTAGGTCTGACCAAAGAAGCGTCTTATTGGGCAGTTGATTCTTGGGCGTTAGCACTTGGCGTTATAACTGAAGCTGAAATAGAAGAAAGGGAGAAAAAGCAGAGTAATTCCGCTCCGTCGTTTTTGCCGACAAACGCGCCGCCGCCGAGTCAGCAGAATTCTAAAATTCAACCACCAAAAACCCACTCCCCGAGCCAAACCCGTCAATCTCAGCCGCCGCAACGGCCGTCGCAAACTCACCCAAAGCCGCAACCTCCTCAAACTTTGCCGAAACAGTCATTGCCAAAAGTTTACCCGCCGATTGCGCGAACACCTGTTAATGTTCCGATGCCGAAATCGCCGCAAAGAAGTGGTTTAGATGTCAATGTTCCACATAAGTCGCCGCAATCTATCAATCCCGGTTCAAACGCCATTCCGAAAAGGCGATTCGGTAAATTCTTCGGCTGTCTTTTCGTATTTTTTCTGCTCGTTGCGGCGGGAACGATTTTGTTTTTCGGTGTGCCGTATGCAATCAATGTCATGCGCGAAACTCAGCAAAGCGAACTGCCGCGCTTTCCGCCGCAATAGTTTTCCAGTGGCGAGCCGAATTTTTTTCGGCAGTGTCCTAATTTGTGTTGCTAAGAACTCTTCAACTTTCATAAGAGATATTTATGAAGAATTAATTGACATTTCGCTTCTTGTTTATACTGATGATTATTGTGCCGATAAATGCTGGAGAGACTCATTGATAATTATCGATAATTTATATGATAAAATAATAATTTGCTAATTCCCCATTTCATTTTTGTTAAAAATTGCCTGTTAAATGAGTAAAATCACGCGCCGCGAACTGTTCAGTCTTACCGGTTCTATGATTTTTGGAAGTGCTTTGCTTAACTGTCGCAGTGCGCCGGAAAATCATTCGGTTATTATAAATTCGCGCGAGCCGGTTATTACGCCGCAAGGTCGAACGCTTCCTTCGGATGCCGCGCCGCTGGAAAAGCAAATTTTATTTGAGCCTGCCGCTGAACCCAGGCATCTCGATATTTCGCGCGATATATACGGCGCGGGCGTGGCGATAAATTGGGGCGGTGAACCGCTTTTGCGGCGTGACCAAAATCAAAATCTCGTTCCGGCAATGGCTGAATCATTTCAGATGGGCGAGCGGGCTGATTACTGGGATTTTACAATTCGCAAAGACGCGCGGTGGAGCGACGGCGTGCCGATTACGGCGGATGATTGGGTTTTTACTTTTCGTCATCTGGCTTCGCCGAATCTTGATAATCCCTGGACGTGGTTTTATTACGACATCAAAGGAATTCAAGCGTTAAAAGAAGGCAAAGGACGACCGGAAGATGTCGGCGTTGAAGCAATTGACGAGAGAACCGTCAGAATTTGGGGCGAAGGCGGCGCAATACTGCATCTGCCCGCGCTGATGGCTTATCAAGCTGCTGTTCCCGCGCCGAAACACAAGGCGGAAAATAACCCGGAACATTGGGCGGATACGGTTGAAGGTTTCGTATCTTCGGGACCGATGCGGCTTTTGAGTTGGCAATATAACCAGCAGCTTGAATGGGACGCGAATCCATTTTATAACGGACCGCATAAAGTCGGTATTCAAAAGCTGATTCAACTTGTCGGCGCGCCCGCAATCGGCTGGTTTAATTCGTGGCTGAACAAAGAAATTGATTACATCGGCATTTTGCAGCCGCAGGAACTGGCGCAGGTCGTCAACGATAATGAGTTGATACAATATTTGCATACGTTTAACAATTTTCAGACCGAATATTTGTCGCTCGATTGTTTGCGCCCGCCTTTTGATAATTTGAAACTTCGACAGGCGCTTTCAAACGCGATTTACCGCGAGCCGTTTTGCAGTAAAGTGATGCTCGGAACGCGCATTCCGGCGTTTTCAATGCTGCCGCCTGATTTTCCGGCGCATAACCCGGAATTAAAATCGGTACAGGATTTTAACGTCGAAAAAGCGAAAGCATTGTTAGCCGAAGCGGGTTTTCCGAACGGCAAAGACGCGAGCGGAAACCAGCTTGTGTTGGATATGTTTTCCAACGGGCGCGATGTCGCGCTCGAATATGTCAAAGACCAGTGGGAGCGTTACCTCGATATAAGCGTGAATTTGCAAATCGTGGAAACGGCGGTTTGGGGCGCGCGGCGGTCGCAGCACGCAATGCCGATTTATCGCGGTCAATACGAATACGATTTTCTCGACCCGGCAAATATGCTGACCAGACTTTGGCGCAGCACCGGTGAGAACGGTTCGCCGCGACACGCTTGGCGCAACGCAAAATTTGATGAATTGGTCGGGCTGGCTGGGCGCGAAATTGACGAACAAAACAGAATAAATCTTTATCAACAGGCAGAGCGCACTTTAGTCGAAGATGTCGGCGGAATTTTTTTAGCGCATATGGTAACCCATCAAGTTTGGTATCCGTATTTAACCGGATTCGAGCCTGATAAAAACGGCAACACGGTTTTCCGGTATCTCGATATTTCACGTTTCCAGATGTATATCCGCAATGATGTTGACCATTGGCGGACGTCTGGTTAATATTTATTTCCCTCAGTTACTGGTTTGTAAAAAATTAAGATAGCTTAGATTGCTAATTAACTCATTTTTAGATTAATAGCTGACTATATTTCTATGTCCAAGATTTTGCTTGAAGTTTCAAATCTTCAAACGCAATTCAAATTAGAAAAAAACATTATTCGCGCTGTGAACGGCGTGTCTTTTTCAATTGATGAAGGCGAAGTTTTGGGTATCGTCGGCGAATCGGGCTGCGGGAAAAGCGTGACGGCGCTTTCGATTATGCGATTGATTGAAACGCCGGGCGAGATTACAAACGGGAAAGCAATTTTCCGCGACGAAGATAAAGAAACTGATTTATTAACGCTTTCCGACAAAAAGCTCGAAGACATTTTGGGCAATCGCATTTCGATGATTTTTCAAGACCCGATGACTTCGCTCAATCCGGTTTTATCCGTTGGGTATCAGATTATGGAAACACTGCGTGTTCATCGCGGATTATCTTTTAAAGAAGCTAAAGAACGGGGAATTCATCTTTTACAGAGCGTTGGAATTGTCAATGCGCGCGGGCGGTTTAATGATTACCCGCACGAATTTTCCGGCGGAATGCGGCAGCGCGTAATGATTGCGATGGCGATTGCCTGTCAGCCGAAGTTATTGATTGCCGACGAACCGACGACTGCGTTAGACGTGACGATTCAGGCGCAAATTCTTAGCCTTTTACGCAAGTTCAAAAAAGAATTCGGAATGTCAATCATAATTATCACACACGATTTAGGCGTTGTTGCCCAAATTGCCGACCGCGTTGCCGTAATGTATGCCGGAAGAATTGTCGAAAACGCTTCGGTTCGGGAAATTTTTAATCGCCCGCAACATCCTTATACGCAAGCTCTGATTGCCTCGATTCCCCGATTGGATGAACAATCGAAAAGATTAAAAACCATTGAAGGCGCGCCGCCGCGTTTTCTCGGCGAGGAAAACGCTTGTTCATTCTATCCGCGCTGTTCATTTCGCATAGCAGTTTGTGCAGAAAAGCGTCCGCCTTTAGCCAAAATTCATTTCAACCAATCTGTCGCTTGTTTTGTCGCCCATCAAGGAGTGTTTAACGATGGCTGAAACACTTCTGGAAATAACCGATTTGACTAAAAGTTTTGCAGTGCGAAGCGGATTTTTCAGCAACAGCAAACTCAAAAACATTGCTCTTGACCGTGTAAATTTATCTTTATCGGGAGGCGAAACATTAGGCTTGGTAGGCGAATCGGGCTGCGGCAAGTCGACTTTCGCTTTAACGATTATGAGGCTTTACGAGCCGGATGACGGACGTATTTTTTTTGCCGGAGAAGATATTACACATCTCGACGAAAAATCGTTAAAGCCAGTCAGAAAACAAATGCAGATGGTTTTTCAAGACCCGTTTGCTTCGCTCGATTTGCGCCTTACAGTTGAACAAATCATCTGCGAACCGCTCGAAATTCATAACGTCGGCACAAAAGCTGAAAGAGTTGCAGAAGTTGCGCGACTTCTAGAGCGTGTCGGTTTGTCAGCCGAAGATATGCACCGTTTTCCCGGCGAATTTTCCGGTGGTCAACAGCAGCGCATCGGCATTGCCCGCGCTCTCGTCTTGCGCCCAAAACTTTTAATTTGCGACGAACTGGTTTCGGCTCTGGACGTTTCGGTGCAGGCGCAGATATTAAATCTTTTGCGCGATTTGCAGGACGAATTCGGTCTTTCATACCTCTTTATCTCGCACAATATTGCGATTACCGCATTTATGAGCAGGCGCATCGGCGTGATGTATTTAGGGCGTTTAGTTGAAATCGGCGATAGTTCGCGCATTGTCAACACGCCGCGACATCCTTACACGCAGGCATTACTTGCGGCAATTCCCGAACCCGACCCATCAAAAGTTAATATGGAGATTGTGGTAAAAGGTGACATTGAAGAAATTGCGCAACGTCCGACTGGCTGTGTATTTCGTCATCGCTGTCCTATTGCACAGGAGATTTGCGCGTCTGAAGAACCGCAACTGCGGATAATTGAGGAAAATCATCAAACCGCCTGTCATTTTGTATAAAGCAATTACTCGATAAGTTTATGATTCGTTACATTATAACCAGAACAGCCGGACTTCTAGGTGTTTTATTCGTTGTTTCGATTATCACTTTCGCGCTGATGCACACAGTTCCGGGCGGACCGTTTGATGCTCGCGCTCTCGAAAAACAGCAGATGGTGCCTGAAAATATCAAACGTCAGCTAAACGAAAAATACGGATTGGACGAACCCGTTTGGAAGCAGTATGCGCTTTTTGTCCGAAACGCCGTTTCGCTTGATTTCGGATATTCGATGGCTTATCCGAATCGAACCGTCATCGGAATTTTCAGAGAACAGTGGTCGTATTCCTTACAGCTCGGACTTTTAACTTTTATTTTTTCGCTTATTGTCGGCGCCGGACTCGGAATTTTTTCGGCAATAAAACCAAATTCATTACTCGATTATTTTGGAACGGGCGTTTCTATTTTCTGTCTGGTGATACCGAGCTTTGTTTTCGCCATTCTTTTGCAGGTCATTTTCTCGGTCTGGCTCGGATGGCTGCCGACGGGAGGTTGGAGCAGTCCGCGCCACTGGATAATGCCTGTTTTGGCAAATTCGCTCGCTCCCGTTTTAGTTTTGCAGCGTTATACGCGGGCAAGTATGACGGACGCAATGAAAGCGAATTACGTTCGTACCGCTCGCGCCAAAGGTTTGAGCAGGAAGCGGATTATGTTCGTCCACGTTTTCAAAAACGCGCTTACACCGCTTCTCACGGTGGGCGGACCGCTCGCGGCGGGTTTAATCGTCGGTTCGTTTTTCGTCGAAAGCATTTTTCGCATTCCGGGCATCGGTTTTTATTTCGTTTCGGCAATCGGCAGCCGCGATTACCCGATGATTATGGCAACAACGCTCGTCTGGACGCTGATAATCAGTTTGGCGTATTTGGTAACGGATTTACTTTACGCGCTGGCTGACCCGCGTGTAACTTTGCTGAAGGAAGAATAAGAAAATTCTCTTTTAAAATTGTGAAATTGTGATAAATGCTGCATCGATAAATAAAGTTTCCGTCATGCCGAAATCAAACAATCTGCGGCTTTTGTGGCGGCGTTTTGCTCGCAACAAGCTCGCGGTAATCGCCCTTTTTTTTATTATTCTTCAAATAATCTTTACCGTCGCTGCGCCATATATTGCGCCGTATAATCCTTACAAAGGCGATTTTCTGGCAACCTGGGAAACGCCAAATCGCCTTCATTGGCTCGGCACTGATGATTTGGGACGCGACGTGCTTTCGCGGCTGCTTTACGGCGCGCGAATTTCAATCAGCATCGGCGTTCTTAGCCAACTGGCAATCGCTCTGGTCGGCATTCCGATAGGCGCGATAGCAGGCTTAAAAGGCGGTTGGTTTGATTACGTCATCATGCGCGTCATTGACGTGCTTTCATCACTTCCGACTATTCTTTTTTACATTCTTTTAATGATTGCGCTCGGCGCGGGCTTCTGGAACTTGATTCTTGCAATGACTTTAACGGGCTGGATTGGAATTGCGCGTTTGGTTCGCGGGCAAGTTCTTTCGCTCAAAAAAACTGATTTCATTCGCGCCTCTCGCGCAATGGGCGCGGGAAATTGGTATATCATCAAAAAACATATTTTAAGAAATGTGATGACTCCGATTATTGTTTCGGTAGCTCTGGGAATTCCCGGCGCGATGTTTGCCGAAGCGGGTTTGAGTTTTTTAGGTCTTGGAATTCCCGCGCCGCAAGCTTCTTGGGGACAAATGGTCGGAATGTATCAAGCTTATATTCGCACAGCGTGGCACTTAACTGTTTTTCCTTCAATTCTTCTTGCATTGACGATGCTGGCGTGGTTTTTGTTTGCCGATGGAATCCGCGAGGCGCTTGATACGAACAATAAATTTCTCAATTGTTGAGAAATAAACATAGTGTTCGAAAACTATTGTAATGTTGTTGTCGAACTCAAACTTCCAGTTGAAACTGAAAATGATTCTTACGCAGCCTGAATCATTGTGCGCATTCTTTCGGCGAAATGGTTTGCTTCCCATTCGCTCCAGAGTTTGAGTGCGGAGCGGTATTCTTTGGTTCGTTTTTTGACGAATTCAGACAGAAGCCAAGAGGCGGTTTGATAATCGCTTCCGTTTGTCGCTGCGTTTCCTTGCCCGCGCTGCAGACGTTTACCCATACTTTCAATCCAAACATCGCAGTCGTGGACTTCGCCCAAAAAACCCTGCATATCGGCGATTTCTTCGGCAAACGGCGCAATACGCTCGCCCCAGCAAGCCGTGAAAAGTTCAACCGCATAGCGCAGACGTTTGGCGGCGATGCGCATCTCATGTAACTCTTTCGTTCTGAACGGCTCATAAAGACTCGCGCCCAAATCGAGTAAATCCTGTAAACTGTCGGCAACCACATCGCGTCCGGCTTCGTTGAAACTAACAACTCGCTTTGATTTCTTTGGTCTCGCCACTTTATCAATTGCTGCCGCGAATCGTTGCTGCAAATCGTTGAGATTGCTGACGGCGAGGGCTTGCGTCAAATCCAATCGAGCAGTCTCGCGCAAGTCGCTGCGTTCTTCAAGCAATTTTCCAACACCTTCTTTAATCGGTTCAGTCTCCGTTTGGGCTTGCAACTCTTCAAGCGCGACAATCGCTACATCCTGGTCGCGGACTGCGCCAAGCGCGTCGGCAAGTTGTTTTAATTCTTTTCTCACTCGTTTTGGCGGGTCGTTTATCCATTAGCGGAGTAAAATCACGCAGCGCGCTTCGCAGACGCCGTGTCGCCACGCGCATACTGTGAACGCCTTCGATGTCTGAAAAATCAAGCGCCGAGTCGCGCAGATTCACGACTTCATCAAAACGCACGCGCAAAACTTCCGCCGCCCATTCCATAGCGCTTGCCGCGCAATCAAGTCCGGTTATTTCCTTCGCTTTCGCCATAATTAAAATTTGAAACCATCATTCGCATTGCCCACATAAAGTTTAAGTTTCTGCCGATATTATAGGCAAGTTTGGAGATAACGGGCAAACCATTTTTCATCCGCTTGGGTTTATTTGTAGCTAATTCAGTTAAAATACTAAATTAGGATTCGTTATTTTCTAACTAACATTCCGCTAATTGCCAAGTTTTTGTTTTTGTACATTCTATCAGTGGTCACATCGCTGTCAATTACTTCGGCAATCGCGGGCGGAATTTCAGGAACGACTGATTCATCCGGTAATTCTACTTCAGCTAAAAATAATCCTTCGTTTGAACGGGTTTGAAATTCATCAATTTCCCATAATAATCCGTCTTCGCCGAAGATTTCATAGCGCGTTTTTTCAATTCTGGCATTTTCCGTCAGCGACCAAAGAATTTCAAACGTTTCCCTTGAAATTTCACATTCTTCCTCTTCACGAACGAAGCCTTCGCCGTCTTTTCTGGTCAGAAAAAACTTCTCGCCTTTTGCCCTGACGCGCACCTCAGGATCATCGACGCTCAGATAGCCTTGCAGAATTTTAGTTCCTTTTGTAATTCCGGTCGGGAGATTACGCAGCAAAAACTTTTTTTCAATTTCCATACTCATAATTTTTTCCTTGAAGGAAGTTTACAACTTTGTCGGTTACACAAAATTTACTTAAATTTAATCCTTAAAACGAATTTATGGAAAACAATCGGCTGATAAAGCCAATCAAGATTGAATAATTTATTGAAAGGCACGCTTATTGCTATTGTAGAAGTTATTATGAATACAAATGAATCAACAAAACGCACAATTAAAGGATTTGGAATAGGTTTAGCTTTGCTTTTTGGCTTTATGCTTTTACAAGACATAGACGTCAATGCACAAATGATGCGGCAGGAGCGTCGTCAAGACCGGAGAGAAAATAGACAGGAACGTCGTGAGGACAGACGTGACGCGCGGCAAGATGGTTACGAAGACGGCTTACGCGAAGGCGCTGAAGATGCTCGCGCCAGACGCCGTGCAAATGCTCAAGCGGAAAGTGAATACCGAAGAGCTGGCGGCGAAAACAATCAACGTGAGAGACAGGCTTACCGCACCGGATTTATTCAAGGTTACAGAGAAGGTTACAACCGATACAGGCGTTCAACACGCATTATCCGCAATCGCCGTGGATATTAGTAAATATTATTAAAAATTGAAAGTTGGAAGAGGACTAGCTAATAATCAGCTAGTCTTTTTCTTTTTCCATAAAAGTCTGTCTAAAATGAAAACTCTCTTTTTGAAAGGAAATAAACAATATATGCAATTAGTTCGACTTTTTACTTGCCGACTAGGTGCGAATTACCTTTTATTTGTGACGATATGTGATTCTTCCTTTTGTTAAATCGTAAGGCGACATTTCAACATCAACCCGGTCGCCAATCAAAATTCGAATTCGATTTCTACGCATTCTACCCGAGATTTGCGCCATCACGATATGTTCGGTGTTATTTATCTGCACCTTAAAACAAGCGTCACGCTGTTTGTCAATAATAAGACC
Source organism: Acidobacteriota bacterium (assembly GCA_020200095.1). Classification (GTDB taxonomy): domain Bacteria; phylum Acidobacteriota; class Blastocatellia; order Pyrinomonadales; family Pyrinomonadaceae. Next base: position 43,043 of record JAIVJJ010000235.1, on the reverse strand, counting down.
GGCTACTTCAATTAAATCTTCTTTCATTATAAAAACCCTTTTCTTTTAATTGTTGTCCGAATCGGATTGACCAAATTTGACAACAGATATTGCCTAAAAATAAATAGTGTCTCCGGTTAAAATATAAACCGGAGACACCTATTAAAAATCGCTGTTAATAAAGCGTTTGGTTTTTACCAGCGTGAACCACCGCCGCCGCCGCCGCGATTTCCGCCGCCGTAACCACCGCCGCCACGATTACCACCACCGCTGCCGCCGCGATCTTCGCGGGGTTTGGCTTCATTCACGGTCAGACTGCGACCGTCAATTTCTTTGCCGTTGAGTGCTGAAATAGCGTTTTGCGCTTCCTCTTTACTTGACATTTCGACAAATCCAAATCCGCGTGAACGACCCGTGTCGCGGTCTTCGATGATATTAGTTGATTCGACTGTACCTGATTCACCAAACATTGTTTCCAAATCTTGGGTTGTTGTGTTGAAGGAAAGATTTCCTACATAAAGTTTCGATGACATAAAATTATATACCTTTTCCCGCTTTGGGGAATGTCAAAAGAAGTGTCGAATCGAATTGGCTTCGGAGAAAAACGGTCAGCTGCGAAGAATCGGGTTTCGGATGCTCAAAAATTTCAAGAGCGACTTCTGTAATTATAAACGAACCTGCTCTCGAACTAATCCAAAAAACCGTTTTGATGAGCGCATCATAAAGATGCAAGAGAAGGACTAACATTACTTAGGATGCACTTTTTACCGAATAGTTGCAAACGGATTTGGCGAAAAGTCAAAACTTTTAAGAAAAATCATTCAAAAACTGACTCGGAATGTAAAAAGCTTAAATTTATTTCTTTTCAGTTTTGTTTATACGAAATTCATACACTTTATAAAAAACAGTTTTACCGAAGCCGCTTTTAGTAATCGTTTCAAAAATACTTCTTGCGGCTTTTGAATAAAGCCCGGGGTTTTTGTGTTTCCTAAATTAAGATGAAAAATCAGCAACGCAAAGGCTTTCGCAAAATTCGCGCAAAGATTAATTTTCCATCTTTCAGACGGTCTGTAACCGACTCTTAGTTTTGTGGCAAAGATTTTGCTTAAATCGGAATTCTGTTTAATATAAGATTTATAAAAAAACCGACGACATTTCAAAAGGAGATAATTATGGAAATGAAAAGACCCGGAGGCGAACTTGCCTCAAGACCGCTGCATTTTATTTGGATTGCCGACAGTTCCGGCTCGATGGGCGACGACGGAAAAATCCAATCGCTCAATACGGCGATTCGTGAAGCGATTCCGCATATGAAAAAAGTGGCGGAAGACAACCCGAACGCGCAGGTTTTAGTTCGCGCCGTTAAATTTTCAAACGGAGCGCAGTGGCATATTTCGCAGCCGACGCCGGTCGCCGATTTCGCGTGGACGGATTTAACTGCCGACGGCGAAACCGATATGGGCAAAGCGCTCGAACTTGTCACCGAACAATTAAAAATGCCGCCGATGAGTGACCGCGCTTTGCCACCGGTTCTCGTGCTGGTTTCCGACGGTCAGCCGACAGATGATTTTGACGGTGGTTTGAAAGCGTTGATGGAACAACCGTGGGGGAAGAAAGCGGTTCGTATCGCCATCTCAATTGGACAAGATTCAGACGCTGATGTTTTACAAAAATTTATCGGCAATTCGGAACTCAAACCACTCGCCGCTAACAGCCCCGAAGCGCTTGTCAAACATATCAAATGGGCTTCAACGGCAGTTTTGAAATCGGCTTCGTCGCCCGCAGCCGGAGCGGAAGTTCCCGCCGGGACGGATACGGCAAATGTCCCGATTCCGACTGCCGCGCCCGCAGCTGGAACAGCCACGCAAACCGGAACGCAAAATACCGGCGCAACAAGAGGCACGCCCGCGGGTTCAGCGGGCGACCCGAACGATCAAAATACGGTTGACGATGTTTGGTAAAAGATGCGTGGCAATAAATCAAAGTAGAACTTTTTCAAAAGTATAAAATAGGACGCGGACGAACACGGCTTTAACGGATTAACACAGGTATTTTTTAAGGATTATCAGCGAAAATTAGCCAAATCCGCGTTCGTCCGCGTCCTATTTTATACTTTGTAAATTAAGTATTTAAGACAAAATGGAAAACTCCAATCAAACCGAATGGCGCGTCATCGGCGAAACTGTTCCCGGCGCGTCGCATCTTCGCGCCGGAACTCCCAATCAAGACGCGATTTTGCAGGTGCGCGAATCCGGCAGAAGTTTACCTATTATTCTTTCCGTCGCCGACGGACACGGTAGCCCGAAATGTTTTCGCAGCAATTACGGCTCGCGTTTTGCCGTTAAAAAGAGCGCGCAAATTGTTGGTGAATTTCTCGATGAACGGCGCGGCAAATTTGATTTGGCGGAAATCGAAAACAAAGGCAAAGATTATTTGCCGAAGGAAATGGTCAAAAAGTGGAGAAAAACGGTTGAATACCACCTGAAAAACAATCCGTTTACCGAAGATGAATTCAAAAAGCTCGAAGAAAAATCCGGCGCTAACGCCAGAAAATTAATCGAAGAAAACCCGCTTCTCGCTTACGGCACGACTTCTTTAACGGTTGCGATGGAAGAAGATTTTGTTCTTTATTTACAGCTTGGCGACGGCGATATTTTGAATGTTTCGGCGGCAGGCAAAGTTACAAAGCCTCTGCCCGAAGACGCGCGTCTGCTCGCTAATGAAACAACTTCGATGTGTTTGAAAGATGCGGAAAAGGATTTTCGTTTTTTCGTGCAGAAAATTTCCAACGAGCAAAGCCCGGCGCTGGTTTTACTTTCGACCGACGGTTATCTTAATTCATTTTCTGATGAAGCCGGATTTTTTCAAGCCGGAACTGATATTTTAAATATGCTTGCGGCGGAAAATGGTTTTGACGCGGTTAATGAAAATCTAAAAGCGTGGCTCGAAGAAGCGACGCAGATGGGCAGCGGCGACGATTGCACAGTTGGTATAATTTATCGTCCCCGTGCGCTGAGAAAATATGAAAGACCGGAGAAATCGGAAGTAACAACGACAACTGAAACGCCGCCTTCGCCGGAAACTTCACAAGCGGTTGCCGCGCTGACTGATTCCCAAACGGTTTCGCCCGAAGATATGGAAAACGTAACGGTTACGATAACGATTAAAAAAGATAAAAGTAAAATTTCTATGCCGTCGTCAGTCGAACTTGCTCAAAAAGATTCCCACACGCCGCTCGAAAACTCATCCGAAAATGAAGGAACGCCGTCAGCCTGACAAAATAAAGTTTTGTAAGATTCCGATGTCCTCTTTAAATTTATGAACGATTTGCCGCGTCAAAAACTCGTCGAAATCATAGCGAAGCACGGCATGTCCGTTGTGGAAAATGCACGGCGCTGCGAAGGACTACTGCGCGATTACTGCGGCGGATTTCGGCGTGAAGTTTCCGTTTTGACGATGGCAGTTGATGAACGAGTGCCGCTTGACTTGCTTGCAGCCGCTGTTAAAAACACGCCGCGCCAGATTTTATTGAACCGTCTGGCGCAGCGTCTTTGCGAGAATCTTGCTTTATCCGAAACGGCGGCGCGTTGGGCGGTTAATTCGTGGGCATTCGCGCGGCGAATGTACCGACGAACAAAATCTCAGTTCAAACATCAGCCATCGTTTCCACATACGGCAACGGCGATTTTACAACAATTGGAGAAGCGTTAAGGAGCGCCGCGCCGAATACACGATTGATAATTCGTCCCGGTTTGTATAATGAAAGCATTGTCATTGATAAAAATATGGAAATCGTCGGCGACGGCGAGCCACAAGAAATTGTTATTGTAAGCGCAAACGCAAGCTGCATTCAAATGCAAACCGAAAAAGTGTTTGTTCACGGTTTGACCTTGCGAGGAAGCGGTGCAAGATATGGCAGAGCGTTTTTCGCCATTGATGTTCCGCGCGGTGAATTAATTTTGGAAAACTGCGACGTTGTTTCCGATTCGCTTTCGTGTGTTGCCGTTCATGGCGTTAATGCAAATCCGTTTATTAAAAATTGCCGCATTCACGACGGAGCGGATTCGGGCATTTATTTTTTTGACAACGCGTGCGGGCAAATAGAAAATTGCGACATTTACCGCAACACGAATGTCGGTGTAGCGATTACCAACGGCGCAAATCCGACGATAAAAAATTGCCGCATTTTTGAAGGAAAGAACGGCGGTGTTGTCGCGTGGCAAAACGGCGCGGCGGGTTTGATCGAAGACTGCAAAATTTTCGGGCATCGGCTCGCAAACATCGGCATCAGCGAATACGCTAATCCAACATTTCGACGATGCGAAATTTACGGCAGCCGCGATGCCGGCGTATTTGTTCAGCAAAACGGTTACGGCAAGCTGGAAGAATGCGACATTTACGGAAACGAAGACGCAGAAGTTGCCGTATCAACCAGCGGCAATACGGTTTTGCGACGCTGTGTGATCCACGACGGAAACAATTCGGGTGTCGTTGTGCGCGATAAAGGTGGCGCACTCGTCGAAAGCTGCAACATTTACGACAACCGGGACGCGGGCGTGAGCATTCTCAGCGAAAGCGTCGTTGCCGTTCGCCGATGTAACATTCATCGTAATGGAACGGTTGCCGTCAAAGTTAAAGGAAAAAGCGCGGTGAGCGTCGAAGACAGCGATTTAAGAGGAAATCGGATTGCGACTTGGGAATCGGAACACGGCGTTGTCATCGAGCGCAAAAATAATCGAGAATAAGTTAAGATTAATTAAAAGAAACAAGCGAAAATGGATCAAATCCTAAAACCCGGTCAAATCGTTCAATGCCTCCCTTCAGGAATGCCCTGCACGATTGAAACTCTGCTCGGCGCGGGCGGGCAAGGCGAAGTTTATAAAGCGCAGCTTGGCGGCGAATCGGTGGCGGTAAAATGGTTTTTCCCCCATATGGCAACGCTCGAACAACGCGCTTCGATGGAACTGCTTATCAGAAAAGGCGCGCCGAGCGAGCATTTTCTTTATCCGATGGAGATTACGACAGCGGCGGGTGTTCCGGGTTTTGGTTACGTGATGCCGCTTCGTCCGCCGCGCTTTAAGAATATTGTTGATTTGATGAAACGGAAAATCGAGCCGACTTTTCGCGCTCTGGCAACCGCGGGACTCAATCTTTCGCATAATTATTTATTGCTTCATTCGCAAGGTTTGTGTTACCGCGATATTTCATTTGGCAACGCTTTTTTTGACCCGGACAACGGTGATGTTTTGATTGCCGATAACGACAATGTTTCGGTTGACGGTGCGGCGGTTTTGGGCGTTCTCGGCACGCCGCGCTTTATGGCTCCCGAAATTGTGCGCGGCGAAGCGATGCCCAGCACGAACACCGATTTATTTTCATTGTCGGTTTTGATTTTTTATATGCTGATGGTCGCGCACCCGCTCGAAGGCAAAAAGGAAGCGGCGATAAAAGCCCTTGATTTGCCCGCGATGACGAAACTTTACGGCACTGACGCGCTTTTTATTTACGACCCGAATGATGATTCGAACCGACCCGTTCCCGGCATTCACGATAACGCGCTCGCCTTCTGGCGAATTTACCCGCAATTTTTGCGCGATATTTTCATTCGCGCTTTTACCGTCGGTTTGCGCGACCCAGTAAACGGGCGCGTTCGTGAAAGCGAATGGCGCGGCGAGATGATTCGCCTGCGCGACGCGATTTTTTATTGTCCGCATTGTTCGATGGAAAATTTTTACGATTCAATCGCGCTGAAAGCAAACGGCGGAAATCCCGGATTGTGCTGGGCGTGCGCTGCTGCACTGCGCTTACCGCCGCGCATTCGCATCGGTAAATCGGTTGTGATGCTCAATTACAACACCGAATTGTTTCCGCATCACATTGACGACCAGAAAATGTATGATTTCTCTGCGCCTGTTGCTGCTGTTTCTCAGCATCCGACAAATCCTAGCCTCTGGGGTCTGAAGAATGTCTCAAAAGAAAATTGGGTTATCACTGCTACCGACGGTTCAATAAAAGATGTCGAGCCGGGACGCAGCGTTTCCCTGTCGGTGGGAACTAAAATTCAATTTAGCAAAGCTGTCGGTGAAATCAGAATATAAGTATCAACTTGTAGTATGTCAGAATTTTCGTTACCTATTCTGACCGCTCACGAAAACTTTCGGGTAAGTCAATTGAAACTCGTATTTTATTCAAAATTGCAGTGTAAAATAGCGTGTTATTAAGATACGATAAAATCAACGATGGAAGCAGAAGAAACATTAGTAGAACTATTTGGCGAATTACCCTACCGAACTCTCGTTAGAGAAATTAAAGACTTTGCCATTTTTCACCTCGATACGGAAGGTCTCATTCTAAGCTGGAATGAAGGTGCTGAAACGATTTTCGGTTACAGCAAAGATACAATCATCGGACAAGATTTTTCTATTATCTTTACGCCGGAAGACCGGAAGCAAGGCGCGCCGGAAAAAGAGTTAAAATATGCTGCGGAAATTGGACGAGCGGAAGACGAGCGCTGGCACTTGCGAAAAGACAATTCACGCTTTTATGCTAACGGCGTCACAACCGCGCTGCGCGACGAGAGCGGAAAACTGCTCGGCTACGCGAAGATAGCGCGCGACATCACCGCGCGAAAGCTGGCGGAAGAAACGTTGCAGGAACGCGGTCGCCTCGCCGCCTTTAATGGAGATATCGCTAACGCGCTAATCCAAGGAGGAGATTTGCGAAGCGTTCTAAACCGCTGCGCAGAAGTTCTGGTTGAACATCTAAATGTGGCATTTGCCCGCATCTGGACGTTCAACAACAGTGAAAATGTTTTAGAGTTGCAGGCTAGCGCCGGAATGTACACGCATTTGGACGGGGAATATTCTCGCATACCGATTGGCAAATTTAAGATTGGTATGATTGCTAAGGAGCGTTTATCTCATTTAACTAATGACGTTTTTAACGACCCGCTTGTCAGCAATAAGGAATGGGCGCGAAGGGAAGGTATGGTGGCATTCGCCGGTTATCCTCTGATTGTTGAAGAGCAGTTGGTTGGAGTAATGTGTGCTTTCGCCCGACAACCGTTAACAGATTTGACACTTCAAGCAATGGCATCAGTCTCCAATAGTATCGCTAATGGAATTGAGCGCAAGCGAATTGAAGAAGTACTTCGTGAAAGTGAAGAACGATACCGTATTGTCGCGGAGACGGCTTCGGACGTAATCATTAGCATTAACGAACAAAGTACGATTCTTTTCATCAATCGTGCGGCTGAAAGAATTTTCGGGTATAAAATTGAAGAGATGCTCGGTCAAACGCTAACTATGCTGATGCCGGAGTATCTGCGCCGCGTGCATGAAGCCGGACTTGGACGATACATCGAAACGGGTAAACGACATCTCTCCTGGGAACATGTGGAAGTTGTCGGGCTTCACCGCGATGGTTACGAATTTCCGCTTGAACTTTCCTTTGGAGAATTCAAGCGGAACAATGAGCACGTTTTTATTGGTATTGCCCGTGACATTTCCGAGCGCAAGCAAGCGGAAGCCGAGCGTGAACAGATTTTACAACGAGAACAGGAAGCGCGCCGCGCGGCAGAAGAAACGGATAAAATTAAAGATGAATTTCTTGCCACGCTTTCTCATGAACTACGCACTCCTTTAAACGCTATTCTCGGCTGGTCAAATCTTTTGCGCAGCGGGAAACTTGATAAGCAAGCCTCTATCCGCGCTCTTGAAACCGTCGAGCGCAATGCCCGCTCGCAGTCTCAATTAATTGACGATTTGCTGGATACCTCGCGCATCATTACCGGAAAATTACGGCTCGAAGTTCGTCCGGTAGAGCTTTCAAATGTGATTGAAAGGGCGGTTGAAGCGGTTCGTCCCGCCGCCGATGCAAAAAACATTCGCTTGCAAATGCTGCTTGATACAGAAACCGGACCAATTTCGGGTGATGCCGACCGGCTGCAGCAAGTCATCTGGAACTTACTTACTAATGCCGTTAAGTTCACGCCGAAAGGCGGGCGCGTCCAGGCGCGTCTGGAACGTGTAAATTCGCACGTCGAAATTATTATCAGCGATACGGGAAAAGGTATCGATCCTGAATTTCTCCCGTACGTCTTTGACCGTTTTCGTCAAGCTGACCAAACCAGCACGCGAAACGAAGGCGGACTCGGACTCGGTCTTTCGATTGCCCGCCAAATTGTCGAAATGCACGGCGGAACCGTCCGCGCAGAAAGTGCAGGCGAGGATTTGGGAACAAGTTTCATTGTACGGCTGCCGCAGATAGCTACCGTTCCTCATAATGAAAAAGGAAAAGAAAAGCGGGTTCATCCTACCGCAGACGGAGACCTTCAATTCGATTGTGACCCGGAATTGAACGGCTTGCGAATTTTAATAGCTGACGACGAGGCGGATTCACGACATTTGCTTCGCGTAGTGCTTGAGCAGTGCGGGGCAGAAGTAACCACTGTAGGTTCGGCTGCTGAGGCGCTCAAAGCTCTGGAAGACGCTTCTTATGATGTGTTAGTCAGTGACATCGGAATGCCTGTTGAAGACGGTTATATGTTGATTAACAAAGTGCGCTCGCTGCCGAAAGAAAAAGGGGGACGCATTCCGGCGATTGCGCTTACGGCGTATGCGCGGGTTGAAGACCGCGTTCGGGCTTTAACGGCAGGATTTCAATTTCACGTGCCGAAGCCGGTTGAACCGGCGGAATTAGCTGCAATCGTCTCCAGCCTCGCCGAAGGAAAAGGAATCGGAAAATTTTAACTTTATTTTTGATTTGTCAAAAACCAATGCTTTTTCGACAAATTTATCAGCGTAAGAAAAAGGCTTTGTTTGATAAGCATCAAACAAAGCCTTTTTCTTTAACTTGAAAGATAATTAGCGGACATAAACATTTGGTATCGGAATATCATTACTCAAACCAAACTGCTGCGCCGAAAAGCCTTCTGTTGAACGTTGCAGATACCAAACGCCCGTCGAAGGTCGGAACACCGCAATGTCGGTTTTTCCATCGCCATCATAATCTGCCGGGACAGGCTTATCCTCAGTAATTCCGAACTGGACAGCACTAAAAGAACCATCACTACTGTTAATGCGATACCAAAAACCATTTGACGGTCGCCAAACAGCAATGTCGGCTTTTCCGTCGCCATCATAATCAGCCGGAACGAGTCTATCGGTGGGAAGTCCAAAACGCTCAATTCTCATTGCACCATTTGAACTTTGTAAAATATACCAGGTGTTGACCTCAGTGCTACCAGGAAAATTATTGGTTCGAAAGACCGCTAAATCTGCTTTTCCGTCGCCGTCGTAATCTGCCGGAACTGTTTTGTCGGCGTTAGTTCCCCATTGTTTAATGACTCCCGAATCGGTCGAACTTTGCAAAATCTGGAAATGACCCGGCGTCGGTATAGCATCGCTATTACGATAAAACGCTAAATCAGTTTTACCGTCGCCGTCATAATCAGCAGGTACTGGTGCATCGAAGATAAAACCTCCACTTATTCCCCATTGTCTAGCACGAGAGGTATTATCCGAGCTTCTGAGAATATACCAAGTGTTGTTAAAACTTGTTCCGAAGGTACCACTACGATAAACTGCCAAATCAGTTTTTCCGTCGCCATCATAATCGCCCGGCACGAGCCTATCAGTTGCTAATCCCCATTGAACAGATGAATATCCGCCCGAACTTTTCATGATATACCAGAAACCATTCGACGGACGAAACACTGAAATATCGGCTTTCCCGTCACCGTCAAAATCGAACAAAGTCGAGCGAGAACTGCTTCCACTTCTACGCTCAAATGCGCCAATGTCAACGGCGGCTCCGAGTTGCCGAGGAAAGCCTGTTCTGCGTTGGTCAAAGGCAAGTGTCGCGTTGCCGTTAAAAGGGTCAACCGCCAAAGCATTGAGTCCGGCATCAATCGCCGGGCTGCCGACAAGCAGTGCGTGTGTCGGAGTTGTTCCACCGTTATTTTGTAATGCACCGAGCATCGGATCCGCATCTCGAATGTCCGTCGGTTGATAGGTTATTGCAGTTCCTCCAGTGTTAGTCGAATCACCTGGCGAATCGCCGACTAGATTGCCGCCTGCCGATGTAATTCCGTAAGCCCCGCCATAGGAGATTTCAGGGCTAAATCCACTAGTTGCTATATTGCCAGCTACAATCGTATTACCGAAATTGAACGAATCTGCATAGTGGTCAATGCCGCCGATATCCCTTGCGCTGTTATTGGTAATGGTTACACTGCGCATTATTATGCCGCCCCAATGATTGCAAAAGCCGCCGCCGCTGGCTTCCGCTTTGGCTGAGAACGTCGAGTTGTCTTTAACGTGAACACTGTCAAGCGTCAGCGAACCCCCAGAGGCAATAATCGCTCCCCCGCCATATTTACTCCTTACACTCGTTCCACTACCGGCTGTCAATGTAACACCCGAAATAGTTAGGTTTGCATTATCTGCGTAAAAGATGCGGTTTGTGCCGCCCCCACTAATAGTCAGATTGTTTGCACCTATTCCGATTATTTCCAGCGTTCCAGATCGGACTGCAGACATTATTCCCTGCATTTGATAGGGGGCTATGTAAATTTCTCCGCCATTAGCTGTTGTTGATGTAATGATTGAATTAACAGATAAATTAAATAAAATACGCTCGTCACTGCTGAGATTGTTAGCTTGCTCGACCGCCGCCCGCAGCGAGCATTGCAAGCCTGCCGTTACCAAATCAATATCGCAAACGCCGTCCGCCGCGCTTGCGTCGTGCTGGTCGGCAGTCAAATTAACCGTAAAATCTACGGCAAATGTTTGAGTCGAAAAAGTGAATAGAAATGCCAAAAGGCATGAGGTCAAAATTGTAACTTTCATAGAATTTATCCTTTTTCAGAGCGACAGTAATCTATTTTCATTGAAAAGCGTAATACATTCTATAGCCAGCAGAAGTTCTTTACAATAGATTTTTTCGTTGAACTGATCTAAAGACAAAGCGGACAAATAACAGTGACTTAATTTGCTGATTTTGATTCACATAAAATTGCACTTGAGAATACAATCTCAAAAAACTAAAAAGCCTTTAGTTGTTCAAGAACTAAAGGCTTTTATATTGATAACCGAGTAAGGATAAAATGAGTTTGGCGACCTGAAAACCAAACCAAATAAAACCGTTTTATCCGAGACGTTGGGCTAAAAGCCACGGCAGCAACTCTTTTTCGGCAAGCGCATTTATCCAGACGTTATGACCGACGCCGGCGTATTCACTGTATTTTACGTTTCCCGCGTTTGCTTCTAATGCTTTTACAATTTGGCGTGATTCGTTGACGGGAACAATCCGGTCGTCCGCACCGTGAAAGAGCCACGCCGGAGTTTTACCGACTTTTTGGGCGATGGAATTAAAGCGCTCGCCTTTTGTAATCGTACTGCCGCCGCAAATCGAAACGAGCGCGGCAAACTTTTCAGCGTGTTGCGCGGCTAAATGCCAGACACCATAGCCGCCCATTGAAACGCCGATTAGGTAAATTCGATTAGTGTTCGCGGGGAATTCTTCAACGGTTTGCGCGAGCGACTGCATTACCATTTCATCCATCACAGGGTCTGACCAGTAACTTCCCAAACGGCAATGCGGCAGTAAAATAATAGCCGGAACTTGCCCTAAATAATGACGGACGAGCGCGCCGCCCGTGCCTTCGGTCGGAACGAATCCGCCGCTGCCGCGCTGACCGATGCCGTGCAAGAAAACGATTACCGGTAAATTTTGTTCGTTCGGAATCTTTGCCGGAACATAAATTTGATAATCGTAATTATCGGAGCCGACCTCAACAATTCGATTCTGTATCGCGCCGCCGCTTGCGGTTCCGCCGGACGAAAACATTCCGCCCAGCAGTGATAATAATTCGTTACGCATATTTAATTTTAACGCTTTGAATACTTCTTTTTGCCTTTACGTTCTTGCTTTTTGTCCTTCTTAAAACCTTTGTCTTTACCTTTGGTTGGTTTGTCACGGCGTGGTTTGTCTTCCGAAATTTCGTGCGGCGCAGCCAAACGAATATTTGCCTTTTGGCTGCGAATACGGGTGTTTCCCATTCCTTTTACAACTTGCTGAACGTATTCTGACGGAACATCAACCAACGTAAAGCGATCGTAAACATCAATTGCGCCGATTGCTTTACCGGGAACATTGCCTTCATTGGCAATCGCGCCAACAATATCCGCCGGACCAATTCGATGGTTTCGTCCAATGTCAAAAAACAAGCGCACCATTCCGTCTTCCTGAAATGAAAGTTGTTCTGGTTTTGGCTCAACCGCAACCTCAAGCGGTTTATCGCCCGCGCCTAAAAATGCGGCTGCGGCGGCAATTTCAGCGATGTCGCAGCCGCTTTCCTCGGCGAGTTCTTCGACAATGGATAGATACAAATCCAGTTCTTCGTCAACGAGAGTTTTAAGAATGCGCTCTTTAAATAAAGCCATCCGGCGCGATGCCACGTCTGCCTGCGTCGGAATTTTCATCGGCTCGATTTTTTGCTTGGTGTATTGCTCGATGTCGCGCTTCATTCGTTGTTGGCGCGGCGTAACGAACAGCACCGTCCTGCCTTCACGTCCGGCTCGTCCGGTTCGCCCAATGCGGTGGACGTAAGATTCGGTGTCGTTAGGCATATCGTAATTGATTACGGAAGCAATACGTTCAACATCAAGTCCGCGAGCAGCGACGTCGGTGGCAACCACAATCTCAACTTGCCCGCTACGCAGTCGTTTAATAATTGCTTCGCGCTGATTCTGATTCAAATCTCCGTGCATTGCTTCCGCCGCATAACCGCGTGCTTGGAGTTTGACGGTTAAATCAGCCGCGCCGACTTTTGTGCGATGAAAAATCAGCACTGCTTCGCCTGAATTTGCTTCTACTTCTAAAAGGCGAGTCAGGGCATCCGTTTTTTGACTTTCGGAAACATTGACGTAAAACTGCTTGACGGTTGGAACGGTCATCGTTTTGCGCTCAACTTCAATGTTTTCCGGTTCCTTCAGATAACGCTCGGCAATTCGACGCACTTCGCGCGGCATTGTTGCCGAAAACAAAGCTGTCTGACGTTCTTCGGGCGTGTGCGAGAGAATCCATTCAACGTCTTCCTGAAACCCCATCCGTAACATTTCGTCGGCTTCGTCTAACGTGACGATTTTTAGATTTGAAATATCAATCGTTTCGCGCCGCATATGATCCATCACGCGACCCGGAGTGCCAACAATAACCTGCACACCGCTACGCAAATGTCTGATTTGCTGCGAGATGGATTGACCACCGTAAATCGGTAGGACACGGACGCTTCCCAAATATTTTGAATAAGTATGAAACGCTTCGGCGACTTGAATCGCCAACTCACGCGTTGGCGTCAAAACAAGCGCCTGCACGTCTTTGCTTTTTATATTGATTTTCTCAAGCATCGGCAGGGCGAACGCCGCCGTTTTGCCGGTTCCGGTTTGCGCCTGCCCGACAACATCTTTGCCTGAGAGTAACAACGGGATAGTTTTAAGCTGAATCGGCGACGGCGTTTCGTAACCGACGTCGTTGATTGCCTTTAGTAATTCTTCACTCAAACCGAATTTTTCAAATGAATTTTCCTCTGCTTCCACCTGTTTTTCCATTAAACAACCTTCCCTGATTTTTGATAATGTGTAACCATTAATTAGCTACCGCTTTCTGCTAATATCCAATCTTCGCGTTTCTTTACAGCAACACGGATGATTTTAATAACTATATCTGAAATCAACAATTTTCTTAAATTCGCCTGAAAACAAAATATCGTCTTGCCCGCTTTGAGGATGTTCAGGTTAGAATGGATTTATGGCTAAACGACCCGGCATTTTCCCGACATTTTTTATTTCCGGCTTTGAGTGTTCGAACTTTCTCTGGAAAGACAAAGGGCGGCGCAATTTGATTGCCGAAACGCAGCACGATAAATACGCGCGTGAAGATTATCGAATTTTGCGTGAACTTGGAATTGCCGTCGCGCGCGAAGGAATTCCCTGGGCACTGGTTGACAAAAACGGACAGTATGATTTTTCCTGCATTGACCAGATGATTGCGGCAATGAACAAATCGCAAATCCTGCCGATTTGGGATTTATGTCATTACGGCTACCCGGACGACCTCGACCCGTTTTCGGAAGAATTTACGACAAGATTTGCAAATTACTGCCGCGCCGCGGCGGAGTATGTCGTGCCGCGCATCGAACACGGACCGCATTTCTTTACGCCGATTAACGAAATCACGTTTTTTTCATTCTGCGGCGGTGAATGGGGCTGGGTCGCGCCTTATAAAAACACTAAAGAAGACCGCTTCAAATTTCGCATTGCTTTGTGCAAAGCGGCAATCGCGGGCGTTAAAGCCATTCGTGAAATCGAACCCGAAGCGCGAATGATTCACATTGACCCGCTCGTGCAAGTCGTCGCGCCGCGCGAACGTCCCGAACAAACGAACATTACTTATTACGAAACCTTTGTTGACACTTTTCTGGCTTGGGATATCATTGCCGGAAAAAAACATCCCGAACTCGGCGGCTCACCGGAAATTCTCGATATTGTCGGCGCGAATAATTATTCTTTCGGACAGATGGAATACCGCGAACACGGTCCGCACAAGGCTTTAGACCCGGACGACGACCGCATTAAGCCGCTTTGTGATTTATTGAGATTGGTTTGGGACAGATACCAAAGACCGATGATTATCGGCGAAACCAGCGGAATGCAAGGCGGACGCGCCGCGTGGCTGAAGGACGTAATGGAAGAATCGCTCGCAGCCGTCAACGAAGGAATTGACCTTCACGGAATTTGTTTGTTCCCGGCGGTTGATATGCCCGACTGGCACACGGGCGAATGGCTGCACAACGGAATTTGCGATTTGGAAGATTCGGATGGCGATTTGCGGCGCGTTCCAAGCGAGCGTTATGTCGCCGAACTGCGTCGTTGGCAGAAAGAATTAAACCGCGTTACCGTGCTAGATGAAGACCCGTTTAGCGATCCGGTTGAACTGCAAGACGTAATTGACGCCGCCAAACGTCTCAAAATGAAACCCGATGCAAATTGGAGTTAATTTTTATTTGTGCAAGAGGGAATAAAGCGTAAAAAATAGTTGGGCGGCTCACGGTGAATTGTCTTATAGCTTAAATGAATGACGAAAGACATAATCCGGATTTTATAGCCAATGTTGCCAGTAGTCTCTTGTCTGAGGAGTTTGGAGGAGAAATCCACTTGCGGGCGGGCGAAACATTTATAACCAACGGAAGCGTTGTCGTCCGTTGCAGCGTGGTTGACTCCGGTTCTAATGTTCCTGCCAGCGTCATCGTCAAAAAAACCAGAGAAGACGAATTTGGGTATAACCCCGATAGCTCTGAAACGCCGAATTCGGCTCATTGGTTATTTGGCGATTGGGCGGCATCCGAATTTTTGGGCAATGTTCCGAGCGACATTCCGTTTAGTCCTCAGCTTTACGGCGGAAGCCGCGAATTCGGTTTCATCGTTCTTGAGGATTTGGGAGACGGAGAACAGCCAAACACATTTGATGCTTTGCTCGGACGCGACCCGGAACTTGCCGAGCAGACTTTGCTTGAGCATATTTCGCTAATCGGTCAATTACACGCGGCGACAATTGGGCGAGATGAAGAATATCGGCGTATAAGAAATCGTCTAGGCACATTGCCCAAGCCCGAAAAACTTTTTCAAGACCCTTGGTCTGAGACGAGAAATCGTTTGATTCCGTTAAGTGAAGTTGAAGAAGCAATCAAACTTTACCGAACGGTGTTTGAAAATCTCGGCATTCGCGCCGAACAGGGCGTCGCTGACGAAATCGAGTTTATCGCGTCGGCGGTTGAAGCGCGTCCGAAACAATTTCTCGCTTTTTGCAAAGGCGACCAGAATGCGGCGGGCGATTACATTCGGCGACGCGGCAAACCGCGAATGTTTGATTTCGGCGCGAGCGGACTGCGTCACGCGCTGATTGAAGGAATGCCCGGACGCTTTACTTGGGGCTGTATGATGCGAATTCCCGAACGCCTTAAGCCTTTGATGGACGCGGCTTATAAATCGCAACTTACGCAAAAGCACTCGGAGATGACGGAAGAAGTTTTCAAGCGAGCGATGATTGAAGCCGGAGCGCGGTGGCATATTTTTCACGTTGTTCACCGCTTGCCCGACGCTTTGAGCGGCGACAGGCAAAGAGGTTTGACGACTCTGCGGCAACAAACATTTGCTTGGCTCACGGCATTTGCTGACCTTTACGAAGAATTCGGCGGTATGCAGGCTCTGGGCTTATCTGCTCGCCGGATTGCAGAGCATTTGCGTAACTTATGGTCTGTCGAGGTGTGCAACTTGCCATATTATTCTGCTTTCAAGAGTGAAAGCTAAGGCTCAAGGCAAAGCCGCTGTCCAACAAGTCAATGGACGTGAGGGCGAAGCAGCGACTCTCATTCGGCGTTGTCTGTTAAACTTTAACTTGCGTATAGCCGATTTCGCCCCACGCCAACTCCGCCGTTGGGCAGCTACCTTGTAAATAGCGCGTAATAACAAAATGGATTGTATCTTTTGCAAAATCTCAAACGGTCAAGCTCCAGCCAGTTTTGTCTATGAAGACGAATATGTTTTCGGCATAATGAGTTTAGACCAGCCCAATCCTTATAAAGTTCTGGTAATTCCGCGAGTTCATATTGAAAACATTTATGACTTATCCGAATCGGAAGCTGCTCGCATCTTTCAAGTTACGGTAAAAGTCGCTCGCGCTATTCGAGAAGCATCCGGTTGCGACGGTTTGAATTTGGTGCAATCAAACGGACGTGCCGGACAACAAGAAGTTTTTCATTTTCACTTGCATCTTATTCCGCGTTTTTTGGGTGATGACATTTTTTTAAAGTGGCAGTACACACAAATTGAAAGAGACGAGTTAAACCGAATGGCGGAAGAAATACATTCTAAGGCGCGAGACTGGAAATACAGTTAAATCACGTGTGAATGCTTTTGCTTGTCGGTCTGCTTCTCCCGCCCATTCTGAAACCTTTTATGTTTCGCCTTTATGATGAACAACTAACCGCTACGCGCTTACTGCCGACGGTTGGCGGCGCAGCGAAGCGTTCCATTTCCGGTTTTTCGTCGAAAGGTTTTTGTAATATTTCAAGCAGCGTGTTCACTTCTGTATAGTCGCCCTTTTGCGCTTTTTCAATCGCCGATTGCGCGATGTGATTGCGAAGAACGAATTTCGGATTAACACGCATCATTTTCTCGCGTCGTTCTGCGTCCGAGATGTTTTCCTTTGCCAAACGAGCGCGATAAATTTTCGCCCATTGGTCAAAGCTTTTCGGGTCAATGAACATTCCCTGCAACAAATCGTTTTTCTCATTCGCGTCTGTTTTAAAGTCGCCCAAGCGACGAAAGAAAACGGTATAGTCAACATTGCTCAATTGTAAAATTTCCAGTAAAGCAACGATTAATTCCGGGTCTTCCAACTCTTGTTTTTCCAAGCCTAATTTAGCTCGCATCAATTCGACTAATCGCTCGGTAAAAATCGCTTGATACTCGCCCAAAACCGCTTCCGCTCCTTCAGGCTTAATCAAAGGAATTAATGTCTGCGCAAATTTATAAAGATTCCAGAGCGCGACATTCGGCTGTTGGTCAAAGGCGTAACGCCCGCCGTAATCCGAGTGATTGCAGATAAAATCGGCGTCGAATTCGTCGAGAAAACCGAACGGACCGTAATCAATCGTCAACCCGATGATGGACATATTGTCCGTGTTCATTACGCCGTGCGCGAAACCGACGGATTGCCACTGCGCGATAAGTTTTGCCGTTCGTTTAATAACTTCACGCAGGAATTGCAGATATTTATCTTCGGCTCCGTTAAATTGCGAATAAAATTCACGAATCACATAATCGGCAAGCTCGCGCACTTGCTCGTATTGCCCGCGATAATAAAACAACTCGAAAGAACCGAAGCGCACGTGCGTCGGCGCAAGCCGCGTCAAGACAGCCGCCGTTTCAACCGTTTCACGATAAACTGGCTCATTGCTTCCGGTTATGCAAAGAGCGCGAGTTGTCGGAATGCCGAGGGCATGCATAGCTTCACTGCACAAATATTCACGAATCGTCGAGCGCAAAACCGCGCGTCCGTCGCCCATCCGCGAAAACGGCGTCAGTCCCGCGCCCTTTAATTGAATGTCAAATCTTTCGCCTTTTTCATTGACGGCTTCGCCTAAAAGAATCGCGCGTCCGTCGCCGAGCTGCGGGACGAAAGTGCCGAATTGATGACCGGCGTAAATTGCCGAAATCGGCTCGCTGCCGGGAAGAAGTTTGTTGCCGGTAAAATATTCGACAAATTCAGGTTTGTCTGCTTTCTCCGCGTCAAGTCCGATTAATTCTGCCGCTTTTTCATTAAAGCTAACGAGATACGGCGCGGGTAAGGGCGTCGGCTTCACGCGCCGGTAAAACATTTCCGGCAAGCGCGCGTATGTGTTATCGAAACGAGCGGTATCGAGAGTAAACATAAATAACGAATATTTTGCTCAAATAAGATTAAGTGAAGATGATGCGAGTTTAGCAGTGGTTGTCTTATTTCTTTGTTATCAAGCAATTGTAGAAAGGTAAAGGACGAAGATTTAAAATAAAAATCCGTTCAAATCGAATTTATTTTATTAGGCTTTCGAATCGCTTGTCGTTTCGCAGATTATCCAAAAGCGGGTCAACCTTAACAAACGAAAAGCCGACGGCGTGTTCGTCTTTTGCCTTTTTGAGCCATTCCAAACTTCGAGTTTTATCGTCCAAAAGCGTGTAAATAACTCCGATTTCATACGGCGTAATATGTTCGATTTGTTCATTTTCGGATAGTTCACGCAGAATTTGCAGTGCTTCTTCCTTTCTGCCGAGCGCGGCAAAAACATGCGCTTGCTTGGCGCGGCTCGTCGGCGTGTCTCCGGCAAGTCCGACTTCTTTTTCGTAAATTGCTAAAACGTCGTCCTTCATCTGCTTCATTTCGTAATTCCAGCGCAAGATGACGTGCGCTCCGACCGAAGCCGGATCAATTTCCAGAGAGCGTTTTGCCTGCGCGATTGATTCATCATAAAGGCGGGCTAAAAAAAGCACATTGGCAACCGCATTGGCAATCACCGCGGAGCGCGGTTCTAATTCTTCGGCGTGGCGCATCACGGTAATCGCTTCGTTATGACGCGCTTGCGAGGAAAGCAGAAAAGCATACCATTGATAAGCCGTCGCGTAATTCGGCTTGAGATTGACGGCGCGTCGAAATTCTTCTTCCGAGCCTTGATAATCGCGTTCAAAATGAAATTTGATAAATGCTAAAGAAGCATGCGCCTCAGCTAAATTATCGTCCAGCGCGACGGCTTTCTCCGCCGCCTTTTTCGCATTGTTCCATGCGTCGGGCGGTTGCGGCTCTTCGTACCAATTCAAAAGCGCGAAGCAGTCGGCAAGTCCGGTATAAGCTAACGCAAAGCTCGGGTCAATCTTAATTGCCTGTTCAAACATTGAAATTGCCTGCCGCAGACCTTCGACGGTGCGTTTCCCGAAATGAAAGCGTCCGGCGAGATAAAGCTGCTGGGCATTTCCGTTTTCCGTAAAATGCTTGGCAAGATTTTGCTTTTCAGCGTTCGTTAAGCGTAGGCTCAATGATTTGGCGACAAGTTCGGAAATTGAATCCTGCAGGGCGAATAAATCGTTATTCGGTTCATCAAAAATCTCTGACCAAACAATGCGTCCGCCGGAAACTTCACGCAGTTCGAGTTTGGCTTCGACCGCATTTTCTTTGCGTTCGATTGTTCCGCTAACAACATAATCAACCGCCAATTCCCTTCCAGCTTCAATGGGCGATTTATCACTCTTTAAATAACGGCGCACGGCGCTTGCCGAGCGCAAATTTATCTCGTTTATTTGACCTAATTTGCTCGTTACAAGGTCTGCCGTACCGACTCCGAGATATTGTTCGTCGTCGTTTTTTGCCCCAATTGTGGCGAACGGTAAAATTGCAATTGAAAGAGCATTTTTCGTTTGACTCGGCGGCAGACTATCAATACTTTTTTGGCTAAAAGATGTTTGCTCGTTGTATTGCCAGCCTTTCTGCCAACCGAAACGCATCGCAAAAAATGCTACTAAAATGAGAACAATAAACGAGCTGGCAGCGAGAATCGCCCATTTTGAAAAGCGCGAAGCCGGCGGCGTATTTAGCGCTTTGTTTTCTCGCGCGATTTTTTCTTTTTCAACCGGCATCAGGAGTTTTGTAGCGATGTGCGATTGATGAATATCTTCGATGCCGCTCAAGGGCTTGATTCTTTTAACATAGCTTTCATAACGCGCGTCAGTTTTTAATTTATCGAACCGCGGGTCAATCGGAAACCAGATCGTCCAGAAATCGCGTTCCTCTAACGATTTGTCGAGCCATTTAAAAGCCACGTCAAAATCGTCAAGCGCCGTATAAATCAGCGCATTATAAATTGACGGAACGAACTGCGTTTGTTTTCGGGCTTCAAGTTCTTCAGCGATTTTACGTGCTTCTTCCTTCTTTCCGCCGATGGCTAAAGTGTAACCGTAAGCGTAAAGCGGCAGGCTAAGGCGTTCGGTCTGCTCAACCGCTTGACGGCAAGCCTTTTCCGCTTCTTCAAAAATTCCGAGCGGTTCGGCAACCCAATTGTAACCTTGCAAAGCCGTGTATAGATTCGGCTGAAGCGTTAGCGCGTAGCGTAATTTTTGCAGTGCCTCTTCGTATTTATGAGCGTTTTTAAGACATATCGCATAGGAAATGAGCAGCGATGTTGAATGCGGATTAAGGCGTTCGGCGTGACGCATTTCTTTGAGCGCGGCTTCGTGTCTACCGTGAATACCGTGCAGTTGAGCCATCCAAACGTGCGCTTCGCCGTAATTCGGATTTAATTCGAGCGCGCGTTTGAAAAGTTTTTCGGCTTCGACAAAATCCCATTCATAGCCGAATTCGACAATTCCGAGTGATGTATAAGCTTCGGCAAGCGAATTGTCCAATTCGATGGCTTTGACAGCCGCTTCTTTCGCCGCCGGAAAACTATCTTTGGGCGAAACGACGCCTAAAACGCTGAGAAAATTGTAATAATCCGCGACGCCCGTGTAAGCGAGCGCAAAATCCGGGTCAAGCGCAATCGCTTCGTAAAAGCAAATCAGAGCTTTGGCAAGCCCTTCGACCGTGTAACTGTGCCAGTGAAAACGCCCGCGCACGTAAGCTTCGTGAGCTTTGGCATTATTAGTTCCGCGTTTTTCGAGTTGACGCCGTTCTTCGCCCGTCAATTTATGGAGAAGCGCTTCGGCAACCTGCGCTGAAATCGAATCCTGCAAACTTAAAATATCGTCTGATTGCTCGTCGAATTGTCCAGCCCAAACCGTCTCATTTGTACGAATTTTGACGAGCTGCGCAGTGATGCGAACGCGCTTGCCGGCGTGTTGAATTCTGCCGTCGAGAACGTGCGTAACGCGAAGTTCACGACCAGCGACGCTCGGGTCAAGCGTGTCTTCAGCAACATACTTTAAAATGGAACTTGTCGGGCGCACCGAAACGCTTCGCAGATGACTAAGCCTCGTAATCAAAGCATCGGCTAGTCCGAGCGAAAGATAATCTCCCGTTTCCGACACGGGTTTAACGCGAATAGTGCGAAAAGGCAAAACGGCTAACGATTCGCTCGCTGCCAGAAAAGAATTTTCAAAGCGTTCGTCCGTAATGTGTGGCGAATTAGGCGCTGAAACCGGTTCACCCGATAGAAAAGCGCCAATATCATTGGAAAAATCTTCCGCGGAAAGATAACGGCAATCCGACGTTTTACAAAGCGCTTTCAACAAAATGTTCTGCACGTCGCCGCTTAACTCGCGCCGCAAACTTTCGGGCGTCGTTTGCCGATTGCGACTCAAAATCTCCAAACTCTTGATAGTTTCTCCCGTCGAAACCTCCGGTGAAAATTCGTCTTTCGTGATAACCATTGCCGGAGTTTCCGGCTCTTCTTCACAAACGACACGTGCAATGTCGTGTGGCGCGCGCGATGAAAAACGATACGGACGTTTTCCGGTTAAAACTTCGTAGAGCAAAACTCCCAGACTGTAAATATCACTTGCCGGTGTCAAAACTTCGCCGCGAATTTGTTCAGGGCTGGCATATTCGGGCGTCATCAAACGCATTCCGGTCAACGTCGGTGACAGAGTATCGGCGGACAGATTCGGGTCAAGAATTTTTGCAATACCGAAATCGAGCAATTTCGGTGTGCCGTCTTTCGTAACCAAAATATTTCCCGGCTTTAAATCGCGGTGAATAATCAGATTCTGATGTGCATAATGGACGGCTGCGCAAATCAATCGAAAAAGCTCGAGTCTCTCACGAATCGGAAGGCGGTTTGTATCGCAATACTGATTTACGGGCAAGCCCTCGATGTATTCCATTACAAAATAAGGCAACCCGTCTTGTGTCGTGCCGCCGTCAAGCAAACGCGCAATGTTCGGGTGGTCGAGCGTCGCTAAAATCTGCCGCTCGCTGCGAAAACGCCTGAGAATGAAATCGGTGTCCATTCCGCGTTTGATTACTTTGATGGCGACTTGTTTTCTAAATTCATCATCGGCGCGACGGGCGAGAAAAACCGCGCCCATTCCGCCGCGCCCAAGTTCGCGAACGAGTTCGTACGCACCGATGCGCCGCCCGATAAAATGCGGCGCGACTGAGTCTTCAATCTTATCGGGTAGAAAACCGGCAAGTGTGTTACCGCCTAAAATTGGTGATTCAATAAAATCTGAGGCTTGTTCGTCAGCGGTTAGAAGCTGTTCAACCTCGTGGCGTAAATCGTCATCGCCGTTGCAGACTTCGGCTAAATATGCTTCTCGTTTTGCCGGCGGCAATTCAATAACCGCTTCAAAAACTTCTTCAATTTTTTGCCACTTACCGCTTAACATAAATTTAAGAGTTTTAATTTTGACAATATGGTTTCAAAATATTAAAACACCGCGTTCATTGTAAAGGGTGAGGGAAGTTCCAAGCTCGCATATCTCAAAATAGTCAACACGGCAGGCAGCTACAAGAGTCGCTTCTACAATTATTTAATCTTTCGTTTTCACTATTTACGAAACAAATTTTAGCCTGCTGAAATTTCTTTATAAAGCCAAGCCTTAGCGAGACGCCACTGACGATTGACGGTAGCGATACTGACGTCTAAAACTTCCGCCGTTTCTTCAATAGAAAGCCCGCCGAAGTAACGAAGCTCAACAAGGCGGCTTTTTTGCTCATCCATTTCGCAGAGCCTCTGCAAAGCCGCGTCGAGTTCAATTAAGTCGCTCGCTTTTTCATCCGAAACGTCAATTACGCCTTCTTCGAGCGAGATTTTTTCCACGCCGCCCCCGCGTTTATCAGCCAGACGCTGACGCGCATTATCAACCAAAATTCGCCGCATCGCCTGCGCCGCAACACCGAAAAAATGTGCGCGATTTTGCCACTCAACGCGGTTCTGATCTACGAGTTTCAAAAACGCTTCATGAACTAGTGCCGTCGTCTGCAAAGTGTTTGAGCTTTGCTCACGACTTAAATAACGATGCGCGATTTTCTGTAGCTCGCGATAAACAAGCGGCAAAAGTTCATCTAGCGCATTGCCATTGCCTTTGCTCCATTCGAGTAAAAGTTGCGTTACATCGTGCGAAGTTTTCATCTAAGAAAAGCAGAACTGCGATTTTTATAAATTCTGACAAAATATAACATCGGTTGCAAATTTTAGACAAAAAAATACGCTGCGACGGCGCAAAATTTTATTAACTCGAATTAATAATTTATTTTTTAAGAGTTGCGACCTTTCTCGTTTAAAAATAAAAAAAGCGGTTTGGAAACCGCCTCGACAAGAAAAATTTGATGCGCTGTGGACCGAATTCTATTTGTCCGTTTCGCCTGTCTATTGTTGTTGGGTTTGCGCAAAAACGGTGAAATTACTGCTGAAGATTATGACTGGAGAACTAAAAGATAAAGTTTTGGGTATGAAAAATCGAATGGTTTTGACATTATAATTTCTCCGTTTTTGCGCCGAAATGGGCTATAAAATTTGCTCTCAATATATAACGCGCTAAAAAGCGGCAAAAAGTATCAAAAATTTCTAACAAAAACAAAAATACGGTTCGCGTAAAACAAAAAGTTAAACGGCTCTTATTGCTTCGACAATCGAAAGCGGCGATTTTGTTGGAATAATGCGCGAAAGTTTCAAACCGGATTGCGCCAAAATTTCGCTATATTCTTCTTCTGTGCGTTCGATGCCGCCAGGCGAAACCATCATTTCCAAATCCAAAATCTTGCCGAAATGCGGTTCGTTGCCGGCGGAAATGACGGTTTCGAGAATCAAAGCTTTGCCGCCTTCGTTCATCGTCGCAGCAATGTTTTGCAAAATTTTAACAGAGCGTTCGTCGTCCCAATCGTGGATAATGTGTTTGAGCAAATAAACATCGGCTTTGACCGGAATTTCCGTGAAGAAATCGCCCGCGACAATTTCGACTCTTTCGCTGACCGCTTCTTTTTCGAGCAGCGCGGGCGCTCCTTCTAAAACAATCGGCATATCAAACAAAACGCCTTTCAAATGCTGATTTTTCCGCAAAACCGCCGCGAGCAAATGCCCGTATCCGCCTGCAATATCGGCAACCGTTTTTGCCCCCGAAAAATCGTAGGCTTCCAAAATCGCCGGAATCGTCACGTGCGAAAAGCTCGTCATCGCGCGGTTGAAAATCTCGCCGAGTTCGCGGTTTTGTTCAAAAAGATACGGAAAAACCTCTGTTCCGTGAACTTGTTCCCACGCAACCTTTCCGGTTTTAACGCTGTGCAGCATTTCGCCGTAAACGCGCCAGTGCGGTTCTTCGCCCATCCAAATTGCCATATCGCGGAGGCTTCCGGGCACATCCGTGCGAATTGTTTCCGACACGGGCGTGTTGGCAAAGACTTTCGGCTCGACTTCACGAAACGCGCCGACGCTCGCCAGCGTTCGTAAAACCCTGTAAAGCGAGCGCTCGTGTGTTTCGGTTTCTTTCGCCAATTCTTCAATTGTTTGCGGCTTTTCTTTCATCAAATCAGCCAAACCGAGTTTGGCAGCGACATAAGTTGCCTGTGAAATAAAACTTCCGCCGACAAGCTGCATTAACTGCGCTTCAGGCGGCATAGTTTCCAACATTGGTGCGGCAGTATTATTTCGTGTATTCATTATTATTTTCCTCTTTAAAAATTTAATTATTTAATTGCGACCTTCATAATGTAACGCGCAAAAGTTGGCGAAAAAGTATCAACGAAAGCGCGACTTTAGCCCGTAAAGAACGGAAAGATTCACAAACGCATCAAGTGTTTTCAATATTGAATATAATCCGAGTCTTTAGATTGTTCTCGCAGTCTTTGCCACGTTTTAACACTAGAAAAGCCAGTCTTTTCAAACCGACTTTTCGCACTCAACTTTGCTGATTTTTATTTTTTAGCCATTGCATCTACAATCGCCTGCGCGATTTGTTCGATGAGCGGCGAGATGATGTCTTCGCCGTCGGATTTGGCTTTTGCCTTCACTTGTTTTGATAAAACAGGCGAAGCGACGCCGGTTGCGTTTAGCTTCACGTCAAGCGAAATTTCGTCTTTCGATTTAACATTTGAAGACGCGCTCGCCGCCGTGTAAATCGCCTGCGAAGCCGCATGCCCCGCAACCGCTCCGGCAACAGTGCCGCTGCCGTAGCCGATCGTCGAGGCGGCGGCGCCCGCAATGTTGCCAAGCGCTTTGCCGAACATTCCGCCGCCGCCTTTTTTATGCGAAACGTTGGCGTAAATTACATAATCGCACTCTTTTTGTTTAGCTTCAGCGTCGATCGCCGACGGTAGTTTTGCTTCGAGTCGGACAATTTCAATTTGCGGAGTTTTGAGGTATTCGGTCAAAGTATTTTGAATCGCGCCGGAAAGTTCCGCGGCATTCATTCCATCGCCGACGTTTCCGGTTTTAACACTCGCTAAACCAATGCGCACGACGCCTTCTTTCTTTGCGCCAACTTGGGTCGAATTATTCTGAGTTTTGTTCGCCGCATTTTTGACGTTTGCACTCAAACTCGAACTGCTCGCGGACGAACTGCTGTCGGCGTTAGAATAATCAGGCGAATTTTTAGAACCGCTCGACATTGAAGCATACATTTCCGAAGCATTTTTTACTTCACGGTAATCTGCCGGAACATCAAACAAAGCATTTTCAAGCGTCGCTTTTGAAAGCTCGACAACTTCACTGGTCATTGTTAGGGACACGTTGCCGTTTTTGTCAAACATCGTTGTTTTCGTCAAAACCGGATAACCTTTATTTGGCGCGCCCTGGGTTTTGTATTGATATTTGTCCTGACAGCCGCCGTCGTTTTTCCCCGTTTGATAACTGCGATAAGCCGCGCCGAAATCGCAATCAAGCGCAAATGTCGCGTCAATATACCAGCCGTCAATTTCCATTTTGTTGTTGACCTTTGCGCAGGCTTCCGGTGATGATTCAGTTATCATTGTAGTAATAATATGCCGCGCCGTGTAATCGAACATTTGCTTGCGCTCGCCCGTATCTTTGTTGGTTACGGTCATTGTAACAGTACCGCCTTTTTCAGTTGTGGTAACCGTTCTGCTTTTTTCGACTGACGTTTGCGCGCCGCTTACGGATTTACTCGGCTTTTCCGTATTGGTGTCCGGTTCGTTAAACAAATTAACAATATAAGTTTTTGATTGTCCATTTAGCTGAATGCTGCGCCGCAAATCGCATTGCGTAATCGAGACCATCTGACCGTCCATCATTTCGGTGCGCTGCCGTTTGCCTTTGATATAAGTTGTATTTTCGGAGGTTTGCCCGCTCACTGTTTGGCGAGCTTTTATTTTCACATCGGCAAAAGCCGTTTGGGTTAAAATTAAACTGAAAAATAAAATTGACAATCGTGTAAGATAAATTGATTTTTTCACTTTGTCGCTCCTTTGCTTTTTAGATTGGTATTATTTGGCGTGATTTTTGCCCTTAATTTTTAACGCGAAAAATTTCGTCAAAAAATATCAGTAAATTTTTAAACTTTATAATGTAAAAATAAAAAAAGGTAAAGACATTTTTTTCTGTTTTTACCTTTTCGTCTCTAATTTATTCGATTTTAATCTAACTGATTCCGAGCGGCTGCAAAGGTTTCGGCGTCGTGCCCTCGAAAAACCAGCTCGCACCAACTTTTAAGCGATGATGCCAAGTCGGAAGCCGCGAAGTGTAAAGCGCAAAACGCGCATCGCGCGCCAGGTAACCACCGACGACGTTTCCGCCGATTAAAACCGCTGCGTTTTTTGTTCCTAAACTCAAGGCTTCACCAAGCTCTTCAAAATGTTTAGTTTTCAAAGTTTTTCCGCTCAAAAAAGCTCTTATGTTATTTGCCGCCAGAGCCGATTCCTGAAACGCAAGCTGAGCAGTTCCGGCAAGTATCGGCGCGACTTCTTCAATTTTTGCAATGTCGCCGAGCGCGAAAACATTTTCGCGGTTTTTTACCTGCATCGTCGGCTCAACTAAAATCAAACCGTTCTTGTCCTTTGGCAATTCCAGCTTTTCAATCAAAGGATTCATCTTCACGCCCGCCGTCCACACGGTTGTAACAGTTTTAGTTTCGTTTCGTTTGCAGTTGTGTTCGGAAACAATTCCGTGAGGTTTTACTTCCAAAACTCGCGTTTGCAAATTTACGTCAATATGGTCTTTTAAAAGAGTTTTTTCCACGTATTCGCGGATTTCCTTGCCCATTCCCGGAACGAGCCTATCACTCATTTCAAACAACAAAATGTGCGGCTCGCCTTTCAGACCGCGCCGCGCGAAAGCGTCCGTCAACAAATCTGACATCTTCGTCGCTAACTCGACACCACTCGCACCGCCGCCGACAACCGCGAAAGTTAATTCATCGCGTGCGTCTTGCGGCGCAAGCGTAGGAGAAACTGCATCCAATGCTTTTTCCATTTCGCGCCGAAGTTTGTCGGCATCAGCTACGTCTCGAAAAGGCAGAGCAAATTCTTCTGCGCCTTCAATGTTCCAAAAATTTGTTATGCCGCCGACTGCCAGCACAAGCGCGTCGTAGGAAAATAAATCGTTTCGCGTCGAAACCTTTACTGTTTGAGCTTTAAAATCAATTGTTTCGACCGCGCCGCGCACAAAAATTATTTCGTCGCCAATTAATTCCTTATAATCGGGTGCAATGTGCCACGCTTCGACTTCGCCGCTAAAATATTCATAAAGAAGCGGTCTGAAAGTGAAATGATTCGTTTCGCTAACCAGTGTTACTTCCGCGTCGCCAGCCAAATCCAAAGCTGTAAAAAGCCCGCCGAAGCCACCGCCGATAATCAAAACTTTCTTTTTTTCAGTTGTCATTTTTCACCTCGTCAAAATTTTGAGAAAAGTTTCACAAATTTATAAAAGTAAAATTTACGCTTGTTCAGATCAAAAGTCAAAATAATTTATTTGCGGATATTACTGATAAATTTCTCTGATTTTAATTGAGCCGACGGGTTAACCTTTCTTAATTTTGGAATTATTATCAAATTAATTTGCTCACTACGCACTAACGGATTTGACCAGTTCCAAAATAATTTCGTATAATCAATGTTTTTCGACTAACAAGCAATTCGTTGCCTGTAGCGATGGAGACAATAAACAAATGAGTTATGCAATAATAAAAACAGGCGGAAAGCAGTTTGCGGTGGAAGATGGGCAAACTTTGCGCGTGCCTTCGATTGACAAAAAAGAAGGTGAAGCAATTGAAATCGAAGCTCTTTTAAGCGGCGCAGGTGAAGGCTTAAAAATCGGCGCAGCAACCGTGCAGGCAACCGTTGTCGGACATGGGCGCGGCGAGAAAATCATTGTTTTCAAAAAGAAACGCCGCAAACAATACAAACGCAAAAAAGGTCATCGTCAAGATTATACGGAAATTAAAATTGACAAAATTTAGGAGGATTTGCGATTTGCGATTTTTGATTTGCGATTGGTTTTTCAATCCAAAATCCAAAATCCAAAATCCAAAATCGAATTATGGCACATAAAAAAGGTGTAGGTTCATCGAGAAACGGACGCGATTCAAACGCGCAGCGGTTAGGCTTGAAAAAATTCGGCGGCGAAAAGGTTCGCGGCGGTAACATTCTGGCGCGTCAGCGCGGAACAAAATGGAAACCGGGCAAAAATGTCGGACGCGGTAAAGACGACACGCTTTTTGCTTTGATTGACGGCTTCGTCAAATTTGAAAACAAAGGTCCGAAAGGCAAATTCATCAGTGTCTACTTGGAAGGGGCAACGGAATTAGAGCCGAGAGCGGCGTAAGTTTTATATAGCTAAATTTAAATAGCGAAAAGATGATGCCGGCGTTTTGTGATTCAACATAGCGTCGGCATCTTTTTCTCGCGCGGACGAAGGCAACTCGACGTGGTTTGGCTCTATAATTTTGAATAGAATGAAAAGGAAGCCGCCTTAATCATTTCAAATTTTCGACACGAAAAATTCATCAGAGTTCGATATGTTCAACGAAAATCTCGGAAGAAATTCGCATTTTGAATAAATTTTTGTCAAAAAATTGCCCTCAGACTAATTTTTTTTCGATTTGAAAATTTTTTTTCACAAACGATTTTGACAGTTTTGCACAGGTCTTGTCGCATTCAATCAAAACTACCTGAATTTTTAAATTTTGACCTAAAAACACTTGCGAAGTTTTCCACAGAGTTATCCACAGGCAAGAGCAAAACTTTTCCACAGTTACGAAAGACGGAAGCGAGTTGCTATTTACGCCCTGAATCGAAGCCGAAAGGCTTTGCTAAGAAAGGTCGCAAGACTTTTTGAGTTGTTCGGATAAAAACGAACAACGCCATTTGGAAAGGAACAGCCAAAAGGTGCGAAGTCGCTCATTGCTTCGGCATTGAGCCTCGTTGCCGGGAATCGTAACCGGCGGTGGAGGAAAAGCCACCACAACAAAAACCTAGTGGCACAGCGTTTCGCAAGAAACGCGAGCAAGATGTGCAAACATTTTGTGTGCTGACCGGAGATGCACTCGCCGCGAGTCTCTTCGGAATACAAAATCGGCGAATCAAGCGTGTACATGTGAGATTCGCTAACCTTTTAAAAGGAATACTTCGGTATTTCGGTTAAGGAATAATGGATGCGTCGTTTTGAGAAATCGAAGCGACGCATTCGTTTTTTTCCTATACTGTTTCATACCAGATTTTCTAACAATTTGTTTGACGAGTTGCCTTTTTTGACTAATTGACTCAATCAAAACCCAATTTATTTTGTTTCAAGAACATAACTAAATTCAACATTTTGCCAATGCCGTTTAGACATTCTACAATTAACGAATGTTTATAGACCGCGTAAAAATCAAAGTATCAGCCGGCAACGGTGGAGACGGCGTAACGGCTTTTCGGCGCGAGAAGTTTGTGCCGCGCGGCGGACCTTCGGGCGGCGACGGCGGCAAAGGTGGAGACGTTTGGCTCGAATCCGATGAAGGCGTCAATACATTGCTGCATCTACGTTATAATCCTGAACACAAAGCCGAGCGCGGACGACACGGAGAGGGTTCAAATCGGCACGGCAAAGACGGCGCGGACGTGAATATTAAAGTTCCGATCGGAACGCAGGTTTTTAACGCCGAAAGCGAGGAATTGCTTTTTGATTTTACTGAAGCCGAACAGCGTTTTCTGGCGGCAAAAGGCGGAAAAGGCGGTTGGGGAAACCAACATTTCGCAACCTCGACAAACCGCGCTCCTCGCTATCATTACACGGGCAGACCGGGCGAAGAGCGCGAACTGCAGCTTGAATTAAAATTGATTGCCGATGTCGGCTTAGTCGGATTTCCGAACGCCGGAAAATCAACTTTAATATCCGTCATTTCCGCCGCCAAACCGAAAATTGCTGATTATCCGTTCACGACTTTAGAGCCTAATTTGGGCGTGGTTGATTTGGGCGAATTCAACACTTTTGTCGTCGCCGACATTCCCGGGCTTATTGAAGGCGCGTCGGAAGGTGCGGGTCTCGGCGACAGATTTTTGCGGCACATCGAGCGCACGAAATTGATTTTGCATCTTGTAGATGTTTCTTCAATTTCCGGGCGCGATGCAAATGAAGACTACAAAATTATAAATCGTGAATTGGCAAATTATAATCAGGATTTAGCCGAAAGACCGCAAGTGGTCGTGGCGACGAAAATTGACGCGCTCGACGAACCGGAAAGATTGGAAAGTTTGCGTGAGCTCGCTGAAAAAGACGGTAAACCGTTTTTGCAAATTTCCGCCGTAACTAACCAAGGAACAAGAGAATTAGTTAATTTGGTGGCGCAAAAGTTAAGCGAAATTACGCAAAATGAAGCGAAAGAAAAAATAGATGTCAGCTACAACGACTAAAATCGCGTTTTACGGCGGCTCGTTTGACCCGTTTCACAACGGGCACTTGGAGATTGCAAATAAATTGACCGGATTGTTTGAGCTGGATGAATTCGTCTTCATTCCCGCATTTCACGCGCCGCACAAAAAAGACAAAAAACCAACTTCCGCTTTTCATCGCTTTGCGATGCTTAGTTTAGCGACGAACGATGAATCGAAAATTCGAGTTTCAAAAATGGAACTCGATGCGCCGGAGAAACCTTATACTTTTGAAACTCTAACAAAATTAAAAAATGAATTGACCGATGCGGAAATTTTCTTTGTAATGGGCGCGGATTCGTGGGAAGAAATTACAACTTGGCGCGAATGGGAAACGGTTTTGACGCTAACGAATGTCGTTGTCGTCACTCGTCCGGGTTTTGAAATTGGTTTTTCGCACGTTACAGAAGCGATTCGGGCGAGAATTGTTGATTTGAGAGAAAGCAACCAGCAGTCAGCAACCAGCAGTCAGCGCCGAAACGACTCACGAATATACATCACCAATGCCGTTCAAATAGATGTTTCATCAACGGAAATTCGCCGGAAAATTCGAGAAAAACAAGATGATTGGTGCGAAGATGTGCCGCAAGCGGTTGCAAAACACATCGAAAAATACGAACTTTACATTTAGCATTTATCATTTATTATTTACCAAAGAAAATTATTGATGAATGTGTGACAAATTATGGAAGCAATACAGGAAAAATCTTTACAGCACGAAACAAAAACCGCCGATTTCATCCAAGCGGTAACGCCATTTGAAGAAGTTGATGAAGTTGTAAAACTTGCCGTGCATTTTGCGAGCGAGAAAAAGGCTTTTAATATAGTCGCGCTTGATTTACGCGAGATTGCGAGTTTTGCTGAATTTTTTGTTATTGCCAGCGGCGCAAACCAGCGGCAGGTGCAGGCGATTTCCGATGAAATCAGCGAGCAGTTGAAAGCACAGTTAAACGCGCGTCCAATTCGCATCGAAGGCTATCGCGGCGCGGAGTGGATTTTGCTCGATTACGGCGATTTTATCGTGCATATTTTTGAGGAAAAATCGCGCGAGTTTTACGATTTGGAACGACTCTGGCGCGATGCTAAAAAAGTCCAGATTCCAGAAAACATTTAAAGTTGAAAAGTGAAAAGGTTTAAAGGTTAGTTTTGTGATTCCTGTATATGTGTTTTGCTTTTTCACTTTTCCGCTTTTTTACTTTTATGGCGCATATTGTTCTTCTCGGCGATTCGGTTTTTGACAACAAGCGTTATGTCGGCGGCGAATTTGACGTTACCGAACATTTGCGCGAAATGATTCCGCAGGATTGGCAGGCGAGTTTGAAAGCCGTTGATGGAAGCGTAATTGAAAATGTTAGCCGACAAGTGAAGGAAATTCCCAATGGGGCGACGCATTTAATCGTCAGCGGCGGCGGAAACGACGCGCTTATGAACGCCGATGTTTTGCAGATGAATGCAAATTCGGCGGCGGAAGTTTTGAGCGTTTTGGCAAATCGCGCGAAAAATTTTGAATTGAATTATGCAAGAATGCTCGAAACAGTTTTAGGTCAAAATCTCCCGACAGCGGTTTGCACGATTTATTATCCGAATTTTCCGAATGATGCGCTGCAAAAAATCGCGGTCGCGGCTTTAAGCGTTTTTAACGACGTAATCTTTCGCCAAGCGATTTTAGCAGGCGTTCCGGTTTTGGATTTGCGCTTGATTTGCAATGAAAAAAGCAATTATGCAAATGAAATCGAGCCTTCCAGCGAAGGCGGAAAAAAGATTGCGGCAAGGATTTTAGGATTAATCGAAACACACGATTTTTCACATCAAAGGACCCAAATCTTTGCATAAAATTCAATCACAATTCTAAACCTTAAAGTTTTTGCAAAGTTTCGATTACAAATCTAAAATCCAAAATTCTAAAAATGCGCTTTCATTTTATTTGGGTCGGCAAAACAAAAGATAAAAATTGGCGGGCGTTGCAGGAAGACTATTTGCAGCGTCTCTCGCATTTTGTGAAATGTGAAGTTACGGAAATCAAAGACGGCGGCGCGGCGCAGGAAGTAAAGGAAATTGAAAGCAAACGCATTTTGGAAAAAGTGAATCAAAGCACTTCCGTCTGTTTGTTAGACGTTAAGGGACGATCACTTTCCTCGCACGATTTAGCCGAAACAATTGAAAATTGGCAAAATCGCGGCTTAAAGGTAGTAGCTTTTGTTATTGGCGGCGCGGAAGGCGTAACGCCTGAGGTTGTCGAAAAAACTGATTTTAGTTTATCTTTATCAGGTTTTACTTTGACGCACGAGATGGCGCGGGTCGTTTTAATCGAACAGCTTTATCGTGCTTTTACAATAATCAAGGGGTTTCCATATCAAAAA
This sequence comes from Acidobacteriota bacterium, assembly GCA_020200095.1. GTDB lineage: Bacteria > Acidobacteriota > Blastocatellia > Pyrinomonadales > Pyrinomonadaceae. Next base: position 9,318 of record JAIVJJ010000235.1, on the reverse strand, counting down.
TGAGCAAATCAAATTTAGGAAAAATTAAAGACAGACTCCTCGCCGAACGCGAGATTATCTTGTCAAAACTAAGTGGCAACGACCTTTCGGTTGATGCTTCCGAAACGCCCGACCCGGTGGATTTGGCGGTTAGAAACTATTCAAAAAATGTAATGCTGGCAGTTTCGGAAAATGAAAGTCGGCAGCTTCTTTTGGTTAACGAAGCACTGGAAAGAATTCAGGAAGACGAATACGGTTTGTGCCAAAACTGTGAAAAGCCAATAAACCCGAAACGTCTTGACGCGGTTCCGTGGGCGCGTTACTGTCTGAATTGTCAGGAACTGCTTGAGCAGGGATTGCTTGAAGAAGATTAAAATAAACTAAAAAGTAGAAAGGCAAAAGGCGAAATAAATTTCTAATCAGCGAGGATAATTTTTCGGCTGAATTTAAGATTAAAGTTTTTGCCTTTTGCCTCTTCTTTTATGTTACAGAAAATTTACGATTCCCTTTTAACTCTCACCTACCCGCAAGCCTGTCAAATCTGTCAAAATAGTGTTGAAAATTCGTCCGACGGCGTTGCCTGCCGGGCATGTTGGAAAAAAACGCGCATCTTTTTCGGCGAGGAAACTTTATGTCATAAATGCGGCGCGTTTCTGCAAGCAAAACCTAGTAACTTTCAAACCTTCTGTCATCATTGCGACGAACATTTCTATGATGCCGCCTGCGCCGTAGGTAGTTATGAACACGCGCTTTCAGCTTCCGTTTTGCATCTTAAACGTGAGACGTTCGTTGCCAAACGCTTGAAAAAACTTTTTGTTTCACGCTTTCAGAATTCAGCTTTTCAAGACACTACAAAAGTAGTTCCCGTTCCGCTTTCAAAAAAGCGCTTTTTAGAGCGTGGATTTAATCAAGCTGCAATTCTAGCCAAAATTTTATCCGAACAAACAGGCGTCGCGCTTGATGAACAAAGCCTTGCTCGCAGAGTTCATACGCCGATGCACCGAGTCGGAATGGACAATAAAGCGCGGGCAACAAGTGTTAAAAATGCGTTTGAGGTAAAACGCGCAAAATTTATCGAAGGCGAAACGATTCTTTTAGTTGATGATGTTTTTACATCGGGCGCGACCGTCTCAAGTTGCGCTAAAGTTCTAAAAGAAAACGGCGCCCGGAGGGTTTATATTTTAACGCTGGCGAGAGCGGTTTGACAGGTTATAATTTAGATCGGCATTGCTGAAAATTTCATAAATTACACTATTGATATTACCAAAACAATTGCTTGTTTGGACATTAGAGGCAAATCGCAATCGCTGAAAAGTCAGAAAGTATAGTTGAAAATAATTATAGCCCTTCCGGAAAAGTTTCCGGTAAGTCTTCGTGCGACCAACTTCCCACTTTATCTAAAGGCTCAACGGCACGTGTTTCGTCAAAATGAATTATGCCGTCAAATTGTTCAGACAAAACGGCGGTAAAATAGTGGCTGACGCGCTCGGTTTCCGGTCGGTAAATAACGCCGATGGCGCGTTCAAGCTGTGGACGACGCAAAAGCTCTTGTATTTCTTCGTCGCGCAAATTCAGAAAAAATTGTGGTAATTCGGTTTGGTGAAAAATCTGTTCATAACTGTCTTTGCGCGAAGGTCGAACTTTTTTTAGCTGTGCGGGTTCGTCCCAATTGTCTGCTGCCGCGACTGTTCCCGCGTGCGTTGAAAAGCCGATTAAACAAGTTTCATTTTTGTATCTTTCGCGCACGAGTTGACCAACATTCCATTCGCCGCGTTCGCCCATTTCGGTAGCTCTGGCATCGCCTAAATGTGAATTGTGTGCCCAAACGACAATTTTCGGAGGTTGTCCTTGTTCTTCAAGATGCGCCGCTAAAGCGTGAAGAGTTTCCGCCATATGCCGGTCGCGCAGATTCCAGCTTGAAATGCGCCCGCGAAACATCGAACGATAATATTCTTCGGAATTTTTCACTAGCCGCGCATTTTGCTCGGCAAAAAAATATTCGTCGCGGGCGACAAAACCGTCCCGATTGGCGTATTCTGCGGCGCGGCGTTGTAATTCAACAAGTTGATTTACGGCTTCATCTTCACAAGAAAATCTTTGGTCGTAACTTGCGGCATAACCGTAACTTTGCGCATCCTCTCCGAAATGGTCGAAACATTCATAACGTGAACGCGCTATTTTTGCCGCTTCCGGATCAACTTTATCGAGATAATTGAGAACGGCTTCCATCGAAGCGTGCAGGCTATATAAATCTATACCGTAAAATCCGATTTTAGCCGCAGTTTCTAAATTATTGTTGTGCGCGCGCAGCCAATCTACAAAATCAAGCACAACGGCATTGCGCCACATCCAGAGCGGAAAGCGTTGAAAGTCCGAAAGAGCCTCATTTGCAGTTGCATCGTTGCCTAACCCGCGAACGTAACGATTAACACGAAAAGCGTCTGGAAAGTCGGCTTCGACCGCAACAACGGAAAAGTTTTTCTCGGCAATTAAGCGTTTGGTAATTTCGGCGCGGGATTCGTAAAACTCGTGCGTTCCGTGCGAGGCTTCGCCGATTAAAACAAAACGCGATTCGCCGACGAGCGCGAGAATTTCATCGGCAACGTCGTTTGTTCCGTTTAACGCAACTGCTTTTTCCCGAATTTTTTCAATCAAATCATGCATAATTCAAATCATCTTGCTCATTAACAACGATAATTTTATTTGTTTAATCTTCGCTAATTTCTACGCCGTGTTGTTTTGCCGCACGTTTGATACAGTTTTTGATTGTTTTAACTTCATCTGCGTCGTATTTAGCGGCGTTGTCTTCGTGATTGATATAATTCCAAGCGGCGCGTACGTGTTCCGGGGTATCAATCGGATATTTATTGTTCACCGAATCGGCAAATTTCACGTCGCCGTATTTACGCTCGCCTTCTTCAGGATTAACGTCTTCACGTCTGTCAATTTTCGTATTGCTCACAAACTTTTTTCTCCGGTCAATAAAATTTCTGCCGATATCGGCAATGGCAGCCAATGTCGTTAATTTATATCAGGTTAAAATTAATGTAAAAAATCTTAAATCACAATTCGGTATTATTGCAAACATTAAACTTTTCTCATCATAAATTGAAACTGCCTGTGTGGTAAAATAGACTTATGCTGCTCGAATCGCTTTCAGCACAAAATTTCCGTAACTTAAATGGAGAAATGCTTTGCGGAAAAGGTTTGAATATTATTTTCGGCGAGAACGGGCAAGGCAAAACCAACTGGCTCGAAGCAATTTATCTTCTCGCCACGACAAAATCCTTCAAAACGGCGCGTTTGCAGGAAGCGATAAAATTCAATGAAGAACTAGCGATTGTGCGTGGTTCAGTCGAGCGAAGCGTGGAAATCAGCCGCACTATTCAAGTCGCTTTACAAGGCAATACAAAAGTTTTAACCGTTAACGGCAAAAACGAACCTGTAACTCGTTTTTTGGGACAGCTTCACGCCGTTATTTTCAATTCGGATGAACTTGAAATTGTGCGCGGAACGCCCGAAGCACGGCGCAAATTTCTCGACGGCGGAATTGTTTCGATTTATCCCCCATTTGTGCAAACTCTAGCGGATTACAACCGTGTTATTCGTCAGAAAAATTCGCTTCTTCAATCTTCACAGGAAAATAAATTTTCAATTGAGAAAACCGCCGAACTGCTTGAGCCTTGGAATGAACAACTTATTTTGCACGCCACCCGAATTCACAAGGCGCGGCTTCGATTTGTCGAAAGATTAAATGAAGTTTTGGAAAAAAGGTTGTTTGACCGCGAAGAAGTTTCAATTCGGTATGTTTCATCGCTTGAAGGCAAAGGCGATTTGTCGGATTACGCCGCGCTTTTAGCTGAAAGATTAAATTTACGCGTGCAAGCCGAACTCGTCGCCGGTTACGCGCTCATCGGAACGCACCGCGACGATTTGGACATACTTTTTGACGGACACGATTTGCGAAAATTCGGTTCAAGCGGTCAACAGCGAAGCGCGCTGCTTATTCTCCAGCTTGCCAATTTACAGGTTTATTACTCACAAAATCAAGAATATCCGCTTTTTCTGCTCGATGATATTGACGCCGAACTCGACTACAAACGCATTGGTCAATTGCTCGAATTTCTTCAGGATAAAACCCAAACTTTTGTCACCACATCTAAAGAAAGTTTTATCGGAAAATTTAACCAAAACGCAGATGTTTTCACTGTTGAAAACGGCGTGGCTAAAACACTGTAAAAACAAGATTTTTATTGCCTTTCCGCGCTGTTTTAATTCTCAAAAAAATGGTAAAATACAATTTGGTTTTAATAGCAAAACTTTAAATAGAGGAATAACAAAATTGGCTAAAGCAAAAACAGAATACGGTGCGGATTCAATTACGGTTTTGGAAGGACGCGACGCTGTCAGAAAACGTCCGGCGATGTATATCGGTTCGACCAGCGACATTGGTTTGCATCACTTAGTTTATGAAGTTGTAGATAATTCGGTTGACGAAGCGCTTGCGGGTTATTGCGATACGATTGACGTTACAATTCATATGGACGATTCAATTACTGTCGTTGATAATGGACGCGGCATTCCGACCGGAATTCACAAAGAAGAAGGACGTTCTGCAGCCGAAGTTGTAATGACTATCTTGCACGCGGGCGGAAAATTCGATTCAAATTCTTACAAAGTTTCCGGCGGTCTGCACGGTGTTGGCGTAAGTTGCGTCAATTTTTTAAGCGAATGGCTAAAATTGGAAATCTGGCGCGACGGCAAAACACACGAAATGGAATTTCGCGCTGGCATTCCGGTTGCGCCGCTTAAACAAACCGGCAAAACTGCAAAACGCGGTACGAAAATCACATTTAAACCCGACACGGAAATTTTTGAAACAACCGTTTACAGCTTTGAAAAATTATCAGAGCGTTTGCGAGAAAAAGCCTTTTTGAACAAAGGCATTCGCATTTTCATCAAAGATGAGCGCGAAATGCCGGAAAAATCGCACGAATTTTATTACAAAGGCGGAATCGCCGAATTCGTCAAGCATTTGAATAAGAACAAATCACCGCTTCACGATTTGCCGGTTTACGTCGAACAGGTCAGTGATGTTCTCTCGATTGAAGTTGCGATGCAATACAACGATTCATACGACGAAAAGGTTTATTCGTTTGCCAATAACATCAACACCGTTGACGGCGGAACGCATCTGTCGGGTTTTCGCGGCGCGATTACAAGAACAATCAATGCATACGCGCAAAGTTCCGGCTTATCGAAAGACTTTAAAACATCGCTGACCGGCGACGATGTACGCGAAGGTTTAGTAGCTGTAATTAGTGTAAAATTGCCGCAGCCGCAGTTTGAAGGTCAGACGAAAGGTAAACTCAACTCAGACGTGAAAGGCGCGGTTGAATCGTTCTTAAACGAAAAACTCGGCGAATTTTTCGAGCAGAATCCGATTGTCGCCAAGAAAATCGTCGGCAAAGCCGTTGATGCTGCGCGCGCGCGCGAAGCCGCCCGAAAGGCGCGTGAAATTGTGCGAAAAAGCGCGCTAGGAAGTTCGACGCTGCCGGGAAAATTAGCGGATTGTCAGGAAAAAGACCCGGCGCTTTCGGAAATTTATCTTGTTGAAGGAGATTCGGCGGGCGGTTCGGCGAAACAGGGACGCGACCGAAAAAATCAAGCGGTTTTGCCTTTGAAAGGTAAAATCCTAAACGTCGAAAAAGCGCGTTTCGATAAAATGCTCGGACACGGCGAAATTAAGGCTTTGATAACCGCGCTCGGAACAGGAATCGGCAAAGAAGATTTTGATTTGGCGAAACTTCGTTATCATAAGATTGCGATTATGACCGACGCCGACGTTGACGGCTCGCATATCAGAACTTTGCTTTTGACGTTTTTCTATCGTCAAATGCCTGAACTTATCGAAAGCGGACATATTTATATCGCGCAGCCGCCGCTTTACAAAGTTAAACGCGGCAAGCGGGAAGAATATATCAAAGACGAAGGCTCGATGTTTCAATATATGATGAGGCAGGCGACAAACGATTTGACTGTCGCGTCAAACGGCAGAACTTTTAAGGGCGGCGAAATTTCTAAAGGTTTAGAGCAAACGGTTGAATACACTCGATATTCGTCACGCTTTGCCAGGCGTTTGGGGAACGATGAAAAATTGCTAGAAGTTTTGCTCGACGCTTTTGCTGGTAAAGACGGCATTTTAACCAGCAGAAAAGTTAAACTGCGTCAAGTTTTCGAGCAGGAAGAACTGATGGCGGAAGTCGAAGGCAAAATTGCCAGAGCCGGTTATAAAACCGAGCTTCTTGCTGACGAAGAACACGGGCTTGCCGAAATCGAAATTTCGTATCCGAACGGACACACGATTTTGTTTGATTGGAATTTGGCTAGCTATGTCGAGTTTCAAAAATCAATCGAATTAAAACGGACTCTCGAAGGCGATTTTCCCGTACCGTTTGTTTTGGGCGAAAACGGAAAATCCGAAGAAATCGGGACGCGCGAAGAACTGCTCGAAAGAGTTATGGCAATGGCGAAAAAAGATTTGTCAATCCAGCGTTATAAAGGTTTGGGCGAGATGAACCCGGAACAGCTTTGGGAAACGACGATGGACCCTGAAAAACGCACTTTGTTGCAAGTTCGCATCGAAGACGCAATTGAAACCGATGAAGTTTTCACCATTTTGATGGGTGATGCGGTTGAACCACGGCGCAAATTTATCGAAGACAACGCGCTTGATGTGAAAAATCTGGACGTTTAATTTTCAAAACAGCAAGTTTATTATTTAGCAAAGCGATTCGTTAAAGAGTCGCTTTTTTATTTTTATATTCGTTGGGCAATAGCTTTAATTTATTTCAAAATGCTATGCTCGAAGTAGCAATTATGTTTAGTAGTTTCGTTAAACCGCGTCGCGTCTGTATTACTGGTTTTGGCTGCGTTACGCCGATTGGTATTGGACACAAAAACTTTTGGGAATCACTCAGAAACGGTGTAAGCGGCGTTCGGCAAATCGAAAGTTTCGATGTTACCGATTCAAAAATAAAAATCGCGGCGGAAGTAAAAGATTTTGATTGGGAAGCCGAATTAAACGCTAAAGATAGAAAGCACGTTCCGCGAACCGTTCCGCTCGCTTTAGCCGCAGCTCGTGAAGCCGTAAAAGATGCAGAAATTAAAACAGACAAACTCTCTTTGAGTGAAAGGCAAAACTTCGGCGTAGTTTTGGGAACGGGCGGCGGCGGTCTCGCTTTTACCGAACAGCAATACAAATACTGGTTTACGGGCGAAGATAAAAAGGCAAGCGTTTACACAATTCCCGCTTCGACGCACGGCGGTTTATCAAGCGAGCTTTCGATGTTTTTCGGTCTGCACGGGCTTTCGCATATCGTCTCAACCGGCTGTACAAGCTCGACTGATGCAATTGCTTATGCGGCGCATCACGTTGCGCTCGGAAAGCAAGATTTTATGCTCGCGGGCGGAGTTGACGCTCCTATTGCACGGGGAATTTTAGAAGGTTTTAACTTGATGACCGTTTTAACAAATGATTGGAATGATGAGCCGTATCGCGCTTCGCGCCCATTTTCAAAAGACCGTTCTGGAATTGTCCTAGGTGAAGGCGCGTGGATTTTCGTTTTGGAAACTTTGGAAAACGCTTTGAAGAGAAATGCAAAGATTTACGCGGAAATTTCCGGTTATGGCTCAACTTGCGATGCTTACCACCGCGTACGTTTGGAAGAAAACGGCGTTGAGCCTGCAAGAGCAATGTCACTGGCAATGCAAGATGCCGCCGTTTCACCGGAGCAAATTGATTATATAAATCTACACGGAACTTCGACTCAATTAAACGACCGCATCGAAACGCAAGCGATTAAAAATGCTTTCGGCGAACATGCATATAAAGTTTCGATGTCGGCGACAAAATCGCAAATCGGACACCCGCAAGGCGCATCAGGCGCGGCAGGAATCGGCGCAACGCTTCTTGCTTTGAATGAAGACATAGTTGCCCCGACGATAAATTTAGATTTTCCCGACCTGGATTGCGACCTGGACTACACGCCCAATGAAGCAAAAGAAAAAGCGGATGTAAAAATCGCGCTTTGCAACTGCATCGGCTTCGGCTCAAAGAATTCGGCGCTAGTTTTGCGGAAAGGCAATAATTTCTGAAACGAATTCACTCAAATTTTCGATTATTACCGGGTATAAACACACTTTCCAAAACTTTTTAGTTGCCTTAGGGGAAAACAAAATCTAAAATATATAGACAAGCCAAACAAAAAGTTTGAATTTTACATTTTCAACAAAAAATAAAAAGGAGTTTGCGATGAATACTAAGAGAACACTCGTTTTTCTACTCGCCTTATCTTTGTTTATGACAACAGTTGTTTCTGCGCAAAAAAGCGATAAACTACCGCCGATTAAATATCAGGAAGTAACTTTGAAAAATGGTCTTCGCGTGATAATGCACGAAGACCATTCGACACCGATTGTCGCCGTTAATGTCTGGTATCACGTCGGCTCGAAAAACGAAGTCGCCGGACGCACCGGCTTTGCGCATCTGTTTGAACATATGATGTTTCAAGGCTCGAAGAATTACGACAACGATTATTTCACGCCGCTTCAGGAAGCCGGAGGAACTTTGAACGGCTCGACCAATCCTGACCGGACAAATTACTGGGAAGTCGTGCCGTCGAATTTTTTAGAATTGGCATTGTTTATGGAAGCCGACCGAATGGGCGGATTGCTCGAAGCGATGACGATGGAAAAGCTCAACAACCAGCGCGATGTCGTCAAAAACGAGCGGCGGCAAAACTACGACAATCAGCCATACGGAACGGCGGGCGAAAAAGCTGTCGCGCTGCTGTATCCGAAAGAGCATCCTTATCATTGGACGACCATCGGCTCGCTTGATGATTTGACTGCCGCTTCGATGGACGACGTAAAAGCGTTTTTCCGTCAGTATTATGTGCCGAACAATGCGTCTCTGGTAATTGCCGGTGATTTCGACCCGAAAGAAGCGCAGAAATTGGTCGAAAAACATTTTGGCTCAATTGCCAAGGGCGCAGCAATTACGCGCCCGAATGTGCCGACGCCGAAACTCGATAAAGAAATTCGCGTTCAGTATGAAGACAATGTGCAGTTGCCGCGTCTTTATATGAGCTGGCACACGGTTCCGCGTTTTGATAAAGACGACGCGGCGCTGAACGTTTTAGGATTGGTTTTGTCGGCGGGTAGAGGCTCGCGTCTGCAAAGCAATCTGGTCTACGGCAAACAAATCGCGCAAGACGCTTCGGCTTTTGCTCCAGCGCAAGAAATCGCCGGACGTTTTCAAATCACTTCGACGGCGCG
>JAIVJJ010000418.1 GCA_020200095.1 Acidobacteriota bacterium | reverse complement strand
GTGTTGGCAGACGAGAGAGAAGTACGATGAAGCGAGATACGTGGAAACTCTGCGGAAGAAGGGATCGAAGTTGGTCGCGGAGGTGTCGAGCGCAGAGGCTTGAGCGGAAGAAATCTCTTGACTCGAACACCTCAGATCGCTTGTTGTGCTGCGCCGTTATTTTCAAGAGCTATGTTCAATAAAGCGCGGCTGCTGAAACTTACAGCCAAAACATCAGTGCTCATTGGAAGTGTTCATCTTTTGTATCATCTTTTGTACTGGTTCAGTATCGCCAATTTCAAAAAGACTTATCAAATCATTCTCAATCGTAAAGATGTGCTGAACTGTTTTCTCCAACAGTAAATTGCCTTCCAAATCTCTGACGACTAGGTGAACGGTAACGATGTTCCGATTGTTCTCGTCCGTTTCATATTCTAAAGGCTCAAGCTGCCCTTGAATAATCTCAAACTGCTTTCGCCAATACTCACGCACAGCATCGCGTCCATAAACGAAACCGCCTTCCATTCCGTTCGCCCATTTTACGTCGGGGTGCATCAACGAGATAATCGTTTCAATCTCCCGCTTGTTAAATGCTTCGTATAAATTTTGCAGAAATTGTTGCTTTGAACTCATAGTATTCATTATACGCAACGAATGTCGTCATCATCGTGAAGCAGCACAACGCCCGGCATCACCCGCCGCGCACGCAACGCGGCAACAGACAAGCCTCGCGGATGAGAGCCGCGCTATTCGCGGTCGGGTGCAGGCCATTGGTGCGACACGAAGTTACATGAGTAGCTGCTACGACGAAAGGACGTAGCCGATTGTTCTACCAATCCGATTCTACCAAAGCGTGCGTTGTTGGCAACGACAGGGTGCCAAGCCTTTGGGACAATGCGAATCAACTGCCAGCAGCAGGCGGCGAAGTCGCTAGCATTGAGGAGTATGGTTAATGAAAGTGAACTGCTGATAAACGTCGTCATGCACAATAAGCCAAAGATGCTGAGAGGCTTAAACCAAAAGGTAAGTAGCCAAGTTTGGGGACTCAACGGATTCCCAACGTAGATGTCGGGCTACCGGCGAAAAAGGCAGAACCTAACCTCCTCTGGTACTCATGTAGAACGTGGTAAACCCACATCGCTCCCTTCGGGGAAAGTGAGTCGTAAGACGAACCGATAGCGGTGCGGGTATGGGATAACCGAAAAAGCGAATGCTTTGCTGTAATGGCAGAGATACGGATTGAACTAAAAGCCAAGACAAGCTGATAGTAACAGCATCCGGCGTGAAAACGAGCAGACTTCGGTGTTGGTCTTTCTCAACACGAAAAGTAATCGAATCTGTAAAGAGGAGAAAGCCAGAGACGGCAAGGAGACTTGCTGCTGCGCTTCTCACTACGCAAGTAGTCACAGACGATTTCGCAGTCATGTTGAATCAGCGGTTGTAGCTGGTGCGTTGCGTCACAGGAGCGTTTGAAAGGCTTGAGCCGGATGCGGTGAAAATCGCACGTCCGGTTCTTAGGGGAGGGAGCGGCGGCAACGTCGCTTCCTTACCCGACTTAGGCCGCCCTTGGTGTGCAAGATTGCCAGAGCAATAAGTTCTCCTACCCCGAATGCTGCTGTAGAAACTCTAAAGTCCTTTGGTTAAACTCGTCCACCTTTTCATATATTGGAGCGTGAGCGCAGCCCTCGAAGACAAAAAGTTCAGCCCCCTGGATGTTGGCCTGCATCCGCGCGGCAAAGCGGGTGGACGTGACCATGTCGTAACGGCCAAACGTTATCTGCGTCGGAGCTGTGATCTTGCCAAGATGCGGCTCCACATCATGTGCAATCACCGCATCCGATTGCCGCATAAAAGCGTCCACAGGCTGTGCGGGTCGTCCACGGACGAACTCTGCCAGCGACTGAATGTAGTCTGGCTTGGCGGCATAGAGTTCGGGTGTGAAACACCACGGGAAAATCCCCTGTATCACCAT
>JAIVJJ010000168.1 GCA_020200095.1 Acidobacteriota bacterium | reverse complement strand
CTCCACAACTGCCGGTTTTCCTGAGCGTCAATCATTTCGACGCGCACGGTCAAGTTATCGCCGACGCGCATAATTTTTCCCATCACGATTGCCCGCACGCCGAGTTTGTTTGCCGCGTCTTGAACATCAACATTCGCGCCGCGATATTTGAAACTCGAATTGCGTGCGATGACTTTTAGCTGCGGCAGTTGCGAGAGTTTATCAATGAGGCTTTCGCTCAATCCGTCCGAAAGATAATCGAGATTCGGGTCGCCGCTTCCGTTTTCAAAGGGCAGAACGGCGATTGAGTTTATTTGTTTACCGTCGGTTGAAGCCGAACGATTCGCGTAAAACCAATAACCGAAACCACCAATCGCCAAAAGCAAAATTACAAGCGCGGCGATAGAAAAGGATTTATGCCGCTTGATTTCGCTGGCGATGTATTCGGCGCTCGATAGGGAATGCGTTTCGAGTTGATTGCTCTTTGTTGAAGCCCCGGCTATCGTTTGTGGATGTATTAAGGTTGGCGCGGCTTCCGTCTCTTTCGTCGCGCGCGTTTCCGGCGCAGTTGAGCGTTCCAATTCGTCTTCAAATTCGATTCTTTGTTTGATGCGCCTCAGATCTGCCAAAAATTCCTTAGCCGTTTGATAACGAGCATCCGTTTCCTTTTGCAGAGACTTTGACACAATCCAAGCGAGTTCGGCAGGCACATCGGGCGCGTAAGAGCTTATCGGCGGAGGCTCTTTGTTGACGACGGCGACAATTATGTCCGTCGGCGTAGCGCCCGTAAAAGGTTTATGCCCGGAAAGCATCTCGTAAAGCACGCAGCCCAAACTCCAAATATCGGTTCTCGCATCAACTTTTAATCCGCGAGCTTGTTCCGGCGACATATAAGCGGCAGTTCCCATTATTGCGCCCGGATTCGTGTTGACCAAAGCGCGCGTCTCCGCTTCCGCATCCGAATCGGCGACTTTGTTTTTTTCAGTCAGTTTGGCTAATCCAAAATCTAAAACCTTCACGTATCCGTCGCGCCTGAGCATAATATTTTCCGGCTTAATGTCTCGATGAACAATTCCGGCTTCGTGCGCGGCTGAGAGTGCTGAAGCGACTTGGATGATTACGTCTAAAATCTCGCCTCTGCCCATTTCATTATTTGTTCTGTGTTCGTTGAGCGTAAAGCCTTCGACGTATTCCATCACGATGAAATGCGTTCCTTCTTCCGCTTTGCCGAATTCGTGAATGGTTAAAATGTGCGGGTGATTTAAGGCGGAAGCTGCAAATGCCTCTTGCTCAAAGCGTTGCAAGCGTTCGCGGTTTTCAGTAATTTCCGCAGGCAAAACCTTGATTGCAACCTTGCGGCGCAAGTGCGTGTCTTCAGCTAAAAAGACTTCGCCCATCCCGCCCGCGCCGATTTTTTTGGCGATGCGGTAATGAGAAATGGTCGTGTTTGTTTCGAGCGATTCCGGCATAAATTATCTCATCTCGGTTCAATTCCCATCCCCCATACTAGTTCGATAAAGCGCTGATCCGAGCGGAGGTCTTCAAAATTAAACCACCAGGTAATCTGTGGCAACAAGCCGCTGCGTTGCTCGAAATCTCGTCGGAGCCAAATAAACGCCTTCTCCCTTTCTCCTAAACCAACATACACTCCTGCTAGAAACATCCCGATGGCTTCGCGTCTAGCATATTTCCCTTCAAGTTCTTCTAGTATCCGCATTGCTTCGGCTCGCTTCCCCGTAATTGCGAAGAAGTATCCTAAGTCGCTCAAATAGGTTCCTGCTCTTCCGGAAGATTCAACCGCTTTCCGAAACTCAGCCTCCGCCTCTTCGTAGCGCCGCTGCTTCAGGTATGAGTAACCTAGATAAGTATGAGCTTGCGGAAAATTTGGATCGACTTCAAGCGCTCTCTGGGATTGTTCAATCGCAGAATTGAGATCATTCTTAAGGTAATACAGGCTGGCAACATTATTATTGATTATCGG
>JAIVJJ010000294.1 GCA_020200095.1 Acidobacteriota bacterium | reverse complement strand
GAAAATGAAAACGCAACCGCCGTTTTGCAGGCGATGACGGGCGGCGCAAATCTGAACACCGCCGAAACGCAATACAGTTTTTCACAGTCAATCAAACAACATAAACCGCTTGCCGCGTTTGCGCTTGCCGCATTGCTCGTCGGCGCAATCGGTTTTGGCTATTATTTTTTCTCTGCGGGAAAAACGGCTTTGAACGTCGGCGATAAAAAATCAATCGCCGTCTTGCCGCTCAAACCTATCAACACGGCGAACCGCGACGAGATTTACGAAATCGGGATTGCCGATTCTTTGATTCTCAAACTCAGTTCTATGAAAGGATTCGTCGTCCGACCTTTGAGCGCGACACGCAAGTATGCGGACATCGAACAAGACCCGCTTGCCGCGGGACGCGAGCAGCAGGTTGATTACGTTCTGGCGTCAAATTATCAATTGGCGGGCGGGAAAATTCGCGTTACATCGCAGCTTTTCAATGTGGCAAGCGGGCAGATTGAAGAAACTTATAAAAGCGAAAAAGACGCGGGCGATATTTTTGCGATGCAGGACGCATTCGCGGGTGAGATTGGGAATCTTTTGCTGGCGCAGTTTGCGACCACGTTGAGCAGTCCTGTAGCAAAGCACGGGACGACGAATGAAGAAGCATACCGGCTCTATTTACAAGGTAGATATTTAGTTGACAAAAGAAGTTTGGCAGACGCGCAGAAGGCAGTTGAGATTTTGGAGCAAGCCGTCCAGCTTGACCCCAATTACGCGCAGGCTTGGGCAGTTAAGGCTTACGCGCACAACACCAAAACGCTTCAAGGGCGAAGTGTTAATACTCACGAAGAATATAAAAAATCAATCGAAGCGATAAATAAAGCCTTAGCGTTGGACGAAAATCAAGCGGATGCGCACGGCGCTTTGTGCGAAGCCAAATTGCATTATGAATGGGATTTCGCCGGAGCCGAAAGGGGATGCAAACGCGCCATCGAATTAAACCCTAATTCTTCGCTGACACATCAGATTTATGCGCGTTTTCTAATGAGCCGCGGACGATTTGACGAGGTGATTATCGAAGCTAAAACGGCGATTGACCTCGACCCAACATCGCTTTTTAATCAGCGAGTATATGGTGTCGGCTTTTATTATGCCCGGCACTACGACGAGGCTATCCTGCAATTTAAAAGAATGATAGAAATGGATCCGAATAATGTCACCATTTACCCTTGGTTTATTAGCGCATTAGAAGCGCGGGGAAATCACTCAGAAGCCTTTGAATGGCTAACGAAATTTCAAACATTGACGAAAACAGACGAGCAAACCATACAGCTTTTTAAGACAGCCTATCAAACATCAGGTTGGCAAGGAGTTTTGCGCGAGCAAGCCAAAAGATTTGATCAAAGCAATCAGGCTTATTTCTTTGGCGCGTGTATAAATGCTCAAATAGGGAACAAGGATAAAGCGTTTGAATATCTTGAGAGTGCCTACAAGCGACGCGAGTGGACGATACCTTACCTTCAAGTTGAACCACGCCTGGATCCGTTGCGCGACGACCCGCGATTTGATGAATTGGTCAAGCGCGTTGGGCTGCTTTAATCTTCGACAGAAAACTTATGATTTTTTGAATCGGTTGTTTAGTTTCCACTTAGCCAAGTCTTTTTAACTATTGGAGCAAGAGAAGCCTTAACAGAAGCAAATCAACTTCCCGGAGAGTTTCTAGCCAGACATCAGAAAGGAGACTGGGGAGATGTTTGTGAGGATGACAGAAAAGAGAATGAACTTTCGATTAGAGAAGGTTTTCGTATTCTATCGGCTTACAGGACAGCCAGGGATGTGAAGCTATGGGTGATTACAGAGGCGGATAGGAGTTCTACAACTGTTTTGCTTCCAGATGAGTATTAAGTTAGTAAAGATAGGAAAAGTAATAAATTGAATGAAGAAATACAGAAGCAAGGCTTAGGAAACTTTTTAGGAAACAAAGCAAAACGGACACCCTTTGGTGTCCGTAAGTTGTTGAAAATAATGGAGCCACCTTCGAGACTCAAACTCGAGACCTTTCGATTACGAAACTTAGACCGCAGGTTTTTTGAGTTTTTCCAACTTCATTTCACTTCGTTTTATTCAGCATTTTTCATATTTCAGTTTATAATAGTTTCGTTAAGTTTTGCTGTCTTTGGCACACTTGGCACACATCTGGCACACAAAAATTTATAAACAAACAAATTGTTTTGAGCCTGAAAATTGACTTTTCGGGGATTAGTCAAAACACAGATGCTTTGTTACAATTTCGTCAATTCTTTTACTCAATAACTCATAAAAACTTCTTTCTGCAAGTTATATTGTAACTGACATTATGTTTAATGACATTATCCAAAGAAAATCAAAGTTTTGGCTAAATTCACCGGATTGCAAGATAAAATCAGTAATCGAATACATCCGAAAAATAGGTCAATTACGCGAACCACAAATTGAAGCGATTGAAGTTTATCTTTTCTTGAAAATTGCCGGAGAAAACAAACCGCTTTGGCAACTTTTAAGTGAAGGCTTTTTCACACAGAAAGAAGATTTATCGAAACTTTTTATTACGGATGAAGCAAAGAATGTTTTCAGAAATTCGGTTTCGGCGTGTTCGATTTTCGAGTTTGTCAGACAGCAAGCCGAAAATACTTTGACAACACTTTCGCCGAACGAAAAACTTATTGCCGAAAATGCTTCGACAATGGATTTTGAAGTTGTCGCTAAGAAAATCTTCTATGGTGTGAATTATGCCGATTATCTTTTCAGTTTGCCGATGGGCGCGGGCAAAACTTTTCTGATGGCGGCTTTGATGTATCTTGACCTTTACTTTGCCCAAACCGAACCGGAAAACAAACTTTTCGCTCACAACTTTCTTGTTTTAATTCCGTCCGGCTTGAAGTCTTCGATTATTCCGAGTTTGAAAAGCATTGAGCAATTTGAGCCAAGTTGGGTTATTCCAGAACCTGCGGCAAGTAATTTGAAACGGCTTATTAAGTTTGAAGTTTTAGATGAATCGAAATCAGCTAAGAAAAGCAATAAAGCAAAGAATCCGAATGTGCAGAAGATAGCGCGGCATCAGCCGTTTGATACGCTTACAGGCTTGATAATGGTAGTTAATGCGGAAAAGGTTATCTTAGACCGCTTAGAACTCACAAGACAACACGAACTAATTGAAAAGACTGAAGACGAAAAGGACGCGCAAGCAAACGAACTTCGTAACTTTATCGGTAAAATTCCAAACTTGCAGATTCTAATTGATGAAGTTCATCACGCGACCGATTCTGATATTAAACTGCGGCAAGTCGTCAACAAATGGAATGAGAACGGAAAAGTTAATAGTGTTTTAGGCTTTTCGGGAACGCCTTATTTGGAAAAAAAGGAAAAGATTCCTTTTGGTGAAAGAGTAAGTTTTGAATCGGAGCAAATCACGAATACTGTTTATTATTTTCCGCTTATCGAAGGCATCAAAACATTTCTTAAAAATCCGCAAATTAAAAGCGAAGAGAGAGGATTAGATTCACGCCAAATTATAACCAAAGGTGTTGTTGATTTTTACGAGAAATATAAGAAAGACGGGGAAATAAAAATATATAGAGACGGAACTTGTGCAAAACTTGCTATCTATTGCGGGACAATCGCACGGCTTGAAAATGAAGTCTATCCGTTTCTAACAGATATTTTGGCAATAGACAGCAACAAAATTCTAAAATTTCATAAGGGCAATAAAGACTTTCCGCAGCCACAAGATAGCGAGCTTGATTTCAAATTGCTTGATGAACCTGTTTCTCGGAAAGAAATAATTTTGCTTGTGCAAATCGGAAAGGAAGGTTGGGATTGTCGGAGTTTGACGGGCGTTATTTTATCGCAAAGCGGCGATTGCCCAAAAAATATGGTTTTGCAGACAAGCTGCCGATGTTTGCGGCAAGTCGAAAAGGAAGCAACCGAAACGGCTTTGATATGGTTGAGCAAAGATAATGCCGATACGCTCAACATACAGCTTGCCGAAAAACAAAAGACGAGCATCAACGAAATTAACAGTCTGGGCGCGACGAAAGAAACCGAAAAGGTTGAACGCTTTTCACGGCTGGCATATCTCAAACTTCCCGAAGTTGATTTCTTTCAACTCAAAGTTGAATACGACACTTTGACGACAAACAGCGAATTGAATCCACAAAAGGAAATCGCTTCGATAAAAACAAATGATTTTCTTAATCAAGGAATTATCACGCAAAGAAATTTAACTTCCGACGATGCAACTAGAATCGTTTTGGACACGGAAAAAGGCGATTATGCCGACTTTAATCGCTGGCTTTTGAACATAAGTAAAGAAGGTTTCGGCGAAATTTCTTTACAGCAATTAAAACGCTTTGCCGTTGAGTTGAAAGCGTTATTTGAACAAGTTACATTCACCGAAGATGGCGAAAGATTTTTTAATGATTTCTACGATCTGCCGGAAATCAATAAACAAATTCGTCTTGCCTTTCACACGCGACGCGAACTCAATACGAAAAGCGAAGTTTTCGAGCAAAGCGCGAAGATGCTGATTGTTGAAAGTCTGCAAGCGATTACCAAAAGCACGAAACTTTATCCGAACGAAGATGAAACGAAAGAGATTTTGAAAATTGACGGTGAAGGTTTGGATTTGGAAGCAAGACAGGCAAAATTGAATGAAGATTTTGAAAAACTTCTGGAAATGGCGAAAGCGCAAGGTTTGGAAAATCTGATTCAGCGCAAGCCGAATGAAGTATCTTTTCCCGTCGCTCACAAAGACAGAACTTTTCATTTTTTACCTTATAAATTCGACAGCAATCTTGAAAAGGATATTTTCATCGAGGCTTTGCGCGACGATTATCTAAAAAACTGCAATCTGGAAATCTATTTCAATGGCGAAAAGGACATCACGGATTTTCGGATTCTATGCTATACGGAAAACAACAAATACGTCGGCAGATACACGCCGGATTTTATGGTTATTCAGCGCAGTAAAGACGGAAAAATTCACCGCGCTTTGATTGTCGAAACTAAAGGCAGCGGTTACGCCGAACAAACAACTTTTAAGCTGCGAAGAACTTTTGTTGAAAACGAATTTCTTAAAATGAATAACGACCGATTCGGCTATCGTAAATTTGATTATCTTTATCTGACGGATGCCGACGATTTCAACGACAATCTTGTAAAGCTCAATACAAAACTGAAAACTTTTTTCTGCGATTAAAATGTTAAGTCTTGAAGAAATTTTAGAAAGATTAAACACCGAAGATGAATCGGTTGAAATCGAAGCCAAGCGCGGCTCGGACATTGGAAAAAGTATGCTCGAAACGATTTCGGCTTTTTCCAATGAACCTGATCAAAACGGCGGTTATTTAGTGCTTGGCGTTGTGCGTGATAAAGACACTCTAAAATACGAAGTTGAAGGCGTTGAAAAAATGGATAATGTTAAGGCAAAAATCGCTACCGTTTGCCGAAATAATTTCAATCTTCCGATAAGTCCCGTAGTTAGTGTTGAAACCGTTAATGGAAGATCAGCAATTATTGTTTATATCCCGGAAGCACAACCTCAAGATAAACCTATTTTCGTTAAATCAAGAGGCGTTACAAACGGTTCGTTCCGGCGGATTACTTCAACCGACCATCATTGCACGGATGATGATTTACTATTGTTTATTCAGCTAAGAACTTACCGTAAATTTGATGAAACGCCTTTGCCGGAAACTTCAATCGAAGATTTTGAGCCGCGAGCCTTGCAGGAATATCGAAGGCTAAGAAGCAGATTGAATCCGACGGCGAAAGAATTATCTTATTCCGATGAAGAACTGCTCGATTCTTTATCGGCAATGGTTGTTCACGAAAATAAGCGTTGCGCGACTATTGCGGGCATATTGCTTTTCGGCAAAGACAGCGCGTTCCGCAAACATTTTCCGATGATGCGCGTTGATTATCTTCGCATTGCCGGAAATGAATGGATGAGCGATGTTGAAAATCGTTATGAATACAGTTTGGAAATGCGTGAAGCATTGTTGCTTTTGATTCCGCGCCTTATAAATCAAATAATGGAAGATATTCCAAATCGCTTTTCCTTACCTGCAAACAGCCCGAACAGAGTAGATATTCCGCTGATTCCTTTTGATGTTATTCGTGAAGCCGTCGCTAATGCCATAATGCACCGCGATTACACTTTACACAGCACGATTCAGGTTCATCGTTACAGCGACCGGCTTGAGATTATCAATCCCGGATATTCTTTAATCCCGGAAGAAAACTTAGGCAAACCCGGCGCGTCTCGAATGCGAAACCCGAAGATTGCGACCGTTTTGCACGATTTGAAATATGCCGAAACAAAAGGCACGGGCATTCGCACGATGCGAACGATGATGAAGGAAGCAAATCTGACGTTGCCGATTATCAATTCCGACCGCTCTTTTAACATATTTTCCTTAACGCTGCATAACATTCATTTTGTCGAAGAAGAAGATATTAAATGGCTTGAGAACTTCAAAGACTGTAATTTGAACAAAGAAGAAGCGCATGCTCTTTTGTTTCTAAAAAAGAAAGGATTTATTGATAATGCCGTGTTTCGTTCGGTTAATCCGGGAATAGATACACTAAAAG
Organism: Acidobacteriota bacterium; assembly: GCA_020200095.1. Lineage (GTDB taxonomy): Bacteria > Acidobacteriota > Blastocatellia > Pyrinomonadales > Pyrinomonadaceae. The sequence continues at coordinate 17,495 of JAIVJJ010000294.1, read as the reverse complement.
CCAGCGGTCATCTGCGGCGTTTGCGCGATCTTGATTTACTTGAACAGCATTCAAAAGGCTCGGCAACATTTTATCTTCCGGGCAAACGATTTTTGAATTCGGTTGATGGTAATGATTTATATCAACCGGAACTTATTTTCAATATAAATAACAAGAACGACGCGAAAGCAGCCGACACAGTTGATAAAAACTTATATCCAGAGATACAAGGCTTATATCCAGAGATACAAGGCTTATATCCAGAGTTGTTAGAAACACTCAAACAAATAGGTGAACGCACAAGACCGGATATTTTGACCAAAGCCATACTTAAACTTCTAAGCGTTCGTGAACTTCGATTGCAGGAAATTGCCGTTGTTTTGAACCGAAACAAAGAATATATTTTGCGTTTTTATATCCGTCCTTTGCTGCGTGAGAAAAAGATTGAACGGATACAAGCCGAATCTACACATCCTCAGCAAGCCTATCGGACAACGGAAAAAGGAAAAGAAGAATTAAGATAAATTATGCCTGTTAAATATATTTCATACATTCCCGAAACGACGGACGGACAAGCGATTTTGGATAATTTCACCAGAACACGGCGCGTTTTACGTTATCGTGAAAACGGCAAGGTGATTGACCGCATTAAGCGTGGCTTGCCGCTTTACGAAGTCGAACGAACGGAAAAAATCGGCGCGGAAGATTCGGGAAATCTTCTTCTGCGCGGCGAATGTCTTTCGGCGTGCGCTTATTTGAAGGATAAAAATATCAAAGTTGACCTTGTTTATATTGACCCGCCGTTTGCGTCCGGCGCGGATTATGCCAGAAAAATTTATCTGCGGCGAAATCCGAAGATTGCCGAACAGCTTGCTGAAATAGAAGCCGAACTTGCAGCCGCGTTGGAAGCGGGCGAAGAAGTCGAAATTGAAGAATACAAAGCCTTTGAAGAAAAGATGTATGGCGACATATGGCACAAAGAAGATTATCTCAATTGGATGTATGAAAATCTTTACGCAATAAAATCAATAATGTCTGATACGGCAAGCATCTATGTTCATCTTGATTGGCATATTGGGCATTACATAAAAATTTTGATGGATGAAGTTTTCGGCGAAAATAGTTTTTTGAACGAAATAATTTGGGAAAGGACTTATGGCGCAGGAAGTAGCAAAGCAATCTCAAACAAGTATCCGCAAAACACAGACACAATTTTTATTTACACTAAAAACGAAGAGTTTATTTTTAATAAACTTTATAAACCATATTCAGAGTCTGCACTAAAGAGATATGACAAAATTGACGAGCAAGGAAAAAGATTCAAATGGGCAAACTTAAAAACCTATTCAAAAACTAGACTTGCAGAAATGATTGAAAAAGGCGAAGCAAAATTCAACAAGGGAGCAAGAGACCCAGTTTATAAGTATTACCTAGACGAAGATAAAGGAACTTTAGTTACAAATCTTTGGAATGATTTAGCTCCAATTGGAACTTTTTCAGAAGAAAGAGCCGATTACGCAACACAAAAGCCAGAAGTCTTGCTTGAAAGAATTATCAAAGGATTAAAGGAAAACGGCGCGGCGTTTGAAATGCTCGACATCAAAGACGGCGTTTCGCTTTTCCGCAATCCGATTCAAACGATGGACAAACTCAAATCTTTAATCGTCGGTTTGCGAAACGAAGACCAATTGGACAAGTTTTGGGAAGGCGCGATTGAAGATTCAAAAGAAGGCTTGATGCCCGTCTATATTCCAAATCTGTTAGACCATTCGACCAAAGTTCTCGACATTCCTTTGATGAACCGCATCTTAAACGAAGCGATGCCCGACCTTGCCGAAGACATCAAAAAAGTCATCATTTATTACATAGACATCGAAGACCGCGCCGCGCTCGATAAATTCATCAGCGAAAAAAACGAAACAAATTTCAAAATCGAACTGCGCGATTTGAAGGAAATTCTCGATGATGTCGTTTTGGGCGATATTGCCGAATACGATTTACGTCCGGTTGAAAACGGTTTTGAAATCGAATTTAACAGCTTTGTTTCCGACCGATTGAATCAAAAGATTGACGAATACAATCAAAAGAAAGCCTTGCAGGGCAAAAAAGGCAAGAAAGACTTATTCGACGAAGAAACTGAAGACGGCGACGAAGAAACGCCAAAGAAAAAGACGAAATTCAAACCGCTCGAAATCAGCGACAACGGTTTGGAATTGATTGAATTTGTCAGCCTAGATTGCACAAACAAAGAAGGCGTTTGGAAGTCAGAAGTTGAATTGAAAATTGATAAAAACTCTTTTGTTATCCTAAATGGCAAAAAAACAAAAGAATTTTGGAACGGCAAGATTTTTACTAAAAAGAACCCGATACGAATGAAAGTCAGAAACATTGCCGGTGATGAAAGTATTATCGAATTTTAATGGAAAATTTCAAATTTAATTTATCGGCTCCACGATTTGACCGATGAAGAAATTCGGATTGTCGAAGGGAAAGGATAATGGTAATAAAAGAATACACTGACGAAGAAATAGAAGAACTTGACGACTTTTTACAATTTGAATTTTATTATGAGATTTATCAAGAATTAACTAACAAAGATGGCAAGAACTTTGAATTGTTTGAGCCGTTGGAATGCTGCCGGGTGATTTCGCTTGCAGTTAAACAAATCGAGGAAAGCAAAGCTAAACCGCTAACCGTTTCAAGACATTTGAAAAAAGAACTTAATTTATTATACGGCGAAAAACCTTTAACAGATAAACAACGATATTTTCTCTATGAATATATCTTGGATTACTTTGTAAATGTTCGGAGAGAAGATAAGCAGATTGAAATTTGTTGCTCTGAAATATTGAAATTACAACAAAATCTAGAAGTTTATGAAGATGATGAAGATGTAACTAATGACCCGGAACAAATACTTTTTGACTTTAAGGAAGTCTTAAAACATCTCGAAACCTTTTCAACTTATAAAGAGAAAATTACTTATCTTATTCAACGAAAAACTGATTATGAGCAAAATAGAATGTTACTTGATGATGCTTGGGGAACGCCTTTTCACGAAAAATGTCAACTTGAGATAGAAAAGTTGGAAAAATTGGCTATGTTAGAAGCAACCCAAATCGAATCAAAAAACAGCATAAAGAAGCACAAAGACTTAACACTTGACCGCGCTGTTTTGGCAATGAGTTATCTTTTAGACGAATTAAACGTCAAATGTCCTCTGTCCAAAAAAAAAGAATTTATTGCCTTCCTTACACCGTTCAGCCCGAACACCATTAAAACAAAACTCGAAAACCTTCACGAAAAACAAGAAAAAAACTTTGTTGAATATGAAAAAGATTTAGAAACTATCAGCAAATACTTTGAAAATCTTGGATTAGTTAAAATTGTTGAGCAAATAAAAGAGGATTTAGAATTTGAGTAAAGGTTGCAACCTTCCAAGCAACCTTGCAAGTAACTTAATCAAAGTAAATTGTCGTTGGTTCATTTGAGTTCTTCTCATTTGAACTAACGATTTTTTATTTTGGGAGAGTTTACCTAATGACACAAAAATTATTGACGGTAAAGGAAGTTAGCGAAATTTTGGATCTAAAACCCGCTCGGATTTATGAATTAACGAGGGAAAAGAAAATTCCTTTCGTGCAAATCGGTGAAAGGCAATACCGATACAGCCAAATGGCTTTGACGAATTGGATTGAAAACGGCGGAAACCAAACTCAAACGGCAGAGAATCAATGCTTGACTCCGTTCAAATAAAACACTTTTTTCAATCATTGATTTGCGATGATTTCAAAAGTCATTGGCATTATTTGTCAAAGGCGAGAAATCCGACTTGGACACTAAACACAAAAGGCTCGGACGCTCTACCGAATTTGACAATGATACTTACGCCAAACAACATCTGGCATCTTTTGGCGGAAGTGTCTTTGCCCAAAATGCTTTTCGGACACAATGCACGATTGCCAAATCAAGCCGAAGTTTTTGAAGGTTTGCAGATGATTTCCGAATATGTCGAAGCAAATAGCGGATTGAATTTTGACGCAAAGACGGCAACCGTTAGCCGCGTTGATTTTGCTAAAGATTTTCCTTTGTCAGAGGCAAAAGTTTTCCAAACAATTAAAAAGTTATCCGATAAGATTCTGCCAAGAATGGACAAACTGCTTTACAACGATTCGACACTTTACTTCAAAGCAAAAACAAGACAGATACGGATTTACGGCAAGTTTCGGGAAGTCTTGGCAAGAAAATATGCAAAGCCGGAAAATATCAAAACAGTCAGAGGCATTTTACGGTTTGAACATTCCTTTTTTAGAAGTTACTCAATTGATTCAATAGTCGAAAAGTTATCCTTGCCGGACAAAACAACTCACAGTTTATTGACTCAAGATGTTTCGGATTTCGTGATGTCCGAAGTTCTCGAAAGTCTAAATTTTAACGAACTGCTTACGAATGACAAAACAAACCTTGAAAATCTTTTGGCATATTTCCAGACAAGAAAGGCAATGAATCTTTGCGGCTTTCTGGAAATGCTAAAACTGCGCGGCGAACATTTTTACAAAGATGAAACATTGCGTTTTTCAAAAGATTCATATTTCCGCGATGCGAAAGATTGCCGCAAGGCGAAAGTTTGGAAACAGAGTAAATCTCTTGAGTAACAACGTGAGAGTTTGTTGCAGTAAATCCAACTCAAGGTAAGTTGAGGCTTGGTAACTAACGCTTATGTCAGATAAGAAACAGTGTAAGGCAGAGAACAGGCGCGGCGAGCAATGTAAGGCGTTTGCGGGTGAAAGCGGCGTGTGCTTTATGCACGATGCAACGAAAGGTAAAGAAAGGGCAATAGCACGACGCAACGGCGGACTCGCAACCAAACAACCGCATTATGCCGACGCATCTGTTTTGCCTTTGACAATCCGAAACAGCGCAAGCGTGTTGATTGTGCTTGATTACGCTCTGCAAGAATCGGTCGGCTTGGATAATTCAATTCAGCGCGGACGCTTGCTTGTTTCAATTGCACACGGCTACATCGAAGCCTTGAAAGTCGGCGAAATGGAACAACGGCTTGAAGCCGTCGAAGTGGCTTTGAAATCAAGAAAACAGAACAAATGAATATCAAGAATATCAGAAGGAACTATGACGGCTTAACGATGCTTGAAAGGCTCTCTCTCGCTGATAATGCAATTGCACGCGGCGACGAAAGCGAAATAACAGCGATAATCGCAGCAAGTCCAAAAGAATCATTCCGTCAGGTTGATTATTACGACCTTATGAGAGAAATCAAAACTTTCCGCTTGTGTAATCTGATTGTCAGACTTGGCTACATAACGCACTTTGATTTTTTCTTGCGATGCGATTTTGAAGAGAAAGAAGAAATATCAAATGATGCGAAATTAGCCGCTTATTTATATGTTCGCGCAACCGATTCTTGGAAAGCCGTAAATGATGAATTAGGCTTGCGTCCGAACTTTGAAGAAGAACTTGCCGAACATCTTTTTGCGATTGAAATGTTAAAAATGAAAGAGATTTTGTTAAGAGAAATAGCTTTCACCGAAGATGAAGCCCGTGCATTTATCAAAGACAAAGCCGGAATCGAAAAGATGCAGACTATCGAAGATGAAAAGAAAGCGATTCGAGAGGCTTTAGGCTTGCCGGAAAAGTGAAGGTTTATTTTGTGTTTTTATCTTTCGGCGGGCGACCTGTTGGTTTGCGGTCTTTGACAAGTTTTAAGTCTTTTTCGTCAATCAACCAAAGATTGCCATATTTTTCAGCAGGAAGTTTGCCAGAATTGATTAGCTGTCGAACGCGGCTGTCATTTACATTCAATCTTTCAGCTACTTGTTTTGCGGTTAGTTTCTTCATCTTGAAAAAAGAATAAACAAAAAAAAAGATTAACGCAAATGTTATTCTTTACTTGTAAAAGATTAACGAATCTGTTAATCTTTAATTAAGTCAGAAATGACAAATTTAAACAACAAGGAAGAAAAGAAAATGTTTATTTTGAAGGATAAAACACAACTTGAAAGAGCGATTGCAAAGGCTTTGAAAATCCGTCCGCGTGTCGAATTTGACCATTTTGGACGTTACCGCGTTTCCGGCTCAAAAGGCTATTACACGGTTATTTGTCGGAAAGACGAACGCGGCTATAAAACGGTTGAATGCACTTGCAAAGGCGCGGAAAAAGGCTTGGTTTGCTATCACGCGGTAAGTGCTTTGAGTTTGCACATCGGACTAGCACGGCATCAACAAACTGCATAAGTGCAAAGGCTTAGGAAAGCGTCAACTTCCCTAAGCCCAACTATCCAAAGGAGTCATTCACTAAACCAACGGATGCGCCGATTTTATCACAAAAGGCGCGTCCTGTTAAAATTGGAGAAAATCAAATGGCAAATACTCGAAAAGCAGGGCAATTGACACAACGAACTAATGATAGTTGGCAAATTCGCATCTTTCTCGGACGAGATGAGAAAACGGGCAAACGCCGTTATTACAATGAAACCGTGCAAGGCACGAAAAAAGATGCTCAAAAAGTTTTGAATGAAAAACTTTCGTCGGCAGACAAGGGAAAACTTGTCGAAAAAACTTCTTTAACCGTCCAAGAATTTCTTACTGTATGGCTTCAAACGATTGCAAAGGCGCGGGTGCGTGAAGCAACTTTTGATTCTTACGAATACCACTTAACGCAATATGTTTATGAGAAACTTGGCAATCGTAAAGTGTCAGATTTACGGACGTTTGAAATTCAAAAGCATTACAACGAAATGAAAGCCAAGTATTCAGCGCGGACAATTCGCTACGTTCATTCAATTTTTAAAAACGCACTCAATAAAGCTGTCGAGCAAAGATACATTTCAGACAATCCTTGCAATTTTGTCGAACTTCCCAAAAAACAGAAAAGAGAAATAAATGTCTTTTCGCCAGACGAAGCGCAAAGATTTTTAGAAGCGGCTAAAACCGACAAACACGGCATCGTTTTTGAATTTGCTTTGCTTACAGGCGCGCGACCGGAAGAATACTTGGCTTTAAAGTGGTCAGATGTCGAGTTTGCACGCGGCACGGCAACTTTTCAGCGAACACTTATTTGGCGAAAAGGCGGCGGCTGGTATTTTGATGAAGAAATGAAAACGACGCTTTCACGGCGCACTATACCTTTACCCAAAACGCTTCTTTCAAAGTTGCGCGAGCATCGAATCAAACAAGCTGAGAAAATACTCAAAACGGGCGAAGGTTACGAAAGAAATAATCTTGTATTCGCAACCGATGAAGGTCAACCGATTCGTTACGGCAATCTTACCAAAAGACATTTTCACGGGATTTTGAAAACTGCCGAACTCGGACATCATCGGCTTTACTCACTAAGGCATAGTTGCGCGACATTGCTTTTGGCAAGTGGTGAAAATATGAAAGTGATTCAAGAAAGACTTGGACACGCGGACGTGAATTTGACACTTTCAACTTACAGCCACGTTTTAGACGGTATGCAAGCACAGGCATCGGATAAACTCGAATCGATGTTTTATCAAAGCCGAAAAGCCGGTTAAGAGAATGATTTTCGGATAATGACCTAATCTTGTGGTGTTGGAAAACAATTGTTTTGAACGCTTAGTAAGAAGGATTTGAGAGTGTGTCAAAAGTCAAAATAAATAATATTTTTGGGCTTTGTTGCAAAAAGCATTTATGAGACAGATTTATGAAACAAGGTTAAGCAGATTTGAGACAAGATTGGGTCAAGGCTTTGCACCTACAGTTAGGGAGACTGAATTAGGCAAGTCTGGCGGAAAGGATTCATTGCCATTTATTTGGATTCCGCAATCCTTGAAGGCTTGTGTTAGCGACATTACAGGCGAATCAGAACCAGAACCGATAATATGCAAGCCTAAAACGCTAAAACTTGTAATCGCTGCTTTCGGTTGCACTTGCCAACCTGCATCCTTAAAAACTCTAATGAATTGTTCTGCATATTGGATTGATTCTTCGTTTCCTGAAATAAAATGTATATCTATCGAATCTTTTGGGAGAGTTTTGAGAGCAGCAAGTAGTTTGGTTTGTTGTTCTTGGGTTAAACTTCGCGGACTTATACGATTTTGCAATTCAAGTAATGCTTTTTCCGCTTCGATTTGTTTCGTTTTTGCCTCTGTAATCTCTTTTTCAAGTTTGGCGGTATCATTTTTAAGTTTCTCTATGCGTTCTTGTTGTTCTTTATTTTTAACTTCTTTCTCTTTATTAGCCTTGATTGTTACCCAAGTTGTTGCAATCAGAGCCACAAACGTAAAAAAGCCTATTATCGCGGCTATTACTCTTAACCAATCAGATAGTTCATCATACGTCATAGATTTTATCTTTTTAGGTATCATTATTGGGGCTTTACTAGCCACTGCATTATTTGTAATTTTTATGTTGCGAAATATAGCAGAAAAGAAACAACCAAACAACGGAAAAGAGAGAGCGGAATGAATCCGCTTCAAAGTATTTCATTCCAAAATTTAGTCTCTATTCCTAACTCGTGAATACTCATATTTAGGATGCAAATGTTATGCGCCAGAATCTTACACAACGCTTCGTTAATTTGCGCCATTCTCGTTTTACTTCTTAACGCGCCGCCGAACTTCAATTTAATCATAAATAATGCCGTTTTCGACGTTTGAGCGTCAATGATAATGCTCTAAGATTTCTCTTGATTCAAAGCAAAGTAATGATTAAGTTTATTCCACTCATAAACGGGCGTTTTAAGACACCTATAACTACATCACCAAAAGATTAAGACCTTACCGCTTTTTGAGTTTGGCACACATTTGGCACACAAAAGGAAAAAAGCATCGAATTTGATGCTTTTATTTTTTTTGTAAGTTATTGATTTAATTATGTTAATAATGGAGCCACCTTCGAGACTCAAACTCGAGACCTTTCGATTACGAATCGAATGCTCTATCAACTGAGCTAAGGTGGCGAAATTCAAAATATACGTTTCTTGCAAGGATTATGTCAAGCAATTGTGTTTTAATTTTTATCTAAAATCATCTGGATTCAAAGTTTTCGGCAAGTCTTTGTGGTATGTTAAAATTAAATTTACAACCAACTCAAAGAATTAAATTTAGATGAAAAAAATAAATGTTATCGGTGGGGGGTTGGCAGGCGTTGAAGCGGCGTGGCAGGCGGCGGAAAGCGCTGCAAAAGTTAAACTTTATGAGATGCGTCCCGTAAGTCAAACGCCCGCTCACCGAACAGACAAATTAGCCGAGATTGTCTGTTCAAATTCGCTGAAATCGGATGAAATCGGAACTGCGCCGTATCTTTTGAAAGAAGAACTCCGGCGCGGAAAATCGCTTGTTATGCAAGCGGCTGGGGCGACGAAAGTTCCGGCGGGCGCGGCACTAGCGGTTGATAGAAACAAATTTTCCGATTTTGTTACGGAAAAAATTGAGCGCCATCCGAATATTGAAATCATTCGTGAGGAAGTTAAAACAATTCCGCCGGACGAAATCACAATTGTTGCGACGGGTCCTTTAACCTCAGACGCATTAACGCTAGAGATTATGAAAATGACGGGCGACGACCAGTTGTATTTTTACGATGCGATTGCGCCAATTGTAGCTGCCGATTCGATTGATATGTCAATCGCTTTCAAAGCCGCGCGTTACGGCAAAGACACTGGTTTGAATCGTGTCTTCCGATTGAGGAACTTGCGCGGCGCGGCGTTGACACTTTGCGATTCGGTTGTATGAAGCCGAAAGGTTTGCCCGACCCGAAGACAGGTTTTGAGCCTTACGCTGCGGTTCAATTACGGCAGGAAAACCTGATGGCTGATGCTTATTCGCTGGTCGGTTTTCAAAATCATCTACGTTACGGCGAGCAGGAAAGAGTTTTGAAATTAATTCCGGGACTGGAAAACGCTGATTTTTTGCAGTTCGGACAAATTCACCGTAACACTTTTATCAATTCGCCGAAGATTTTGGACGCGACTTTGCAAACCAGGAAGAATCCGAAACTCTTTTTCGCCGGACAAATCACGGGCGTTGAAGGTTATATTGAATCAGTCGGAACGGGCTGGCTTGCCGGACTAAATGCGGCGCGTATTATGCGAAACGAAAATTTGATTGCTGCACCTGAAACTTCAGCAATCGGCGCGTTGTGTCGCTACGTTTCAAACGTTGAAACGAAAAATTTTCAACCTGTAAATATTACATTTGGCTTGCTTGAATCTTTGCCGCCGGAACTTCGGAAAAAGTATCGAAATAAGCGCGAAAGGCATCAAGTTCAAGTGGAAATGGCTTTGCGCGAATGGGATGAATTTTTGCTTGAAATACAAAGAAAAAATACCAAAGCGCAAAGTATAAATGTTTGAAGTTCTAGTAATTACCGCAATTTTTCTGGTTGCCCTTTTGTATTCTTCGGTCGGACACGGCGGCGCATCCGGCTATCTGGCGGTAATGGCTTTTTTGGCGGTTGCGCCGAATGTTACGAGACCGACGGCGCTGCTTTTGAATATTTTTGTTGCTTCCCTCGCTGCATTTCAGTTTTACCGCGCGAAACATTTTGATTGGAAAGTTTTTTTGCCGTTTGCCGCTGCTTCCGTTCCGTTCGCTTTTATCGGCGGAATGATGTATTTACCCACACCGATTTACAAAAAAATTTTAGGCGTGGTTTTAATTGTCGCTGCGCTGCGGCTTGCCTGGAGATTTTCCGTTGAAAAAGAAACGGTCGCGCCGAAAATCTGGCTGGCTTTTGCGATTGGCGCAATCATCGGATTGCTTTCGGGTTTAGTCGGAGTCGGTGGCGGAATTTTTTTAACGCCCGTTTTGCTTTTGACAGGTTGGGCGGAAACAAAAAAAGCCGCCGGCGTTTCGGCGATGTTTATTTTGGTAAATTCGATTTCGGGAATTTTGGGCAATTACGCGCAAGTCGCGCAGCTACAATTAAATGTTTGGTTTTGGATAATTGCCGCTGTTGCCGGAGGCATTATCGGTTCGACCCTGGGAAGTCGTTATTTTGATTCGATAAATTTACGCCGGATTTTAGCGCTTGTATTAGTAATAGCAGGCGTTAAATTAATTTTCGCTTGAAGTCAAAAAAGCCTGAGCTAAAAACTCAGGCTTTTTCACTTTGTCCAAAATTTTCGTTCGGTCAGTACTAAAAGGGAAGCGGGAACGGAATTCTGTTGCGCCAATTGTCATTTGTTCGTCGGTTGCGATTGTAGTCGTCATCACGTCGATTGCGTCGGTAATCATCATTACGATTATTACGGCGGTTACGATTATTATAATTGGTGTTGTAAGCATTTGCTAATACGCGAAGGTCTTCACGAATTCTGTTCCAATCACTTTGAATTGTGCCGCTCAAGCGAGCGCGAGTTACCAATCGGTCAAGCTGTGAACCTAAATCTAACACGCGGCGGACTTCGTCAGCGCTATCGTTATAATCATTTCTGTTATCATATTCGTCATCTAGTCTCTCAACTGCATCACTGAAATTTCTCGCTACATCATTGATACGGTCTTCACGACGACGGTCATCGTAACGGCTGCGGTCGAGTTCACGGTCAACCTTACGTTCGAATTGATTACTACGATTTTTTAAGTTTCTAATTGTTGACTGTAGATTACGATTATTTCTGCTGTTTCGGTAGTAATCATCATCGTTGCGATTATCGCGCCACTGCGCCGAAGCGATTGCGGGTAAGCCAAAAATCAGGAGAGAAAAAGCAAATAGAGCTAATAAATTTTTAATACGATTCATACAACTTCTCCTTAGATAAATTAAAGAATTTCTTCAAGCAATACTTAATGGCATTCTTTTCCCGATTGAATAAGCAAAGCGTATGCCATTTCCTTAAAATTCACCAATAAAATGGAAAGCCTCATTTTATAAGGCTTTCCATAACTTTTCAGGCGTGTTTAATTTTTGCAAAGTGACGAAGTCGTGTGGCAGATGTTTCAAATGGTTAATTGTTTAGCGCAGATTGTTGATGCTACATTCTATTAAACATTGTCAAAGTAAAGATTAAAATTAACCTCTGTCAATTATTTCGCGGACAAACAATAATAAATTTTCTTGACTGATATTTAACAACGGAGTTGACGTGGGCGGAAACCGCTACGCGCAAGCTAAGGTTTAACGGACAACACTATAACAAAGTCGTTGTTTCCGTCTCAGGTCCAATGATTTGTTGGGCGTATTTTAACGATTCAAGCAACTCTGTTAAGAGGCGTCAGCGTTCCAAATATCAACGTGGAGTTTCCAAGTGCCGTCTTGGTTTTTCCACACCACGACATATTTGCCCGTCATTAGTATGCTTTCGCCGCTTTGCTGTTCACCTGAAAATGCGAATCTGCCAATTTCATAGGCTAAATTGCCTTGTGATTCGACCTCTATCGTTTCGAGTTTCGCTTCTTTAATTCCCATATCAATTGCACCTTGCAAAAAAGATTGAATTGCCTCTTTGCCTGCCATCATTGAACTACCGGGTGGGAGTACTTTAGCATCTTCAGTATAAAGCGCGGCGAGACCTGCAGCATCTGCTTGGCTAAAAGCATGCATAAAGTTTTGGTTTGCAGATGCGATTAAATTGCGTACATTTTCCATAATTATTTATCTCCTTAAATTTAAGTTATTATTTAACATAAGCCTTTATTTTGATTTTATCTGATTCCAAAAACCTAATCCGGCGGATACGCCCAACGCTGCGGTTGAGATGCTCGCTGAAGACAAGTCATCTCCAACCGCTTGTTAGGGTTGCGCACTTTAATTAACACAACCAAATAGCAGCCACACTTTTACTTGTATGGCGAGATCGGATCGCAGTTAGCATCAACACCTATAAGCTGCTAACTTGTTTGCCACTTCTGGAAAAACTCGCCTAGCTTCTCTATCGACATTAGTGGGTGCGTCGTGATGTGGAAATTATCAACCATTGTTGGATTGAGTAAGTCCATGAGTTCTTCAGCCGATTCGACCTCAAGAACAAAGAACCCACCACGCTTGTCCACAAAGATGCCGCTTGCCGTGACGTTCCCCGAACTCATGATGCGCTGAATCAGTTCTCCCGCTTCCTGTCGCAAGCGAGTCACCTCCTTACCGATGATCGTGTCAAACGCTTCAAAGCTGACAAAGATTTGCATATTTTTCACCTCCTTTTGTGAAATCCCAACATGTAATGAAAACAGCTGCGTATGCTGACTTCCTTTACTCTTGCTTTGCGGTATAATCAAATACTCGCAAATTTTTTAGTAACCTAACGCTGCGGTTGAGATGCTCACAGAGGGCAAGTCATCTCCAACCGTAGCGTTAGGTTGCTTTCTCTGCGTGGTAACCAACACTACCGTCGCCGAGCGTTTCTCTCATCATCACGGCTAAGTCGCGGAGCGCACGCTCGCCATCTCCTACGAAGGTCGAGCCATGCATCGCCGCGAGCGTCTTTGGCTTAAGGGCAGCCAGTTCATTCAGCAATCGTTCCGTGTTTGGTGTGTACGGTAAATAGTCCCTCAGCGGACCCGCTTGATATTCGAGCAGCGTTGCTCGGCTTCTCCCTACTACGTCCGACTCAGTCACTTCTTCCACATCCCCGTTATGAGTGAAAAGGTCTGAGCATAGCAATGTGCCGTTTGTCTCTTCAAACAACATACTCGCATCCCAACCGTGCGGTAGGTGCGGCGTTGCGCGGAAACGAAAGCGGTATTGACCTGTGCTTAGAACTTCATCAGATGCCATTCCGCGCGGACATCGGTCGGCAAAATCGTTCAAGTTCACAAGCGCGCCCACCACACTGCATACGGCTTGTGCGGATGGTGCGACCTGAAGCCACTCGTTGAGCGAGCCACACTCGTCTACCTCGAAATGACTGAAGCCGATCCAGCGAATTTGCGACGGCTCGATGATACGTGCTACCGCTTCGCGCACCAGTGGGAAAATCGCTTTCATCCCCGTGTGATAGAGCAGCGGCTCATCATCTTTAACGACGAACTGATTGAACTGTAAGTCAGCCTCCGGCACGTAGATTGAAATTCGATACACGTCCGGTGCAATTTCTATAATGGTTGACATAACATTTATCTCCTTAAATATTCACTTAACTGTTAAAAATTTAATCCGAACATTGCACGGTCGGATTAAACGGCGCGAACAAGCCCGACGGATTGTGTTTCCAAATCCAGACGTGCAAGTCGTAGTGCTTGAACCATGCCCGGCGCCAACACCCAGCGTTATACGGCAGAGGCGCATGACGCGCCGGAAATTTTTGATATTCATGGCTTCTCGCTTCATCTTCTATTCTCCTATTCTTCTCTGATCACTTTTACTCTTGAGAACTTGCCCTCGTAGGAATACTTATTACCCATCGTGTCAGTGCCCGTGCCCGTGAATGTTCCGGAACAGAAACTCTCGCTCACCTCATTGAGTTTCAGCTCGCCAGCGCTTGCCCTCACAAACAGATCATCTCCCAGCAGAATGATCGTGGACTTCCCGGCTTCCTTCGCGCCTGAAAGAGGGAACACGCCTGCTTTTGCGCCGGGAACATCAATCGTGAGAACCCATTTATTGTCCGGGCTCGTGATTTCGATTGATAGATGATCCTTCACAAGTTGAGCGCCGACGCCGGAGAAGTCGCTCGGAGACTGAAATGCCGCGAGGGGCTCGCCGTTTCTGGTCACTTTCACGTCAATGCCCGAAGACTGACCCGTAGCTGTTTCCCCACGCGCTTGTTTGACCGGCTCGCTTGAGGGTGTCGTTTGGTCTGCTGGCGCGCCGCCGCATACCGCAAGAAAGAGGGTTGCAATCAGTATTAGTATTTTGTTCATGTCTTTCATCTCCGTTTGTCTTGAGCAATTTAGTTCTTTATCGACGTACCTTTCTCAGCGATCAATCTCGATGAAGCCGGAGACTTCAAACTTGAGATCACCCTGCTCGTCAACGGGAGCCACCGAGACCAGCTTGAAGCGCACTCTCGCTCCGCTTGGTTCGTCAGGTCAAACTCCCCGCTGGCGCCGTTCCTCTCCCGGTCACTATCGATACTAGGCTCGCTGGATTCAGCAGAGCCTCCTGCTTTGGCATAGTCTGCCTTTTATGGTTCGTTAAACTCCTTCTTGCAAGAGAACGTGTCGCGCTTCCCATAATCAGGTTGGGTGTCTTTATAAGTCGTGGCTAAAAGATCTAATCGGTACTTATTTCCGGGTATCCCCACGTCCACATAGTCTAGTTTGATTTCGAAGCCGTGGTTTTTAGTGCGACGATCGCTGCCGTATTCATCCAATTCCGGAAGCCACTCCCTGCCATTAATTAAACTATTTACTCGCACCCAGTCCGGCTTTTCTTCAGGACGCCTTGAGCCCCACTTCTGGACACTCACCTCAGCCACGACAGACTCTAGAGTTCTGAAGGTCACGGTCAAAATTTTTCCATATTTTCCCGCTTTTGACGTGACCTTCAGGTCTTGGATACAAGCTAACATCTCGTTCATGGTGCCTTTCTTGATTTCGCTCCTCATGATAGGGCTTTTCGTCAGAACTTTTTTCTTTCCCAAACTTTTTACGGGCTTAGGCGATTGGGTAACGGTGGACTGTGCGCTTACGATTGCGCACGAGAGCAAAACGACACAGATCATCCAAACGATTTTGAATGACTTGAGCGCAGTGAACTTAAATAAATTTCTGTGCATATTTACCTCCAAAAATTTTCTCTAAACATAATTTTTCTCCTTGGGCACGTAACTATAAAGACGTACCCTCTGTGCTCGGATACCAGTAGAGATTGCCGTTCCGATTATCCTCTCGCGTGGTTTTAAAGTAGTCCACGCGTGCCGACAATGCGGCTCACGCTATGCGGCGCATGCCTCGCCCGAAGATTTTAATGCCCATCGTTCACCTCCTGTGCGCCGGGATAAACCGGTAAGTTGTAGTTATAATGAAAGAGTCATAAGTTAAATGTCCAAGCTCTTAATGTTTGGCAACTCGTCTGTCTATTAACTCTTCAATTGTTCGGCTCTCTCCAATAGAGCATTGAGCGGCTAACAATCCTTACGGCACAGAAGCCTGGAGCGACGCCAACCACATTGCCAACTTTTTGGCGCTTGGCGCCAGGTTTTCGTAGCTCCAGTCACCTGCTACCTTGAGCTCGACTTCCTTGTACCGTTCTCTCACCGCCTCGAATAAATAGCAGCGGGTCACGCTTGAACCTTGATCTGCTCCCCGCTGAAGGCGCTTTGACATCTTCCCCTTACTCGCAGGCTCAACCAGCTTGTACTTCTCCTGCAACTCCTGCAGATCGATCTTGCGGATCAGCGTTCTACCATGGCTGTATTTCTCTTCGAGCTCCTGCTCGGTGGCTGAGTCGGCACTTCGGGGAGACCACGGCTTATCGCCACGCTTATACTGATAGCTGTAAAGCTTGCCCTGTGGATCCACATAGAGTCCGCGGTGCTGGTATCCCCAGGCGAAGTTCGTGTAGCTGATCTCACAATAAATCCTCTGTTCACTTACCTGTGGTTTCTGCTCCTGCCCATACGCGCATGCCGCGCTAAAGAGCAACACGAAGGCGAACAGCGCAACGAACGGCGATTTACTCTTACGTTTCAACATAATCTCCATCTCACTTTTCTAAGCTTGATTCCTACGGGTTCACAAAACCTCACAAAGTGGAGCGTGTGACTATAAAGAAGTCGCTCCTCCTGACTCAGTAGAGCCTCGTGCTTTGCATAATCCGCCTTTTATTGTTTCGGTTTGCCTCTTAGGCGGAGGTTGTTGAGGCTTTTCATAGGTATAAATGGCTGATGACGAAGGACAAAGTTATATCCGGCAGCGGTGTGTCCTCCGCCTGCCGGGCAGCTTCCTTTAACTGCGTAACCGTCCCAGAATAATCCGTGACATTTAGTGCAAAATCGGTAATCCTCCTGAGTCATCGCGCTGCCTATAACGTCGTGTGTTAACGTAAAGTTGTATCCTTGCGCGAAGTGTCCGCCGCCCGTTGGACAGCTTCCTTTATTTGGGTAACCGTCCCAAAACATTCCGTGACATTTGTTGCAAAATCGCCAATTGGCTTGAGCCTTCGGGGTTTCCGGCGTGTCATACGGCAGGAAGTAATTCTGCTGGGTTGCGCGGTTGGCGTAGTGTCCGCCACCTTTTGCACAAACTCCTTTGTTGGCGTATCCATTGTAAAAGACGATGTAACATTTTTCGCACAGCCACCATTCATTTTGGTTTTTAGATCTGATATTTCGGGTGCCGTAAGTTTTCCGCAGTCCCTGAATATCTTTGAGGGTCAGAAAGCCCTTCATGTTCTTGTCCTTGTTGCAGTAGTTCATAACAGAGTCGGGATCGTAATTTGTGAGTGCAGTTGCGTTAGCCTCGCTAGCACCTGCGCAGTGGGCTGCATTGTGATTCGGCGAATCCTGCTCGTGGATGAAGCCTAATACATGCCCGAATTCGTGAACGGCGATATACTCCACACGCCCTTTGTTTGCCGTGCCGTCCGGGTTAAATGACATGGTCATTCCCGGGTCATTATCTTGGGCGCTGCTCAATGCGTCCATCCCGAGC